>CAXSBW010000140.1:0-2448 GCA_964235795.1 uncultured Acidobacteriaceae bacterium | reverse complement strand
TAGGGATCATCGGTGAAAGGCTGGTTGATATCTTGTGTGCGGCTGTAGTTCCAAATGCGCACCCAGTTTTGCTGCAGGCTTACCGTCAAGCCATAAGGCAGGTCGCGCGCAATGCCGAGGGTTTCAATGCTGATCGAGCTCTGCGTGAGGTGGTGATCCGTGGTACGTAAAGCATGGACGACCGGCGCGCCGGGGCCCAGTGGATCGCCGAAAACCGGGTTGTAAACGGTGCTGGTGACACGTTGGACGCCGTCCTCTCGCTGGAGCTCGGCCCAGGTCTCGGAATGGTACTGGCCTGAAAAAAGCCCGGCGTGGGCGTCCAGCTTCCATTTGCCGCTTTTGCCTGGCGACCAGGCCACGCCAAAGCGCGGCGTAGCGCCGGCAAAGGTCGTGGGGCGGTCCTGGAGAAAGTAGCGCAGGCCGAGCGAGAGCTGCACGTTGGAACGCAGTTTCCAATTGTCCTGTACGTAAAGCGCGACGCGTATCTGGTCGAAGCTGACGCGAGGGGTGCCGACCACATTGCTGAACGCGCTGGGTGTGCCGCCAGGCAGGTGCAAAAGCGAGCGACGATACTGTTCGGCGCCTGTAAGCGTGACGGTTTGGTCGGGAATGGCAGCGCCGGTCGCGTCCAGTGCAGGCCCGGTGCCGCCGCCAAAGATGTAGGTGCCGTTGAAGTTGGCGGTCATCCTGTCGTTGTCGCGGAGATTGCGCAGCTGAATGCCCACTTTAACGAGGTGATTTCCGCGATCGAGAACAGCATCGTCATCCGCCTCGAGGATCAGTTCGCGCTCGCTCGCCGCACCTGTGGTGGAGCCGCCTGCCGTGAAAGCACCGGCTACCTGCACCTGCGGGGCCGCAGAGTTCGGTGCGTCGATGTTGCCTGTCCACTGAAGCGAAACGCGCGCCTCGTGCATGAACCGAGCCGAGGCGATGGTGATGTTGCTGAATCGCAGGTCGTGCTCGTAAGTGTCATTGGCATAGCCGGTTTCGCGAAGCGCCGTGCCGCCTACACCCTGGTTGGCCGAGTGATTGACGTTTGCGCTATACGCGGCGGTAAAGGTATTTTTGGCTCCCAACTGCCACCCGTTGCGCGCCGTGGCCAGCCAAAGCGTCTGCGGGGTCGGAACCGAGTCCACTACGCTTTGCGGGTTGCCGTTCGAGTCAAGCGCAATGGCATTGACGATGGCGGTGTTGTTGATCTGTCGATGCTCGAAGGAAAGTGCGAAGTCACTGCCCTGCCGGCGCACCGGGCCGCCAAGCTCCGCGCCGTAACGTTGCTTCCCGAGCGTGCCTTCGCTCACCGAAAAGGGGTTGCGCGCGTTCATCCAGGAGCTGCCGTTCGTGGTAAACAGAGCGCCGTGAAATGCAGGTTGGCCGGGCTTGGTGTAAACCTCCACGCGACCGCCCTCAAACGGAGGCTCGCGGTATTCGGCCGAGTACAAATCGGGGTTGACCTTGATATAGGCGATGGAGCTTTTGGGCGGCAGCGCCGACTCGTTCTGAAAACCGTCGACGGTGATGAGCGTATTGGCGGGGTTGGCACCGGTTGTGGCGGCCAGCTGCTTCAGCTCGCGCGCAAGGTCGTCCGGGTCGTCGGCAAGGGTTTGCAGATCCTTGCCGGCCAAGGTATGCGCGGCAGGGCTGCTCGAGGCAGCATCGGACGGCAGCTCTTTGCTTCCCCCATCGACGTCAATCGAGGTTTGCACTGCTTGCAGCTGCAGGACCACGTCTACCGAGCCGGGGCTCGGTAGAGTTTTCTCGAGAGTGGCGTCTGCAAAGCCCTCAGCCGCGACTTGCAGTTGATGTTGACCGGGGGCGACGCAAACGAAAACATACTGGCCCGCGTTGTTTGTAGTGACCTGGGTGCCGCCATCGAGAGTGATCCGGGCTCCGGGGATGATTGCATTGTTAGGATCATGCACCGTCCCCGCGAGCGCTGCACCCGTGCATACGGAAGTCTGCGCCTGCGCGACTATGGACGATAAACCGAGCAGCGCCATACAACTGGGTAACGGGAGGGCGTTGCGCATGCGAGCAACCTTGAAATACATCTACAACTCTTTTCCGACACAGATCCAGGCTGCTGTAGTGCTGAGTCTGAACGAGCCTGCCGCGTCTTTTCATCTTGCGTACTGATACGCTTCAGGGCCGCCATCCTCCGGCTTTTCAATCGAAGCGGAACCAGCAAAGGTACTGGCTGCCTCTGGCACCGGTGATGAATATACTTGCGATTCACTGCAGATTTGGAGCTGAAGCCGCAGGAAGCGGCGGCTGGCCGGCTACGGTTAGGAGGGTTTATCCGCAGAGGTCGAGAAATCTAGGTGAGTCTCGACAGGCCTATCCGTCGCAGCCAGAAAACCGCGGTATGGCGAGGGTCGGTCAGCAGCCGCTCGGTGCCGAGCCAGTCCTGATGCTCGAAGAAGAGCGCCCCGCCCAGGTACGCCGCCA
>CAXSBW010000139.1:0-2861 GCA_964235795.1 uncultured Acidobacteriaceae bacterium | reverse complement strand
CTAGATCGGCGGAGTACTGGTCTTCATAGCCTTGAAAACCGCGTCCGTGTGCATTGGAATCGCACGATTTGACAGGTCTATATTCCAGCCATCGCGAGCCTTGGAAAGAGTCAGCGCCGGCAGCCGGGATTTCGAGAGAATATCCGGCAGGTAGTTTAGTTGAAGAGCACGAAGGTCAGCAGAGGCGCCTGTAACAACAGCTTCGCCCCATACGGCTTCACTTTCAGTTTCCTCCTGCGGCTTGCCAAATTTCTGGTGAACGCTGTCGATAAATGCTTGCTCATCCGGAGTATGGGACAAAAGGGCAGTGTAGGAAATGTTCCACAGCAGCTCCGGGCCTTTTCCCTCGCCAGGAGGCAGGTCGGCGAATTCGCATACGATATTCCCGATTCCAGTAACGGCCAAGACGATGCGCTGTGTATATTGCCTTCCAGGCACGAAACCCGAGGTTTCCCGGTAAGACGTGTAACCTTGGGTGCTCAATGTACTTTCTTTCACATGGAACCGGCTACCGAGAATTCTTCTTGCTTCGTCCGCATTCATCCCAAGCTTCAAACCGAGCACATCGTATCTGGAACCAAGCACCTTATCGTCAAGCTTCAAAGTTAGTAAGTCGACGTTTTGCGGCAACCGGGCAAGCGGGGCGGAGTGCCCGAAGCTGACCATACATAGTAGAAACACAAGCAGCAGGGACGGCCGGCAAAGAATGCATTTTGATCTTTTCATAGTGGAATTCTTATAGCACAACTCCTCGAATATTCAGCTTTCGCGAACACCTCCTCCCGGGCTTGCCACCGAGGTCAACAAGAAAATGATCACGGCTAACTTCAAAGGTTTGCCTAACTCCGACCAGATGGATGCGGCAGGTCGCCGGGTTATCGACTGATCTGTGCTGTCGCGGCATCCATGCACATCCTTCAATGATCGAACCAGGTCTTGGCGCAGAATTTCTTCTTTACCGAGTGGTTCCAGCTGTTTGACGGCGTGGTGCTCGTCCTCAGAAGTATTGCAACTACAATCAATTCGTGGCCGGGTCGGCTCCGCTGCAGGGTCTTGTTTGACCAGCGGGGGCGGGACGGGCGCGTGGAGGAAGTGGCCCTACGATGCGAGCTTGGAGTTTTCCCCTTGGCAAACCGTTTGGTGTGGAGTTGCGGATCCACGGGTTGTTTGCGCTGCTTTTGATTCTGTCGGCGACTCTGGCAAGCGCGGCGGGGCTGGGGGCGTGGCGCGGGGTGTTGTTGTGGGGGCTGCTGCTTTTCGCGGTCGGGGTGCGCGAGGTGGCGCGGTGCCTGGCCTCGGCGGCTTGCGGGGTGGAGCTGCGCTCGGTGCTGCTGCTGCCCATCGGAGGGCTGCAGTCGCCGGTGGACCCGGGAGCGGAGGGTGAAAAGCGAACGACGCGGGTGCGGGTGGCGCTGGCACTGGTGGGGCCCGGGGCGAACCTGCTGATGGCGGGCATCTTGACGAGCCTGCTGGCCGGGGGGACATCGGGGCTGCAGCTCGGGGCGTCGCCGCTGGTGAGCTCGGGTCACCTGGTGCGGGCTGCGGTGTGGCTCGAGGTGGCGCTGGCGGCGGTGCAGCTGATTCCGGCGTTTCCGCTGGATGCAGGGCGGCTGCTGCGGGACCTGTCGGTGGCGAAGCACGGGGCGGAAGAGAGCAGCCGGGCGGCGGTGAGCCTGGGGCGGATGCTGGGAGCGGGCTCGGCCGCGCTGGGCATTGGTCTGCTGTTGTTTCCGGACGTGCCGCTGGCGGCGACGGCGAGCCCATGGCTGCTGCTGGGGGGATTTTTTGTAGCGATCGGGGCGCAGCTGGACGACCAGGGGACGGTGTTTCAGAGCGTGATCGACACGGTGGCGATGCAGGACGTGATGCTGAAGAACTTCTCGACCGTCGCGCCGTCGGATACGTTGCAGGACGCGCTGGAAAAGGCGGTGCACTCGTTGCAGGACGAGTTCCCGGTGACGCGGGGCGACGAGATTATCGGGGTGGTGTCGCGGGGCGCGATTTTGGGGTCATTGCGCGCGGAGGGCAACGGGTACGTGCAGGGGGTGATGGCGCGGAACTTCCTGGTGGCGGCCCCGGACGACTCGCTGGGAACGACGATTCGGCGGATGCGTGAGGGGCGGGTTGGAATGATCCCGGTGGCCGGGGAGGATGGGCGGGTGCTGGGGATGGTGACGCTACAAAACCTGCGGCAAAGCATGGTGCCGCTGTTGGAGCAGCGGAAGCTGCGCTCGACGGGGCGAGGGCGGTAGGCGGGCGTGGGGATGGACGACTTTGGCGGCGAGACAGACGCAGAGCCGAGTGCGGCCGGAAAATCGGCGCTTGCGCAGGCTGACGGCAAAGCGCCGGGGCCTGGCGAGACTGCAGGCGCGGATTCGGGCCTGGGCGCGGATTTTGCGTCGGATGCGGGCAAGTTGTTAGCGCCGGGGCTTTACCTGGTGGGGACGCCGATCGGAAACCTGGAGGACATCACGCTGCGGGCCTTGCGGGTGTTGCGCGGGGCGGACCGGATTGCGTGCGAGGATACGCGGCAGACGGCGAAGCTGCTGCATCACTACGGGATCAGCCGGCCGACGGTGAGCCTCCATGCGCACAACGAGGGCGAGCGGGCGGGGGAGCTGGTGGCGCAGCTGGTGGGCGGGGCGCGGATCGCGGTGGTAACGGATGCGGGGATGCCGGGGATCGCGGACCCGGGAATGCTGCTGGTGCGGGAAGCGATTGCGGCGGGGGTGCCGGTGTTTCCGGTGCCGGGGGCGAATGCGGCGGTGTCGGCGCTGGTGGGGTCGGGGCTCGGGACGGAGCGGTGGACGTTTCATGGATTTTTGCCGGAAAAGGCGGGGGCTCGGCGGACGGCGATTGAA
>CAXSBW010000138.1:0-3043 GCA_964235795.1 uncultured Acidobacteriaceae bacterium | reverse complement strand
GCATCGACCACCGACTGCAAACGCCCCTGCATGATCAGGTCCAGCTGGTGCAGCGTCAGCCCGATGCGGTGGTCGGTCAGCCGGTTTTGCGGAAAGTTGTAGGTCCGGATTTTTTCACTCCGATCGCCCGTGCCCACCTGGCTTTTGCGCTGTGCGGCTTCCAGCTGATGCAGCCGCTCCTGCTCCACCTCGTACAAGCGCGAGCGCAGCACCCGCATGGCTTTTTCACGATTTTTGATCTGCGATTTTTCATCCTGGCAGCTCACCACGGTGTTGGTCGGCAGGTGTGTGATGCGAATGGCCGAGTAGGTCGTGTTCACCGACTGGCCGCCCGGCCCCGACGAGCAGAACGTATCGATACGCAGGTCTTTCTGCTCGATCTTCACGTCGACCTCCTCGGCCTCCGGCAGCACCGCTACCGTGATGGCGGAGGTATGCACACGACCCTGCGTTTCGGTTTCCGGTACACGCTGCACCCGGTGCACGCCGCTTTCATATTTCATCTGCGAGTACACCCGGTCGCCTTCAATCAAAAATGAAACATCCTTCAGTCCGCCGACCGAGCTTTCCGAAGTCGACAGGATCTCCACCTTCCAACGGTGTACCTCGGCAAAGCGCGTGTACATTCTGAACACTTCCGCCGCAAACAGCGAAGCTTCGTCGCCGCCCGTCGCCGCGCGAATTTCCACGACCACGTTTTTCTCATCGTTCGGGTCCTTGGGCAGCAGCAGCAGCTTCAGTTCCTCTTCGGCGGCCGGCAGGCGCGCTTCCAGCTGTGCCAGCTCGTCGGCCGCCATCTGCCGCATCTCCGGGTCGTCCTCGCCCAGCATCGCTTTGGTCTCGGCCATGCCGTCGGCGATCGCCCGGTAACGCTGGTACGCCTCCACCACGGACTCGAGATCGCGATGTTGCTTGGCGGTCTTCTGGTAGCGCTGCTGGTCGCCGATCAGCGCGGGGTCGGCCAGCTGCGCGCCCAGGTCTTCATAACGAGTCACAATCTGATCTAAACGTTCAAACATGGCGGGGCCCTCAAAATACAGAACTGGAACGACTTGGATGAAAAGGAGGCACAATCACGCGCGAGCAGGCGGGGAGCCGCTAGAGAAGAACGCCGAAGGTCGCGGCGGGGCGCATGCCTCGATCTTACCAAATGGAGGCGGAAAGGACCGCCCCTGCATCTACATCCATCGATGACGGAAGTAAGCACAATCCCCGGATCGCTGGCGGGGTGGGCCGCGACCTGCGAAGCGCTCGGCGCAACGACCAAGAAGCTCGAGAAGCGCGCGATTCTGGCCGCTTACCTGCTCTCGCTGCCGGTGGCCGACGCCGCGCGCGCGGCGCAGTACGCGGCCGGCGAACCCTTCCCGGAGATCGACGGGCGCAACCTCAGCGTGGGCGGCGCGCTGCTGTCCAGGGCCGTCGCGCAACGCAGCGGGGCCGATCCGTCCGCCATGACACTCGCCTTTCGCCACCATGGCGACATCGGCGCGGCGGCTGAGCAGTTGATCGCAAGCGCGCCTTCAGGCGCGCCCCCAGCTCTTGCGGAACTCGAAGCAGCCCTCGCCGAAGTCGCCGGCTCGCGCGGCCCGGCCGCGAAGCTGCGTGTGCTGGCAGGCTTTCTCGCCCGCTGCACCGCGAGCGAGTGCAAGTACGTGCTCAAGCTCATTTCAGGCGACATGCGCATCGGCGTCAAGGCAAGCCTGGTCGAGGACGCGATCGCCGCTGCCTACGAGCGCGAGATCGGCGCGGTGCGATACGCGGGCATGCTGCTCGGCAGCCTGCCGGAGGTGGTCGAACGCGCAGCCGCAGGCACGCTCGGCGAGGCCGCGATGCAGCTTTTTCACCCGCTCGGCTTTATGCTTGCCAGTCCGGTGGATGGGGTGGACCAGGCCATCGCCCGCTTCGCGGAGGAGGTTGCCGCTGAGCATCGGGAAAGCGCTCCGCCGGATGAAGCGCAATCTGGTTCAGGCGGGGAGACACCTTCAAAGACGGGGCAGGCCGGGGACAGCGAAACGGAAGCCACCCCTCCATCCGGTGCAAATCGGGACGGCGTTGCCATAGCACCGCTCGAGCAGGCCCTGCGCGAAGCCCAGCTGGAAGACAAATACGACGGCATGCGCGCGCAGCTGCATGCCGGTGACCCTTGCGAGCCCGGCCGCGTCGGCCTGTTTTCACGCAACCGTGAGGACCTTCGCGCCGCTTTCCCCGAGCTCGTCGAAGCCTTTGCCGCCCTGCCTGAAGCAGCGATTCTCGACGGCGAAATCCTCGCCTGGTCACCTGCCGCCGACGCGCCGGCTCGCGCGCTTCCATTTGCCTCCCTCCAGCAAAGGCTGGGGCGCAAGCAGGTTTCCCCTGACATGCGGCGCAAAATCCCGGTCGTGTTCATGGCTTTCGACCTGCTCTACGCTGATGGCCGTTTGTGGCTCGATGAACCGCTGACAGCGCGCCGGGCGCGCCTGGAACAATACCTGGCCGACCACAGAGCGCGTACCGACGGCCGCCACGCTCCGACGGCCCGGCAGGGCACGCTCTTCGCCGCCGGCTCCGAAACTGCGGCTGAAAGCGTGTTTCCGCGCCTGCTGCTGGCCCCCGCCATGCGCCTGAACAGCGGCGCGCAACTGGACGCGGCCTACACCGAAGCTCGCGGGCGCGGCAACGAAGGCGTGATGCTGAAGGCCGGCGCCAGTCGCTACCAGCCCGGCCGCCGCGGCCTGGCCTGGCTCAAGCTCAAGCGCGAGCTCGCCACTCTCGATGTCGTTGTCACCGGCGCGGAGTTCGGGACCGGACGCCGTGCGCGCTTTCTCAGCGACTACACCTTCGCCGTGCGCGGCGACGCCGGCGAACTACTCAATGTCGGCAAGGCCTACTCCGGCGTGACTGATGCCGAGATGAGCTCCCTGTCGGAGCACTTCACTTCGACCACCATCGAAGATTTCGGCCACTATCGAACGGTCGAGCCCGATACGGTCTTCGAGGTGGCCTTCAACAACATCACCCAATCGGACCGTCACGCCAGCGGTTTTGCCCTCCGCTTTCCGCGCAT
>CAXSBW010000137.1:0-3122 GCA_964235795.1 uncultured Acidobacteriaceae bacterium | reverse complement strand
CCGATGACCTCTTCCATGCCATGGAAGCGCGCTCCCAGCTGCGCCACAGGCCCACTTTGGTGAAGGGAAGTGCAGGTCTTATTCTGCCCGCATGGAGGGCGGTTCGTCAACCTCGCTGCCTGTTGCACGGGCCCTGGTTGTTCCACGTGGAACATCACCGGCTTGTCTTTTGCCGTACTTGCCGGCAGGTGGTTTGATCGGCCAAGTCTATGAAACGATTGCGTTTGGATCACGGGGACGCGGCCGGCCGACGCCCTGGCACATTGTTTCCCGTTTTCGTGCTGTCGGCCCCGGTTTACACTCAGGCATTCGCACAACATTCGCGCAAGGGGAGCCCCCTGTCAGGTCCATTGTTGAGCCCACTGTATGCCGTTGTGCTTGGTGCGATTCTGCTGGTGCTGCTCGCCGTTTCGCTTTGGCGGCTGCGCGGGACTCGCACCAAACAGGACTACCTTGTAGCCGGCCGGTCGCTGCCGGCCATCGTGCTGGTGTTTACGCTGCTGTCGAGCTGGATCGGCTCGGGCTCGCTGCTGGGCGGGGCCGAGAATGCGTACAACCATGGGCTGGTCGCGCTGTGGCAGCCTGCGGGCGGCTGGGCGGGGCTGCTGCTGATCTTTTTCATTGCGCCTCGCGCGCGGCGGTTCGCGCAGTACACCATTCCCGACCTGCTGGAGGCGCGCTACAGCCAGGCGGCGCGGGTGCTGGGCGTGATCGCGATCCTGTTCGCCTACACGGCGATCACGTCGTACCAGCTGATCGGGGGCGGCGATATTCTGAGCCTCATCTTTCCCGGGACCATTTCGCCGGACCTGGGCAAGTACGTGATCGCGGCGTTTGTGATCGGGTTTACGGCGCTGGCCGGCATGAGCTCGGTCGCGTACATGGACCTGTTTATCGGGCTGCTCGCAACCGGGACGCTGCTGGCTGCCTTGCCGGTGCTGCTGCATACGGCGGGAGGTTGGGGCGCGTTCCGGGCGAGTCTGCCCGCGTCGCATTTCACGACCTTCGGCGACTACCCGCGTGTGCGGGCGCTGGAGCTATTTTTGCCGACGTGCCTGCTGATGCTGGGCAACCAGTCGATGTATCAGAAGTTTTTCTCGGCGAAGACGGCGCGCGATGCGCGGCGGGCGACGGTGGGCTGGGTGATCGGAACGGTGATCCTGGAGACGGTGATCGTGCTGATCGCGATGTTGGGCCACTCGCTGGCACTGCGCGCGCATGCGAGCCCCAGGGGACGCGAGATTATCGCGTACACGGCGCTGCATGCGATGCCCAACTTTCTGGGTGCGCTATTGATGGGCGCGGTGTTTGCCAAGGTGATTTCGACGGCGAACAATTACCTGTTTTCGCCGGCCACGAACCTGATCAACGACGTGTATGTGCGCTACCTCGCGCGCGACGCGTCGAACAGGCGGGTGCTGATCGTGTCGCGGCTGACCGTCGTGCTGCTGGGGGTGTGGTCGCTGTACCAGGCGCTGGGCACGGGCTCGGTGCTGAAGGCGACCTTGTATGCGTACACGGTGTACTCGGCGGCGCTGACGCCGGTGATCCTGGCGGCGTTTTACTCAAAGCGCGTGAACGCGAACGGGGCGGTGGCGGCGATCGCGGCGGGCACAGCCATCACGGTCTTCTGGGACACGGGGCCGGTGCAGGCGCACCTGCCGGGGCTGCTGGCGGGGCGCGATGCGATCTTTCCGGCGCTGCTCGCGGCGCTTGCGTGCCTGTTCGGCATCTCGTATGCGACGGCGCCGCCGGACCCGGAAAAGCTGGCGCGTTTGCAGGGGACGGCGGACTGAAAGCGCGCGACCTTCGGGCGCTTTCCCTCATCAAAACCGATATGGCTACAGCGAGTACCACTTCCTCCAGCACAGTCCATGCAGCTGAAAGCGGCACGTTTCAGCTCGGCGGCGACCTCCCTGTTCACCGGCTCGGCTATGGTGCCATGCGCATCACCGGCGACGGCGTGTGGGGCGAACCCAAAGACCCTGAAGAGGCCCGGCGCGTGTTGAAGCGCGTACCGGAGCTCGGCATCAACCTGATCGACACAGCGGACGCGTATGGGCCGGAGGTATCGGAGCGGCTGATCGCCGAAACGCTGCACCCCTACCCGGATGGCCTGGTCATCGCGACCAAGGGCGGCCTGACCCGGACCGGAGCCGGTGCATGGCACCCGGTGGGGCGACCCGAGTACCTGCAGCAATGCGTGGAGATGAGCCTGCGCCGGTTGAAGGTGGAGCGGATCGACCTGTGGCAGCTGCACCGGATCGATGCAAAGGTGCCGGTGGAGCAGTCGCTCGAGCCGATCGCGAAGCTGCGGGAGCAGGGCAAAATCCGACACATCGGCCTGTCGGAGGTGAAGCCGCGCGAGATTGAGCAGGTGCTGAAGATTGTGCCGGTGGTGAGTGTGCAGAACCAGTACAACATCGGCGACCGGCAGCACGAGGACACGCTCGAGTTCTGCGAGGCGCACGGCATCGGGTTTATTCCGTGGTTCCCGGTGGCGGCGGGCAAGCTGGCGAGGGCAGGCGGCCCGCTGGATACGGCGGCCAAGCGGCATGGGGCGACGGTGTCGCAGCTGGCGCTGGCATGGCTGCTCCATCGCTCGCCGGTGATACTGCCGATTCCGGGAACGTCTTCGGCGAAGCACCTGGAAGAGAACACGGCGGCCGCGGGGCTGAAGCTGGACGCGAGCGAGTGGAAGGCGATCGAGGCTGAGGTGAAGGGGGCGCAGTAAGCGACAGCCCGGTTACGCAAGAGTGCGCGCGCGGGTTTTGACGAGCGCTTATGCTGGAAGGGGAGGGCGCAGGCGCTCTCCCCTTTTGCTGCCCATGCCGCTGGCCACGTTGACGCTTCAGCTACGGATCGAGTTTGCGCGGTCGCTGAAAGACCGGCGGCAGGTGGTGCGCAGCCTGAAGGACAAGCTGCGGCATGGCTTCAATGTGTCGGTAGCGGAGCTGGATGAGGCGGTGACGTGGCAGTCGGCGGTGATCGGCGTGGCGGCTATTTCGGGCTCGCGCTTGTACCTGGAAGGACAGATGCAGCAGGTGGAAGCCGCGGCGGAGCGGATTGCGACCGATCTGAGCGCCGAGATCGCGGACAGCTGGGTGGAGTTTGTAGACTAG
>CAXSBW010000136.1:0-3170 GCA_964235795.1 uncultured Acidobacteriaceae bacterium | reverse complement strand
AAAGGCCACACATAGACCATCTCGGCCCCATACAGCAACAGGAGAATTGCGTTAAAACAACCTCGCGGGAAAGCAAAAAGGCCGGGCATCTGCCCGGCCTTTTCGTTGGCGCGAATCGATCAGGCCCGCGAAGCAGCCGGGGTATCGTCTGGATGGAACCGAGCCACCAACGCAGGCAAGCCAAACACCGCGCCCGTCACCATCAGGGTCGATACCACATCGTTGCGGTAGAACGGCAATGCCATCGTGTAGCAAAACTCAAGGCCATGCAGCGTATGCGGGTACCAGGAGCCCGGCACCGCCCAGACCGCATAGTTGCTGGCCACGAAAAACGAAGTGGACGCCAGAACAGAGGCCCCGCCTACCCGCGCAAAACCCAGACGCCCCCGCAAAAGCCGGTGACCCAGCAACACCACCAGTGCATACCAGGCCCAGGTCAGCAGGTAGCTGTTGACGTGGAACGCGTAGCCGTAAACAAAGCGGGTCAGGTACCAGTCCCCCAGCGCCAGCGCGGCCACCGGCAGAACAGCCGTTGCGAGCGGCCGTCGCGCGCCCCAAACCAGCAGCGCACCGCCGACAGCGGTAAAGTTCCACCACGGGTGGGGCAAAACATGACTGGCCAGCGCCAGAATCAGCAGAATGATCGGAACCACGACAAAGCCTCCGGCTCGCTGCGTTCCCGCACGACCCTGGGCTTATTATTGCATTGCCTGATGCAGCTACACAGGCCGAGGCCCGGGCGCTGTGAGCCGGGCTGCAATCTCCTGAGCTGTTTTACTCGGGTGCCCTAAACGCCCATTCCATACTCGGCGCCGCTCAGGGCATCGCCGGCACTCGAGAAAAAATCCGAAGGCGTCCGCCTGCGGAATTGGTATCGAAAGCGCAGCTCGCGCCCCACAAACAAGCCGAGTGTCACCACGCCCACCGCAAGCGTCGCCAGTCCAACGGCCCGCACAGGCGAAAGCTCCCCTTCCTCGTCGAAGAAGTGCAGGTCCGGGGCCGAAAGATTCAACAGCGTCATGCCCCTCATCATAGCGCAAGGTCACCCCTGCGAAACACCGCTCGTGTAGTGTCGTCACACTGAAGTCACATCCGGCTGGAGACGGTTTTCCCAAGACTGTTTAGAGCAAGGGAGTGTAGATCGCGAGCCTCAAGGAACGATCGTCGTTGGCCTGAAAGGTTGCGGCTTCAAAACGCAGAAGTCCCCTTGTGGGGTGATGAAGCAGCTTTGTCACTCCACTGCCAAACCCTACATCGTGTGTGTTCCACCAGTTTTGAAACTCGGGGCACCCCTCTCTCAGCCGGTCCAGCAGCTCAACAAAAGCCGGGTCGCCGGCCCAAACGTCATGGGTGGTGCGGAACAAGGCCATCATGCGCCTCGCTTCGTCAGCCCACGTTTGGCCGAAAAGATGCTTTGCCGCCTGCGTGGTCAGCATATAAAGAAGGATGTTTCGATCCTGCACTGGAGCCTGGCTGAAATCCGTAAACACCTCCGACGCTGCCGCGTTCCATGCCAGCACATCCCACCTGCGACCCGTAATGTAAGCGGGATGGTGCAGGCTTTCCACCATCCGGCGCATGGGATCCGGAACAGTTTCGCGAGAAAAAACCGAGCGCTCAGGATGGGCAGCCAGGGTGCGTAGATGAGCGTGTTCGACCTTGCTCAGCAGCAAAGCCCGGGCGAGTGCGTCGATGGTGGTTTTGGAGGGAGTCACTGCCCGGCCCTGCTCCAGGCGTATGTACCAGTCGATGCCGATCCCGGCGCGTTCAGCGACCTCTTCGCGCCGCAAGCCGGGAGTTCGCCGTCGTTGCCTGTCTCCGAGCCCCACCGCCCCGGGCGTGAGACGCTCTCGTCTCGACTTCAAAAAACCGCCGAGTTCGCTTCGGCTTGCAACCGACAAATTATCGAGGGGGCTGATCATGGATTCTCCAATCCTAGGATAGTGCCAGGCCTTCACCCGAAGGTTTCGCCACGCTCACAATGCCTACAGGTGAGGTCGCCGCCATGAAAGCAGCTGTTTTAGAAACCCTTGGATCAACCCTGAGTGTGGGAACCGTACCCGACCCGGTTCTCGGTACCGGAGAAGTTCTCGTCGATGTGGTAGCGGCACCTGTCCTGCCCTATGCGGACGAAGTCTTCAGCGGTAAGCGCAGGTACCTTTTAGAGCTTCCTGCCGTGCCCGGGTGCGGTGCTGTCGGCCGCGTGCGCGCGGTCGGTCCTGATTCAACTCAACTGGCGAGCGGCGATTGGGTACTCTGCGATCCTACCGTCCGATCGCGGGATAACGCCCTGGCTCCCGACATCACACTTCAAGGCTGGAGCGCCCGTGACGCGGGCGGCCTGCGTTTACAGCGATACTTTCACGACGGCCCCTTTGCCGAGCAAATCCGGGTTCCCACTGAGAATGCGATTCCTCTGGGTTCGATCGAGCCCGGCGGTGCCGCGCAATGGTGTGCCCTGGTCACTCTGCTTGTACCGTACGGCGGTCTCCTCGCAGCCGAACTGCAGGCCGGCGAAACGCTGCTCGTCAGTGGAGCCACGGGAAACTTCGGCAGCTCCGCCGTCGCGGTCGCGCTGGCCATGGGTGCGGGCTGTGTCGTCGCACCCGGAAGAAATGTGGAAATGCTCGGGGAGTTGGTGCGCCGTTTCGGTCCTCGCGTACGACCGGTGACACTGACAGGCGACGAAGCGCACGACCGGGAGCAGATGCTGCGGGCGGCACCCGGTCCAATCGACTGTGTGCTTGACCTGCTTCCGCCATCGGCGAGCACGACGGCGGTGCGTACCGCCATGATGACCGTTTGCCCCTATGGACGGGTCATCCTGATGGGCGGGGTCGGCATGCTTGGCGGTCCGGGCCTTGATCTCCCCTATCCCTGGATCATGCGAAATCTCATCACCGTGCGTGGGCAATGGATGTATCCGCCCTCCGCCGTCAGGCGTCTCGCCAGCCTTATCCATGCCGGGCTGCTGGAGTTAAGTCAGTTCTCCGTAACGGCGTTCTCGCTGGATGAAGCCAATCAGGCCGTCGCGCATGCTGCCGCAAATGCGCGCCCCTTCAACCTGACTGTGATCCAGCCCTAGAACCTGTTATGAACTTGGAACCTGGCTAAAGTCTTTGCCGGACGCGGAACCGCGTGCAGCATGGCGGGATGGGCGAGAAGCGGCG
>CAXSBW010000135.1:0-3361 GCA_964235795.1 uncultured Acidobacteriaceae bacterium | reverse complement strand
ACATCACCCAATCGGACCGTCACGCCAGCGGTTTTGCCCTCCGCTTTCCGCGCATTCTGCGTATCCGCACCGACAAGCCGGTCGAGGAGATCGACACGCTCGCCCGCGTGAAGGAGCTTTACAACGAGCAGCCCGACAAGCCGATCGACAAACAAATTGAGGAGCCGATCGACAAACAAATTGAGGAGCCGATCAACAAACAAATTGAGGAGCCGATCGACAAACGAATTGAGGAGCCGTCGAAGTCTCAGTCCTGAGTTGAACGCCGCGCCCATCCGGCGGAACCGGCCCGGCTGCGAAGCCGATTTCAGAGTCGCCATGCAGATGCAGGCCGCTCTCCCGCGACCCTGGAAACGCTGCCCACCCCGGAGCGTGACGGCTTCACCGGCCCGCGTTGGGCACGCCCCGGGTGCGCGATGGAAATCAGTGCGCGTGGCCATGGTGCGCATGGCCGTGATGGTCGTGTGTGTCGCTCTCGCCAAGCGCCATCACGCAGCCGTGTTCGGTTTCGCAGCCCCCGGTTTCAAACTGGATCGTGGTGTGCACGATGCGGAAACGCTCGCGCAGCTGCTGCCTGATCTCCAGCAGAATGGTGTTGCTTACCGACGGCGGTATGTCGGCGATGCGGATGTGCGCGGCCAGCGCGTGTGTCTGCGAGCCCAGCGTCCAAACATGCAGGTCGTGAATATTTTCGACGCCCGCGACGCCGATCAACGCTGTTCGGATTTCGGTGAGCTCCATGCCTTCGGGCGCGCCTTCCAGCAGGATGTTGAGAGTTTCGCGCGCGATCGCGACCGACGACCACAGGATCAGCGCGGCGATCGCAAGGGACAGGACGGGATCGATCCAGACCTGGCCCGTAAGCCGGATGGCGAAGCCGCCCACGATCACGGCAGCGGTCGACAGTGTATCGCCCAGCATGTGGACGAACACCGAGCGCAGATTGACGTCTTTTGAACCGGTACGCCATAACAGCGTCGCGATGAGGCCGTTCATTACGACACCGGCCGCGGCCACCGCCATCATGGGCCCGGCGGCGACGGGCTGCGGATGGCTGAGGCGCCCGACCGCCTGAAGCGCGATCCAGGTCGAGACTGCGACCAGCGCCAGCGCGTTCAAGAAGGCCGCCAGCACCCCGGCTCGCTGGTAGCCAAAGGTTTTCGCATCGTTCGCGGGGCGACCGCCGAGCCAGACGGCCACGAACGACAGCAGCAGCGCGGCTGCGTCCGAAATGTTATGCCCGGCCTCTGAAAGCAGGGCCAGCGAGTGCGACCGCAGTCCCGCCGCGAAGCAGACGCCTACATAGAGCAGCGTCGCCGCGAGCGAAACCTGGAGTACCGCCTGCGTTTTACGCGTGTTGCCGGCCGGGTGGGCGTGGGTATGCATGCACCTTCAGTGTAGGAGACTGAGCGGAATTGTGTCAGCGAGTTGAAAGCCGCGCTGTAAAGTCAGACGCGCTTGACGGAAATATCAGGAACTGCCACAGAGATTGAAGCAACACCGCACATCATACGTGCGATGCTCAAGCCTGCGCTTAGGCTGAACGCGCTTGCCTACAACAGCTGGTAACGCCCTCGATCCAGGAACCTGATCATGCCAAGATTGCGAAGTTGTTGCAATTGCTGACGTATTTTGGGACGGAGGTTTAAGTTGTGCGGATACACCGCTGCGAAATCGAATTCGTGCTTGTACATTTCCTGCAAGGTAAAGACCTCTGAACCAAGGCGCCGAGCAATTGACAATGCCAGACTCGTCCATCCTCGCTCAGCAAGAGATAGTGCATTAAAAGGTGCGAGCTTACGGAAGGACTCTCTCACCTGCGAAGGGTTTTTTGCATTTCTATCGGCAACAACAACAATCTCTCCCTCGGGCGGGAGGCGATCCAAACGAATGTTGCAGCCTATCCATCCTGCACGTTTTGCCTTGGCCGAAAGCGGCTTGCGAGCCTCTATAAGACTGGTTGTCAGAAATGCCGAATGGATAGCGGTGAAGTGATGTATGTTCCAGCCCTTATCTCGATGCAGCAGGAACAAAGTCGGCTTTGACGTGGAACGCATGCTTTCCATCATGCTTGCGTAAGCCCCATCCACGAGGGATTTCGCCGGGCGGCGAAGAAAAGTTTTCAACTCATACTTGTGGAGGCACTCCTGACACGTAAAGTCCAGACAGCGCGTGTTCGCGACTGTTCTCTGGAGGCGTTCGGCACTGCAACCAAGACAGTACATGTTCGCCAAAACCCATTCTTCCGATAACACCCGAGCAATCTGGCTAGGGCTTGTGTAACGAGAAGCTCTGCTTATGTCACAGGAAAGATTCACCGAAGCTCCGACCACTCCACTGAAATCCGCACACCTAGCTGAATGTCGCTCCGGAGTCGAACCTGCTGATAAACAGCTGCTCCTCATTGGAATAGCCGGCAAGGGTCGTGTCGCGATCTGCTGCTAAATTGTCGAAATCAAGTATATGAAGCTTAACTCCGTCTGGAACCTGGGCCTCATAGGCTACCCCGCCCCGAACCGTCACGTAGACGTGCAACTCACGCTCGCCCTGGTTGATTTTTTTTACTCTTGAAGCATCCATATGTTCTCCCCCATCTATTTACTTCAAACTGCTCACACTGGAGTTAAAGTGTGGCCGGCTACAGGCTACCCGACCGGCGCGGACCAGCGCCTCCGGGGGTTGGCCCTGCGCACTGGGACAGAGTTCGCTGTGTCGCGCAGGCCGATCCAGTTTTCGGCGATCACAATGCTGTTTTCCGGCTGGTGGGTGTCGTAGCGGACGGAGCAGGGAAAGCCGACGCGAATGTCGGCGATGCGAATCAGGTCTTTCAAATGGGTGATGTCCTGGGAGCACTCATAAGACACGCCCGCGATCTCGTACTTGTAAAGGATGAGCTGGAGACCTTCGGGGCGTCCGGCTTCGAGCGGGTCCAGGTCCGACACGTCAAGCACGGTGCCGTCGATGATGCGGCCGCCGAGAACGAGGTCCTGACGGCGCGTGCGCTCAAGGTCCGCCTCGCTGGTGCGGTCGCGCGTGGCGCGATACCAGAGCAGGCCTCCGAGACAGGCCGCTACGGCGGCGGCTGTGGCCAGGGCCTGGTGATCGCGCAGGGAAAGCCCGTTCATCGCCGCACACGCTCCCTCGAGCCCGGCGCCGGGGCGCGTGCTCGTTCAAGCAGGATACCGCAGGCGGGCGGCTTGCGGCGGCTTGTTGCGCAACCGCTCGCAACCGGTCGATTTCCGTTCGGCCTCGGCCGGGGCCGGCTGCCGCCCCGGCTGAGGCCTGGCTGAGCCCCAGCTGAGGCCTGGAGGAGGCATGGAGGAGCGCCCATCGGGCTCCTCCATGCCTCGAGCTATACTGA
>CAXSBW010000134.1:0-3381 GCA_964235795.1 uncultured Acidobacteriaceae bacterium | reverse complement strand
CCCACAGGATCGAGCGGTCTGCGTTTGGACAGGATGGATCCGGAACCATGCCGAGGCTAATCCGGCATCCGCCCAAGCGCCGGCATCCGCCCAAGCGCCGGCATCCGCCCAAGCGCCCTGATCAACGCGCGCCTGCGCGGATCGTGCCCCCCCCCCGGGTGAGAGCGGCAGGCTGCCGCTGTTCGAGCCTTCACGCAACCGGATCACCCCGATGCTCCAGCCTCCGCACCTTGCCGAGAAGACCGGTGCTGTTCCATGAAGCACCCCTGTTGTCCGGATGCACTTCAATTGAAGGGAATCGAGCGCGAAGGCCGCTCTCTTGCATGCGCACGATCTAGTCCATCTGCAGGCACTCGAACCCCGGCACAGCACCCGGCTTCTGATTGGCGGTCCATCCGCGTGGAAAGCGCATACCGGCTGCCAGGCGCGTCGGCAACGCTCCTGGCAGCTCACTTGAGCACGTCCAGCAGACCGTTCAATCGGTTGCAGGTTCAAAAGGCGTATGTTGCCCGACAGGCTGTCCTTGATACCTCCATCTCGATACGTCCATACTGCTCTTCCATCTCGATACGTCCATACTGCTCTTCGCGTATCCGCCCTCCAAATCCAGGCAAATGCAGGTAGCAGCCGTGGAAACAGGCCTCGACCAGCCTGCCGATGCCGGGCCCGACGATCGAACTGCACCGCGCAACTCGCGCCCATGCGGTCTAATGGAAATCATGGAATCGTCGCAAAGCGCCCAGCCCCGGAACGCACTGACCGCCTCCGCCAACCATCCCTGGCTCATCGAAAGCCCGTCCGAGCTCGAAAGCTGGGTCGGCGCCGCCATCGCGCGCCACACCATGCTGGTCAGCGAACTCGGCGCGGGCGGCCCTTTGCCGTTCCCCGACAGCGCCCTCCGGCGCTTCGACGACGCCGTGGCGATCCTCAGCACCACCGGCTCGCAGCTCGGGCTGCTCAACAGCGTGCATCCCAGCCGCGAAATCCGCGACACCGCCCAGGCGCAGCTCCAGGTCATCTCCGAGGTCGGCGTTGCACTCGGCCTCAACCGCTCTGTCTACGAGGCTCTGAGTGCTGTTTCCATCGCCGATGCAGACCCTGCCACCACCCACTATCTCGAGCGCACCCTCCTTTCCTACCGTCTCGCCGGCGTTGACCGCGACGAGCCCACCCGCGACAGGCTCCGCGAACTCCACGAGCGCGCCACCGCCCTCTCTCTCACCTTCGGGCGCAACGTGCAGGAAAGCCTCGGCACCGTTCTCGTCGACTCGCCCGAGGAACTCGTGGGGCTGCCCGAAGACTTCCTCGCGAGCCACCAGCCGGCCGCCGAAGGCGAGCACACCGGCAAAATCGTCCTCACCACCAACTTCCCCGACTACCTCCCGGTCATGACCTTTGCCCGCAGCGCAGACCTGCGCCGCCGCATGTTTCTCGCCTATCAAACCCGCGCCTTCCCCGCCAACGTCCCTGTCCTGCTGGACCTACTCGCTGTCCGCCGCGAGATCGCGGAACTGCTCGGCTTTCCTACCTGGGCCGACCTCGCCACGGCCGACCAGATGATGGAATCCTCCGCCAACATGCAGGCTTTCCTCGACGAGCTCGACCGCGCCACCCGCGACGGCGCGCAGCGCGAGTACGAAGCCGTGCTCGCCTTTGCCCGGCAATCCGCCCGCGAAAGCGGCGAACCCGAGCCAGGCGCCATCGATGCCGCCAGCCGCGGCTTCTGGCTCGAACAGTACCGCCGCGCCGAGTTTTCGTTCGACTCCCAGGCCGTCCGCCCCTACTTTCCATTCGACAAAGTGCAGGCCGGCGTCCTGTCACTGGTCGAACAACTCTTTCGCGTCCGCTTCCAGATCGTCCCCGACGCCGACACCTGGCACCCCAGCGTCACCACCTGGGACGTCTTCGGGCCACGCCAGGAAACCTCCCCGGGCCAGGAGAGCGCCCCCAGCCAGGAAGCTCACCTCGGACGCTTCTACCTCGACATGCACCCCCGCGAGGGCAAGGACAAGTGGTTTTCCGCCGCCCCCCTGGTCCCCGGCGTCCGCGGCCTCCGCGTGCCCGAAGCCGCTTTAATCTGTAACTTTCCCGGCGGCGCCATCGACGACCCCGGCCTCCTCCAGCACTCCGACGTTGTCACCTTTCTCCACGAGTTCGGTCACCTGATGCATGCCATCCTGGGCGGTCACCAGGCCTGGGCCGGCCTCAGCGGCATCGCCACCGAAGGCGACTTCGTCGAGGTTCCGTCGCAGATGCTCGAAGAGTTCTTCCGCGACCCCGCCCTGCTGGCCCGCTTCGCTCACCACTACCAGTCCGGCGAGCCCATTGCCGCCGAGCTGGTCGAGCGCATGAACCGCGCCGGTGCCTTCGGCCGCGCCGACTCCGTACGAACCCAGCTCTTCTACACCTCCTACTCGCTCGACACTCACCGGCTCGACCCCGCGACGCTCGACCTTGACCTCCTGCTTCACGAGGACTATCGCCGCTTTCTCCCCTACGAGTGGGTCGACGGCAATCGGCTTTACGCGAGCTTCACCCACCTCACCGGTTACTCGTCCAACTACTACACCTACCTTTACGACAAAGTGATTGCCCTCGACTTCTTCCGCGAGTTCTCAAAAGCCGACCTGCTCGACGAAGCCGTCACCAGCCGCTATCGCGAAGAAGTCCTTGCCCCCGGCGGCTCGAAACCGGGGAAAGACCTGGTTCGCGCTTTTCTGGGCCGCGAGCAAACCCCGGACGCCTTTACAGCCTGGCTGCAGGAGGCTTTCCAGCCGTCATAGCCTGTTCGCGCCGGACTGCTTCCCGGACTGCTTCCCCAGACTGTTTCCCGGAGCGATGCGTATGCAACGCTTCGTCCACCCCGGGCCGGCCTGCTTTTCGAGAGACCCGGGAAGGCAATCCTCCTGAACCTGGGGAATCCTGCAGAACCCACCTTCGCGCGCCGGAGCTCCCCTCCGTCGCGCCCATCCTCGCATCCTCCAGCCAGGCTCCTACCTGTCAACAAAAACATGGCACAACTCTGCCGCATGATCGCAACGGCACCTTTGCCGCCCCATCCACCCCGCCGAGCACAGCTGCCGGTTCATCCTGTCGGCTACTTATCGGCACATGCGCTTTTTTGTTCAGACGGAATCCTAAAAAAAAGTTCATACGGCCCGTACGGAACCGGCCGGTACGTGCCACCCGTGCTCGACACGCGTCTTCCTCATCGCCGATCCACCTCTTCCTCGGTCACAATCAGCCTGCTTGAGGTCGGTGTCGCCTCGAGTTGAACCCCGCGCATCCACACAATCTCCCCCCGCCACGCAAGCACCGGCCATTTCCCGCGCTCGCCCGCCGGCACCCCCAGCCGCTCCAGCACCTCCTTGATCCGCTTCG
>CAXSBW010000133.1:0-3518 GCA_964235795.1 uncultured Acidobacteriaceae bacterium | reverse complement strand
TGATGAACCAGTTCGCCACACTGATGAACTTCAACACCATGTCCGAGCGGTTGAACCGTTTGGAAGACAAGACGCGCGCGGCAACCGGCGAACCGGCTCCATCTCCCAGGCAGTAGAGCCGCACGCCGAAGCGAACGAAAGGACAAGATCGATGCCGGAACAACGCGGGCGGAAGTACCACCAGGACCGGGTGGCGGAGACGATTCGCGAGGAGATCGACGCGATGATGCTGGGGGACCTGTCGGACCCGCGGATTCACTCGGCGCATGTGACGCAGGTGGTGATCAACCCGGGGGGCAAGTCGGCCGAGGTGTTTGTGCAGGTGGAGGACGGGCCGGAAGCGGAAACCTCGACGGTGGAAGGGCTGATGGCGGCGCGGGGCTGGATTCGCGCGGAGCTGAAGGACCGGATGGGCAAGCGGCATGTGCCGGATGTGACGTTTCACGCGGACCGGTCGGAGCGCATGGCGGGGCGGATCGACGAGCTGCTGACGCGGACGCGCAAGCGCAACAAGTATGCACAGCTGAAGCCGGAAGAGCCTGCAGCGGCCCCGGCCCAGCCGGCGGAGAGCGAAAAGGTTTGCTAGCCGGGTGGGGCGCGGCGCGGTCGGGCCCGTGCGCTTTCGGTCGCGACGGCACCGCGCGGTGAAGGGGAAAGCTATCGACACGGATCGAGGCGCGACGTTGAAGCGGCCCGAGGCAGCCTGGCACAGCCGGTTCTGGAACACGCGAACGGCGCTTGAGTTGTGGACCCTGCTGAGCCTCACGGCGATCCTGTTTTTCTACGGGCTGGTGCCTGTGTTCGGCGGCGCGGGGCTGGGGCTGGTGGGGGCCGACGAGCCGCGCTACGCGCAGGTGGCGCGCGAGATGCTGGCGCGCCACGACTACGTGACGCCGGTGCTGTACGGCAAGCCGTGGCTCGAAAAGCCTGCGCTGTACTATTGGCGCGCGATGTTTTCGTTCCGGGAATTCGGCGTGCACGACTGGTCGGCGCGGCTGCCGTCGGCGAGCTTCGCTTTCACGCTGATTGTGTTGATTTACGCGCATATGAAGCGGTTTCGGCCGGGCGGGCATCTGGATGCCGCGCTGCTGACGGCGTCCTGCGCGGGGATCCTGAGCTTTGCGCGCGGAGCTTCGACCGATATGCAGCTGGCGGCGCCGTTTGGGATCGGCATGCTGGGCTGGTATGCGTGGTACGAGACGGACTCGAAGTTCTGGCTGTTCGACCTGTACTTTTTTATCGGCGCGGCGACGCTGGCCAAGGGGCCGGTGGCACCGTTCCTGGCGCTGCTGATTCTTGTGGCGTTCGCGGCGCTGCGGCGGGAGTGGACGGTGCTGCGGCGGACGTTCTGGTGGCCGGGCGCGGTGCTTTACCTGGCGATGGTGCTGCCGTGGTTTATCGCGGTGCAGCGGCGGAATCCCAATTTTCTGCATGTGTTTTTTTTCGAGCACAACCTCCAGCGGTTCGCGACCAACCGGTTTGAGCACGAGCAGTCGCTGTGGTATTACGTGCCGGTGGTGCTGCTTTCGTTGATGCCCTGGACGGTGTTGTCGGGCGCGGCGTTTGCGTCGGCGGTGCGGGCAAGTTTTGCCGAGTGGCGGGCGCGGCGGGCCAAGGGGCACTACCGTGGGTTCCAGCGGACGGGCGACGCCTTTCCGGAGTTCCTGGTGCTGTGGGCGCTCCTGCCGATCCTGTTTTTCACGACTTCGAACTCGAAGCTGCCGGGCTACCTTTTGCCGTCGATTCCGCCGCTGACGATTTTGACCGGCGACTACCTGTACCGGATGCGGGCGCGTGGGCTTTCGCGGTCCCTGTTGGGCGGCCATGCGTTGCTGGCGGGGCTGCTGACGATCTCGGTGCTGGTGACGCCGACCTACCTCGTGCAGGATTCGCTGCACTTTCCGGGGCGCATTCTGGTCGCGGCGGGGATGGCGGGGCTGGGGGCGGCGGGGCTGATCCTGCTGGCGGTGGGGCGGTTCGGGCTCGCGAAGCTGCGCGCGGCGACGATGGTGCCGCTGGTCGTGTTGCTGCTGTTTCTGTTCGGGCTGGGGCCGGTGTTCGGGGTGCCGGCGATCGCTGGAAGCAAGCGGGTGATCCGGCTGGTGGACCTGACGTATTCGCCGCGACCGGTGGCGGAGGCGCTCGACAAGTTATCGCCGGAGCCGGGCTCGGTGGCGGTGTTTCGGGTGCGACGGGATGTGGAGTATGGGCTGGCGTTTTATCGCAACCGGCGCGTCGTGGACTACGACCGAGACCCGGTGCCGGAGGGATCGCACCTGCTGCTGTCGCGGCAGCCGTTTGCCGGGGAGCTGCCGCAAAAGCTGCTCGGGCGCACGTATCACCTGCTGTTTGCGGTGCCGGAGCAGGGATTGCTGGTGTACCGGGTGGATGGGAAGCAGCCCTGATGCTCGAAGCTCGATTGCCGTGAGGAGTATGCTGCTTCGCAGAACGTTTGATCCCGAACAGAACAGGAAATGCCCCTGAGCGCTTCGCCCCAGATCGAGCTGCCGCGCCTGGAGATCCTGGATCTCCGGCATTTTTCGTCGAACAGCCTGCGCCCGGTGCTGGAGGCGGAAAGCCGCGTATGGGCGGAGCGGCTGGACTGGGATTACCGGGCTTCGATCCAGCTGCTGATGCAGTACCTGGACGCGCGGGTGTTGCCGGGTTTTGTCGCGATCGAGAATAACCGGGTGATCGGGTACACCTTTTGCGTGTACGAGGATCGCAAGGCGGTGGTGGGCGATGTGTTCGCGCTGCCGGAGGACGAGTCGGGCTACACGGCGCGCGAGGTGGAAGCGACGCTGCTGCATCACCTGCTGGCGCTGTTGCAGAACTCGCCGGGGGTGGAGCGCATCGAGTCGCAGCTGCTGCTGCACACCGACGAGCTGCATGCGCCGTTGTTTCGCGAGTTCGGGTTCGGGGTGTATCGGCGTTTGTTCATGGACCTCGACCTGCGCGGGACCGCACCGCGGGAGACGGCGGAGCGCGAGCGGGCGCTGGCCGGCGGGGGGTTTGAGTTGCGGAGCTGGCGGGAAGCGGATTTTGCCCCGGCCGGCTCGCTGATCGCGCATGCGTACGAGGGGCACCTGGACTCGACGATCAACGACCAGTACCGGTCGGTCGCGGGCTCACTGCGTTTTCTGCACAACATCATTCGCTTTCCCGGGTGCGGGGTGTTTGACCCGCAGGCCTCACGGGTGCTGGTGGACCGGGCGTCGGGCGCGCTGGCCGGGCTGCTGCTGTGCTCGCGGGTGCGCGAGGATGTGGAGCATGTGACGCAATTGTGCGTGGCGTCGCGGGCGCGCGGAGCGGGCTACGGCATGCTGCTGCTGGAGGTGGCGGCGCGGACCCTGGCGGAGCGCGGCTTCCGGAAGATGTCATTGACGGTGACGAGCGGCAACGACCGCGCGGCGGCGATCTACCGACGGGTGGGTTTTGCCGAGCAGCACCAGTTCGACGCGATGGTGTGGACGAGCCTGCGGGCGGGCGAGGGGCTGCAGCCGGTGCCGCGGAAGTGA
>CAXSBW010000132.1:0-3810 GCA_964235795.1 uncultured Acidobacteriaceae bacterium | reverse complement strand
CATTCCGCATGTTCTTACATTCCGCATAGAGGAGATCGCATTCACTCAAGAATGGCCTGGTGGCAGGCAGTATGCGGGTTGGCGAGTGCCGAGTGCTTTGCAGTCAGGCTCATCGCTTCACCGTGGGATGCGCGCTGCGGCCGCTGTCTCCATGACGGACACCTTGCTGCCGGCCTGTTTTGCTTTTGGACGGCCCGCCGGTATGCTGAGACGGCTTGCGCCCCTGCTGTGTGAACGCGCGAAAGGAACCTGTTTGAAACCGTCTGTTTTGATTCTCACCTTTAACTCCGAGCTTACGATCGCGGAGACGATTCGGTCTGTCCTGCCGTTGACAGACGACATCCACATCATTGACTCGTTCAGCAAGGACCGCACCGTGGAGCTGGCGCGAGAGCTGGGCGCGACGGTGGTGGAGCATGCGTTTGAAAACTACGGCGCGCAGCGTAACTGGGCGATCGACAATGTCGCGGTGCGCTACGGCTGGCAGCTGCACCTGGACGCGGATGAGCGGCTGACGCCGCCGCTGCTGGCCGAAATCGCGGCGTTGCCGGACGACCCGCCGGAAACCGGCTTTATCCTGCCGCGACAGCTGGTATTCATGGGCCGGGCC
Source organism: uncultured Acidobacteriaceae bacterium (assembly GCA_964235795.1). Classification (GTDB taxonomy): domain Bacteria; phylum Acidobacteriota; class Terriglobia; order Terriglobales; family Acidobacteriaceae; genus EB88. Next base: position 3,200 of record CAXSBW010000132.1, on the reverse strand, counting down.
ATTCGACACGGCGCGCTGAACCCGACCTGGCACATGCGCTTGTTTCGCAACGGGATGGGCCGGTGCGAAATGCGGAAGTACGACCAGCATTTTTATGTACTGGGCGGCACGACGCGGCAGCTGCGCCACGACATGATCGACGACATACGGATGCCGCTCTCGGAGTGGACCTATCGCCATAATCGGTGGGCCGATGCCGAGGTCGAAGAGCAGTTTGAGAGCGACGGGCAGCAGCGGGTGTCGGGCAGTGCGACGGGCAGCGTGATCGAACGACGACGCTACCTGCGCAATGTGTACAACGGCGCGCCCTTGTTTTTGCGGCCGTTTCTGCTGTTCTTTTATCGGTACGTGCTGAGGCTGGGCTTTTTGGACGGCCGCGAGGGATTTATCTTTTTTGTGCTGCAAACCTTCTGGTTCCGGTTCCTGGTGGACGCGAAAACGTATGAGCGACGCCGCGGGTTGTCGGGGTCGCCCGCAGGCCGGTGAGGCCGGTTCGCGGACGCTGAACCGAGGCTGCATCAGCGATTGGTCCAGTGAGCCGCAGGGGCGCCGGCGGCCAGCGACTGGTTGAGCTGGGGAACCGGCCCCGAGGCTGCCGCGGACTGCATCAGCTCCCTGGTTTTGAGCACGATCTGCCACTCGTACACTGCCTGCAGGGTGGCGTAGATGGCACCGGCCTTGCCGTCGAGCACGCCGCCCCGGGCAAACATGAGGTAAGCCCAGCGCAGCAGCGGGCGGCCCGGCAGGGTGTAGAAAATGGCCTTTTGCGCGCGTCGGCGGGTGTGAAAGTCTTCGTGAAACAGGGCTGTTTTCCAGTTCGCGTCGCCCAGGAAGGAGCGCTCGGCGACGATGCGCGCTTCCATCGATGAGTAAAGGTTGTGCTTTTCAAACCAGCGATCGAGGCCTTTCGAAAACGACCAGTGATCGAAGCGGTGCTTCAGCTGACCGGTTTCGCCTTCGACAACGAGGAACTCGTTGATGTCGCGGGTGTAGCGCACAAAGCCGAGCCGGACCAGCCGGGTGTAAAAAGCCATCATCTGCGCGTGTCGCAGGTGGTGGCCCAGGAAGTGGTCGTCGCGCCGGATGCGGAAGGCGTGCAGCTGAGGCGGGGCGGCGGTTGTGGCTTCAATGGCCTCCTGCCAGACGACCGGATTCAGCCGCTCGTCGCAGTCGAGGATGAAGACCCAGGGGTGTTTGAACGGGATCGTGTCGAGCGCGGCATTGCGCTGGGCGGCGTAGGAGTCGAACTTGCGCTGGTGCACGTGAGCGCCGGCCGCGCGAGCCAGCTCAACCGTGCGGTCGGTGCTGAAGGAGTCAAACACGTGAACATCGTCGCAGAAGGAGACCGACTGGAGGCAGCCGGGGATATCGTGTTCTTCGTTTTTGGTCAGGATCACAACGGAGATCATGGCGGGGTCCTCGTTTCGCTTGCGCCTGGGGCGCTTCCCTCCCCTTATCGGCGGAAGGAGGGCGGACATGAGGGGATGCGGTCAGTTCTGCAAAAAACAGCCGCAGGGGCGGTATAGTTCTCGTTGTGAGTATGGAACCGGTTGGATGTGGAACTGCGCTGGTGACCCCGTTCCGCGCGGATGGCGCGGTGGACGAGGCGGCGCTGCGCGCGCTGGTGCGATGGCAGATCGGGGCCCGTCAGGACGTCGAAACCGGACTGCCGGGCCCGGGTGCACGCCCCGGGGTGGACTGGCTGGTGGCCTGCGGTACGACCGGCGAAACCCCGACGCTGGGCTGGGACGAGTGGCTCCATGTGGTGCGGGTGGTGGCGGCAGAGGCCGGGGGACGCTTGCCGGTGTGGGCAGGGGCGAGCAGCAACTCGACCCGTGACGCCGTGCAGCGGGCCGAGGCGGCGGCGACGGTGCCGGGCATCACGGCGGTGCTCACGGCCAGCCCTTCGTACAACAGGCCCGGGCAGGAAGGGCAGTTTCAGCACTTCGCAGCCGTTGCCCGTGCGGTCGCGCCGTTTCCCGTGGTGCTCTACAACATTCCGGCGCGAACGGGCGTGAATCTCGAACCGGCAACGGTGGTGAGGCTGGCGGACGCATGCGCGAATATCGTGGCGATCAAGGAGTCGAGCGGCAACCTGGCGCAGATCACCGAGCTGCTGACGCTGGTGCCGCGCCGGTTCGCGGTGTATGCAGGCGATGACACGATGGCGCTGGGCGTGCTGGGAGCGGGCGGCGCAGGGCTGGTGTCGGTCGCGTCCAATGTGATTCCGGCGGAGATGAGCACGCTGGTGCATGCGGCGTTGCATGGCGACTGGGCGACGGCGCGGCGGCTGAATCATACGTACTTCCCCTTGATCCTGGCGCACTTCATCGAGCCGAACCCGGGGCCGGTCAAGGCGCTGCTGGCGATGATGGGACGAATCCATGAGACCTACCGGCTGCCGATGGTGCCGGTGCAGGCGGCGACGCGGGAGCGGCTGCATGGGCTGGCTGCCGGGCTGGGGCTCTTGGAGCAGGCACCGTCTCTCACGGCAGCCAGAACGCGATGAGAGTCGCCGCCTGACTGCTTGCAGACGCGCCCTGCTTTGAGCCCGGGAGCCTGCTTGGTTGGCGCGACGGCTTGGGCCCGGCTCTGGATGTGCCGGACTGAATGATCGCTGGGTAAGTGATCGCCGGGCGGCGATCGCGTTTGAATCACAGGATACTTTGAATCACAGGATACGAGGTTTCCTTGGCCGTGAAATACGATACGACCGATCTCGAGCAGCGCATCGAGGCTGCTTTTGCCGCGGGCTCTTCCCTGCCCGAGGATGCGCTCCCTGCTTTTCAGGAGCTGCGCGATGCCCTGGAAGCCGGTGCAGTGCGGGCTGCCGAGCCGGACGCAGAGGCTCCGCTGGGCTGGCGCGTGAACCGGTGGGTGAAGCGAGGGATCCTGCTCGGGTTTCGACTGGGGCGGCTCGAGGGCTCAGGGGAAAAGCCGAAAGGTGAGGGGCCTGGCTTTGCGTATATCGACAAGCACACGTACCCGGCCCGCCGGTGGCACCCGGAGGACGGGGTACGGGTGGTGCCGGGCGGCTCGGCGGTGCGCGCCGGGGCTTACCTGGCGCCGGGGGTGGTGTGCATGCCGCCGATGTATGTAAACGTGGGCGCGTATGTGGGGGCGGGCACGATGGTGGACTCGCATGCGCTGGTGGGCTCGTGCGCGCAGGTGGGCGCGCGGGTGCACCTGAGCGCGGCGGC
>CAXSBW010000131.1:0-4047 GCA_964235795.1 uncultured Acidobacteriaceae bacterium | reverse complement strand
CGCTGGTGCGCGACCGAAGCGGCGACCGGGCCCGCCTGTTGATCGCCCGCGGCGTGATCGACGCGCTCGGTTTCAGCGTGGCGGGCACCCTGCTCAAAACCATCGGACTTGAAAGCTGGCCCGAGATTCGTCTTTTCGCGTTTGTGCTGATGCTTCGAACCATTCTGAAGAAAGTATTTCAGTGGGAAGGGCAATCGATCCTGCGCAGAAAAGCGACCCTGCCCTAACCGCGCGCCGCCGCCTCGGTCTCGGCCCGCCGGTACACGGGGCTCAGCTCGCGCAGGCGCGCCACCACCGGCGGCACCAGTTCCAGCGCCCGGTCCACCTCGGCCTCGGTCGTCAACCGACTGAGTGAAAACCGCAGGCTCGCCCGCGCACGGTGAGCGCTCAGCCCCATCGCGGTCAGCACGTGCGAGGGCTCGGTCGCGCCCGACGCGCAGGCCGACCCGCCCGACACCGCCAGCCCTTTCAGATCGAGCGCGATCACCAGGGCCTCGCCCTCCAGGTGGTCAAACCACAGGTTGGTCGTATTCGGCAGGCGTGCACCGGCTCCCACCGGTCCGTTCACGCCGCACTCGTCGACCCGATCGAGCAACCCGCGCTCCAGGCGATCTCGCAGTGCCGCCATTCGATCGAGGGTCCCGTCCGTCAGCGCCTGCTGACCCAAACGCATCGCCCTGCCCAGCCCCACGATGCCGGGGAGGTTTTCCGTCCCGGCCCGGCGCTGCCGCTCATGGGTCCCGCCGTAAAACAAGGGCTGCAGGCGCACGCCGCGCCGCACCCACAGCGCACCGACGCCCTGCGGCCCGTGCAGCTTGTGCCCCGACAGGCTCAGCAGGTCCACGCCCAGCGCGCGCACATCGACCGGCATCTTTCCCAGCGCCTGTACCGCATCGGTATGTGTCGGTACCCCGGCCTCGCGCGCTATCCGGGCGATCTCCGCCACCGGCTGCAATGCCCCGGTCTCGTTATTGGCCAGCATCACGCTCACCAGCCGCGTCTCCGGCCGCAGCGCGCGCCGCACGTCCTCCGGGTCCACCATGCCTTCGCATGAGACCGGCAAAAACGTGACCGAGGCTCCGCGCCTGGCCAGTGCTTCGGCCGCATGCAGCACCGCGTGGTGTTCAATCGCGGTTGTAACCAGGTGAGCCGGCTCGCCTGCATCGAGCGCCTTGCCTACCACGCCGAACAGCGCCAGGTTGTCGCTTTCCGTCGCGCCGCTCGTCAGCACGATCTCGCTCGCGCGGGCGCCCATCGCGGCGGCCACCTCCTCGCGCGCCCCTTCCACCGCCATCCGTGCCTGCTGGCCGTAGTGGTGGATCGACGACGCGTTGCCGAACGCACCCATCAACGCCGGGTGCATCGCTTCCAGCACCTCCGGCAGCAGGGGGGTCGTCGCGTTCGCGTCCATGTAAATACGCTGCATCCTGATGCAAGTTTACGCCCGCGCCGTTTCGCATTCTGTTACGCTGGGCCCGCGTGTTCCGCTCACCAAAAAGCGCCCCAAGGAGATTCACCCATGCACTTACGTCTGACCGCCCCGGCCCTTGCGCTCGCCGCCTGCCTCGCCCTGCCTGCCTGTACCCTCGCCCAGGGCATGGGTTCCATGGATATGCCCAACGGCAAAATGGATGCGGGCAAATCCGTCGCCCCGTCCCAGGTGTTCGATCACATCCTGTCCAATGTCGAGAAGGAAACAGTCGGCGTGGCCGAAGCGATGCCCGCCGACAAGTTCAACTTCGCCCCATCGGCCTCCATGGGCAAGTTTGACGGCGTTCGCTCATTCTCGTCGCAGATCAAGCACCTGACTGAGGCGAACTATGCCTTCTTCTCCGCGTGGAAGCTGCCCAACGCAAAAAGCCGCGCCGACATTGAAAAGCTTTCGAGCCGCGAAGACATCCTCGCCGCACTCAAGGAGTCCTATCGGTACGTCCACTCCGCGATCGCGACGATCACCCCGCAGAACGCCTTCGCCGACATGGATGGCAAGGGCGGCACGCGCGCCGGCAGCGTCGCTTACCTGTTCGCGCACAACAACGACCACTACGGCCAGATGGTCGAATACCTGCGCATGAACGGCGCGATTCCACCCTCCAGCGCAAAGTAGGTCACCTCGGTCATGTCGTAACGTGTTCTCACCGTGTTCGCATTGCAAGCGTCGCGGCCTTCCCGATGGTCGGGAACAAGACTTGCCGCGACCATCGGGAGCGCCACTGAGATCCACAAAGACCCGCCACGAAGTGGCCGCCTCCCGCGCAGGGGGGTTACTGCCTTACCGCTCCGAAAGCGGAGTATACCGGGCCGGGTACTTCGGCCCGGTATACTCCGCTCGCGGCCGAATCAAGCGGTTGTCATCGAGCTGCTCGAGCACATGCGCGGCCCATCCGGCGACGCGGCTTACCGCAAAGATCGGCGTGAACAGGTCGATTGGAATCCCCAACGTTGTGTAGGTCGACGCGGAATAAAAATCTACATTCGCGTTCAGCTTCTTCGCGTCCTTGACGAAGAGCTCGATCGCCCTCGACATCCGGAACCACTTCGGGTTGCCGTCGGCCTCCCCCAGTTCCTCCGACATGCGCCGCAGGTGCGTCGCGCGCGGGTCTTCGGTCTGATAAACGCGATGCCCGAAGCCTGAAACTTTTTGCTTGCCGGCCAGCATTTCCTTGACGTATTCCACCGGGTCCACCCCGGCCTCATCGATTGCGAACAGCATGCGCATCACGGCTTCGTTTGCCCCGCCGTGCAGCGGACCTTTCAGCGCGCCGATGGCCCCGGTGATCGCGGAGTGCATATCGGCCAGCGTCGCCGCGATGACCCGCGCGGCAAACGTGGATGCGTTGAGCTCGTGGTCGGCATGCAGAATCAGCGCGATGTCGAGGGTACGGGTCGCGGTCTCGGACGGCTTTTCGCCGCGCAGCATCCACAGGAAGTTGCCCGCGTGCGACAGCGTCTTGTCCGCCGGCACCACGTCCTTGCCGCCGCGGATCCGGTCCCACGCAGCGACGATCATGCTGATCTGCGCCGTCAGCGCGAAAGCCTTGCGCAGATTGCTCGCGCGGTCCACCGCTTTTTCATCCGGGTCGTAGAAGCTCAGCGCCGACACCGCGGTACGCAGCACCTCCATCGGCGTCGCCTCCCGCGGAAACATCTTCATCATCTGGATCACCGGCGCGGGCAGCTCGCGCGCCTGTGCCAGCTCGTTCGCAAACTGCTTCCCTTCGCTCGCGCCGGGCAGCTTGCCGTGCCACAGCAGAAACGCCGTCTCCTCAAACGTGGAACTCGGTGCCAGCTCATGGATGTCGATGCCGCGATAGGCGAGCACCCCCGCCTCGCCGTCGATCCAGCACACGCCCGAGTTGGCGGCGACGATGCCTTCGAGCCCTTTCCCCGCGACCGCAGTTCCCATAAAGCCCGTCTCCCTGTTGGTGGCCCTGCCTTGACAGCTCCATCCAGTGCCTTGCTGCTGCCGTCGGGCCATTCCCCGGCGCGTCCTCCACGGCAAGACCTAGGTTATAGCCTAGCCGCGAAACGCTTGTCACGACTCGCGAAAACGCAGGATCGCTCCCGATCGGGGCGCAGCCTCCTCATTGTCCCGGATCAGGCGCGTTCGCCTGCCGTCTCCGTCGCGAAAAAGCGCCGAGGATCGAACGCCGCTGAATCCACTGACGGCCCTTGCCCCAGCAGCAGCTCGCGCAGCACCCGTGCGGTGCCCGGTGCCAGCAGGATCCCGTTGCGAAAATGTCCACTCGCTACAAACATCCGCTCGCCCAGAGCGCCGATCACCGGCAGCCCGTCCTTAACGCCCGGGCGATAGCCGGGCCGCAACCCCGTCCAGCGCGCCGTGACCCGCCCGCGCAGCACCGGCGGCCACAGCGCGCCGGCGGCCTGCCACAGCCTGTCGCCGGCCTCGGGATCGATCTCGCGATCAAACCCCGCGTACTCCACCGTCGCGCCGATCGCGATGCGCCCATCGCCGCGCGGCACAAGATACAGCTCCGGCGTGCGAATGGCACACGGCAGGGAGGTCGCGGCATCGGCGTGGAGTGT
>CAXSBW010000130.1:0-4416 GCA_964235795.1 uncultured Acidobacteriaceae bacterium | reverse complement strand
GCTCTTCAATCATGGTACAAACCCGCGACCGGGTTATACGACACAGCCGGTTGGTGGAACGCGGCAAACGCGCTGACGGTGCTGATCAACCAGTCACGCACGGCAAAGAGTCAGGAGTATCTCCCTGTCCTTGCTGAAACCTATGCCGCCGCGCCCAAACTGCACGCGGGTTTTCTGAACGACTACTACGACGATGAAGGCTGGTGGGCGCTGGCCTGGGTCGATGCTTACGACCTGACGCACAAGCCTGAATACCTGGCCATGGCGACCTCGATCTTTACCGACATGACCGGCGCATGGGACGGGACCTGCGGCGGCGGTATCTGGTGGAGCCGGGACAAAAACTACAAGAACGCCATTGCCAACGAGTTATTTTTGTCCGTGGCTGCCCAGCTGGCGAACCGTACCCCGGGCGAACCGCGACACAGCGAGTATCTGGGTTGGGCACAAAAGGAGTGGGCGTGGTTTGCGCAGTCCGGGATGATCAATCAGCAAAACCTTGTCAACGACGGGCTAGACCTGAAGACTTGCAAAAACAACGGAAAGACGGCGTGGTCGTACAACCAGGGAGTAGTGCTGGGCGGGCTTGCGGCGCTGCACCAGTCGACGCACGATGCCGGCCTGCTGAGCGCGGCGGCAAAGATCGCGAATGCGGCCATGACGAACCTTTCGGATACGAACGGCGTGCTGCACGATACCTGCGAGCCGAACTGCGGAGGGGACGGGGTGCAGTTCAAGGGCATTTTTCTGCGCAACCTGATGGCGCTGCAACAGGAGGCGCCGGACCCGCATTACAAGGTATTTGCCCAGGCCAACGCCACCAGCATCTGGCACAACGCGCGGGGCTTGCACGACCAGTTCGGACAGGTGTGGTCGGGCCCGTTCACGGCGGGCGATGCCGGCAGTCAAAGCTCGGCGCTGGATGCATTTGTGGCGGCCGCGGCCATGCAGTAGGTCGGCATCGGGCAGTGGGTGCGATTAAACCTGCCCGGGCTCCGGTGCGATACTAGGGGAGTGACGGGGAGCTATAACAACACGGTCGCGGTGGCGATGTCGGGCGGGGTGGATTCGTCGGCCGTGGCGGCCATGCTCAAGGGCGAGGGCTACGACCTGATCGGGCTGACGCTGCAGCTATGGAACCAGCGACGGCTGGCCGGCAAGGAAGGCATGCCGGAGCAGGTGCAGGGGCGCTGCTGTTCGCTCGACGATGTGTACGACGCGCGGCGCGTGGCTGAAATGCTGGGCCTGCCCTACTACGTGGTCAACGAAGAAGCCCGGTTTGAGCGGGATGTGGTGCGGCCGTTTGTGGAGGAGTATCTGCAAGGGCGTACGCCGATTCCCTGCTCACTGTGCAACAACCACTTGAAGTTTGACCAGCTGCTGCTGACCGCGCGGCAGATCGGCGCTGACCGGATCGCCACGGGGCACTATGCGCGCAATCACCGGGACGAGGTGCGTGGGCGCTGGGTGCTGAGCCGGCCCGCGGACCGTTCCAAGGATCAGACATATTTTCTGTTCGGGCTGACGCAGGAGCAGCTGAGCCGGACGCTTTTCCCGCTGGGCGAGTACACCAAGCCCGAGGTGCGGGCCATTGCGGCCGAGCATGGGCTGGCCCTGGCGAAAAAGCCGGACTCGCAGGAGATCTGCTTTGTGCCGGGCGGCGACTACAAGCAGTTTCTGGACGCCTATTTAGACGAGCAGGGACGCGAGCTGCCGAACACGTCGGGGTCGATTGTGACGGCCGGGGGCGAAGCTGTGGGCCGGCACACGGGCGTTCACAACTTTACCGTAGGGCAAAGAAAAGGGCTGGGCCTGTCGGGACCAGACCCGCTGTATGTGTTGCAGATCGATGCCGCGACGAGCCGGGTGACGGTGGGCCCGGAGTCGGAGCTGCTACGCGATCAATTCCGGGTACAGCGGCTGAACTGGGTCAGCTTCCCGGCCCCCGGGGGCGAGATGCGGGTACTGGCGAAGATACGGCACAGGCACGAGCCGGCGCCGGCGACGATCCGCGTTGTGGCCCAGGATGAAGTCGAGGTGCGGTTCGACCAGCCCCAGAGAGCCGTGACTCCGGGGCAGTCGGCGGTGTTCTACAGCGACGACGAGGTGGTCGGCGGCGGGTGGATCGTCTGACCTGCTGCCTGGCCGACAGGCGCCCCGGTCGCACTGTAGCGGGCCGGTGCTTCTTCATCGACGGTCGCGTACACAGCACCGCTTCTGGTCACGGGGCGGTTCTTTTGTTTGAACAGGCTTTCGAGCGTCACGCGAAGGCCGGTGACCACACTGCTGACCTTGCGCGCAGGCTTGGCGACGCCCGCAGACACGCTTGAACCGGCATGCGAGAGGCTGGTCAGCACGGCTGAAACCATGTCGTCAACCTTGTCGGCCTGGGCACGGGTCTTATCGACCACCTCGCCCACCGTTGAGTTGACATGCTTGGTCTGATCGCGAACCGTCTCGGAGATCTCGACCATATGGCCGGAGATCGTCTTGACCTTGGGCGTGACGTCCTGGACGATCCCGCGCACATCGCCGACGATCGGCAGAGCTTTGCCTTTGACCTCTTCCAGAATGCCCATCAATTTCTTGATGGTGGTGCGGGCGATCAGGAAAAGCCCGAGAAATACCGCTCCCTGGATCACGATACTGATAACAACGGCAATGGTAAAGATCAACGCGAGGGTATAGGGGACAGGAGTGACTTGCATGATCGGGCTCTCACTGGTTTTGGAAAAACAGCTGCGGGTTCAAAGGGGGCAGCCCGGCAAGCAGTCCTCTGCCTGCCGGTTGCGCGCTAGCTGAGCTTGTCGCTGCCGGGGATCAGCTCGCCTGGAGTGCCGGCAGGAGCGCTGGTCTCTGCGTAGGCCTGCTTGCCGGCACCGATCGCGGCCGCGAGTTTTTCCTTCTGCTCGGCGAGGGCCTGCGCGCTTTGGCTGTAAACCTCGTTGATCTTCTGGCGTCCAGTTTCGACGGCATCCTTGCCCTTGGCAATGTACTGGCCGGCCTGATCCTTGCCGACGCTGGTGTACTGGGTCGCCTGGTCCTTACCGCGAGCGACGTAGTCGGCGACCTGGCCCTTGCTGCGCTCGACGTAATCGCCGGCGTTGGCGGCAGCTTCGCGCGAGCGCTGGCGGACGTACTCGGTGGAGCCGAGAGCGGTCGAGACGAGCTCGTCGCGGGTCTCCTGGCCGGGGCGCGGGGCGTAAAGAACGCCGAGAAGTGAGCCGAGGCCGAGCCCGGCGAGGAACCAGCTGAATGCGCTTCCGCCTTGAGAATCCTTGGACATGGGTAGAGCCTCCTTGGAACTGCACCGGCCGGTCGCTCGGAGGGCGGCCCTGGCGATGGAGCAGTTGTCCCCGAAGTAGATGCGGGGCGCGGCCTGCGCGCTGTACGCGCCTGCCGTGGCGCGCGCAGGCCAGGGTAAACGGAAGCGGCTCGGCCGGCAACACGCAAAGCGACTCCACCATGGGGGCGGAGCCGCTTTGCGTGTTGGCTGGGAGGAGACTACTGAACGTTGACGGTAATCTGCGTGTTGTTGGAGGTGACCCCGTTGGCGGTGCCGGTGATGGTGATCAGGTAAGAGCCGGCGGGGGTGCCGGAACCATTGTTATTGGCGGTGCCGCCGCAGCCGAGGATGCCGAGAGCGCCGGCGGTCAGGAGCAGAAGACCGAGGCTGCGCAGGGACCGCAGCTGCCGCCAGGAACGCCGGCGCGCCGGGATGCCCCACAGCAGGACGCTGCACACCGCCAGCCCTCCGCCCCCTGCCAGCCAGCGCATGGCCAGGGCCGGTGCGCCGGCATCGGGACGGTTTGCGAACGGGCTGCTCAGCGAGGCCGACGAGCCCGCAGTGTGAATGGTCACGGTCGTGGTGGCTGCGATGCCACCCGACACAGTGACGGAGGAACTGGCGAGCGAACAGGTCGGGGCCGAGCCCAGAACGCTGAACTGAACCTTGCAGGCGAGGTTGACGGTGCCGGAGAAACCGTTGACCGGGGTGATGGTAACTGTATCCGGAGCCGAGCTTTGCCCCGGAGCCGAGACCGTGACGGTTTGCGATTGCGGGAAGAGCGAAAACCCGGGCGCCGTGCTGCTGCCGCCCGAATTGGTGATAGTGGTGGTTGCTGCGGTACTGCTGTAGTTGATGTCACCGGCGTAAGTCGCTGTCAGAGTGTTGGCGCCGCCGGCCAGCGCCGAGCCGGGCACGTTGAAGGTGACGATCTCGTCCGCCGCACCATACCCCGTGATGCCCCGGAAGACGGCCGTGCCGCTGAAGGTGTTGCTGCCGGTCGTGAGGGTGATGGCCCCGGTTGGATACGCGCCGACACTGTCGGTGTCGAGCTCGACCCTGATGGTGGTGGAGCCGGAAGCGGCGATCGTGGTGGAGGCCGGGGTGAGCGTGAGTTGCGTCGGGCCCTT
>CAXSBW010000129.1:3063-4548 GCA_964235795.1 uncultured Acidobacteriaceae bacterium | reverse complement strand
AAGGCCACACATAGACCATCTCGGCCCCATACAGCAACAGGAGAATTGCGTTAAGGGCCCTGATCGTACCCACGGAGAGAGCGGGTCTTACCGGCGTGCCATGGCTCACGCCTCCGCGCTTATAGAACCGCCATCAAGATGCAGGTTAACGCTTGCGTCTTTTTGGCTGGGTGGTGCCTGTACCCGGTCGATCAGGTCAGCCAAAGCGACCTTTGGCTCGCAGGGCAGGCAGCTCGATCCAGCGGCGCACCGCGATGCCGGACCCGGTGGACAACAGGAATACGATGCCGCACACCGACAGCCACAGAAGCAGACCACCCTGCCGCATCAGGGACGGCTCGTGTTCGACAAGCCAACCGACCCACTTGTACAGGAAGAAGATGTGGATCAGGTACATCCAGTAGCTGATGTCGCCAAAAAAGCGTAAGAAGCCGGACCGTAGCGGTGCCCATGTTCGTGCCTGCCCTTTGATCGCGCTGCTGATGATGGCCACGGTTCCAAGCGAGACAGCGCTGAACAGGAGCCCGGCCCCGAGTTCCTTTCGACCCGTCAGCCAGAACCAGGTACCCGGCACCCAGAGCAGAACACCCAGGCCTCCGGCGCAGCGAGGGAAGAGGCGAAGGATTCGGGATACAGGGGCATGGGCGGCAAGGCAGGCCAGCACCGCTCCCCAGGCCAGTCCGTCCAGACGATACCACGTTGCATACGGATCGAAAGTGCCGTGGAGTGCCGCGATGGTTCGAGCCACCGGCGTGAGCACCCCGATCGAAAACGCCAGAACGAGTATCGCGGTGGATGAGAGTCGCCGCAGCAGCGTGGGCCAGACCAGGTAGAACTGTTCCTCAATGGACAGCGACCACAGGATGCCGTAGCCCGGCGCCATGTGAAACAAGGCAGTGAAGTTGGCCAGGTACACGAGCGACAGCAGCAGGGAAGCGCCATTGCCCGGTGCAAATACGGCGACGATGGCGAGGGTGAGCAGGTAAGGAGGCGCGAGGCGCAGCACCCGGCGGGCATAGAAGTTCCTGTAGTAAGGACCCGCCTGCTCCCGCTTGCGAAGCAGGATGCGCGTGATCAGGAAGCCGGAAAGTGCGAAGAATACATCCACGCCCAGAAAGCCGAACAGGCATGCATCCATCGCCAGGTGCATCCACCCATGCTCGTAAGCCATGAGGCGTTGCGCGATATGGTAGAAGACGACCGCCAGCACAGCGAGCCCTCGCAGGCCGTCCAGCTCCGGGATATGCCGCTCCTGCCCCGGGCCCTGCGGTTCGTCGAGAGCCGGCCTGCGATCAGGTGCTGATGCAGACGGTGATTTCATCCCCCAACCTTACCTGATGGCGGCTTGGCGGCGCGGCTGTGATGACTGACATGAAGTGCCATCGCGGAGACTTCTTCTGCGAAGCCGGCCTCCAAGCATCCGTGGCAGTTTACTCCACGTGATAATTCGGGGCTTCGCGGGTGATGATCACGTCATGCACGTGG
>CAXSBW010000129.1:0-2963 GCA_964235795.1 uncultured Acidobacteriaceae bacterium | reverse complement strand
TTACTCCACGTGATAATTCGGGGCTTCGCGGGTGATGATCACGTCATGCACGTGGCTTTCGCGCAGCCCGGCACCGGAGATCCGCACAAACCGCGCATTTTCTTTGAGCTCTGCGACGGTGGAGCAGCCCAGGTAGCCCATGCCCGACTTCAGACCGCCGACCAGCTGGTGCACCATGGCCTCGAGCGGCCCGCGATGCGGCACTCGGCCTTCGATGCCTTCGGGCACAAACTTCGCCAGGCGATTGCCGGCATTGCGCTCGCGGTCGACCACACCTTCGGCCCGTGCCGGTGCTTCGCTTTCCAGGTCGCGCGAGCTCTGGAAGTAGCGTTCCCCCGAGCCCTGCGCCATGGCCGACAGGGACCCCATGCCGCGATAAGCCTTGAAGCTGCGGCCCTGGTACAGGATCGTCTCACCCGGGCTCTCGTCCACCCCGGCAAACAGCGACCCGATCATGATGGCGTCCGCCCCGGCGGCAATGGCCTTGGTCAAATCGCCCGAGTACTTGATGCCGCCGTCCGCGATCACCGGCACATCGCGCTCGCGGCCTGCGCGGTAGGCTTCTGAAATGGCCGTAATCTGCGGCATGCCGGCGCCGGTCACCATGCGTGTGGTGCAGATGGACCCCGGCCCGATCCCGACCTTGACCGCATCCGCCCCGGCTTCCATCAGCGCCAGGGCGCCCTCGTAGGTGGCCACGTTGCCGGCCAGCAGATCGGTCTCGGGAAAGTGCTTTTTGACCTCGCGCACTGCTTCCAGCACCCGCGACGAGTGCCCGTGTGCCGAGTCGATCGACAGGGCATCGCAGCGCGCGCGAATCAGCTCCGCCGCGCGCTCCAGGTAGTCGCCGGTCGCGCCGATGGCCGCGCCCACGCGCAAACGCCCTTGCGCGTCCTTTGACGCATTTGGATATTTCAGTTTCTTCTGAATGTCCTTGACCGTGATCAGGCCCTTGAGCTCGTAGTCGCTGTTGACGACCAGCAGCTTTTCCACCCGGTGATCGTGCAGGATCGCTTCCGCATCTTCAAGCGTCGTCCCGACAGGCACCGTGATCAGGTCTTTCCTGGTCATCACATCCGACACCGGAATGTCGGTTCGTGTTTCAAAGCGCAGGTCGCGATTGGTCAGGATGCCGACCAGCCGCTTGCCCTGGGTCACCGGGACACCCGAAATCTTGTAGCGGCGCATCACGTCGAGCGCATCCGAGATGAGCTGTTCAGGCGCGACCGTGACCGGGTCGACGATCATGCCGCTTTCCGAGCGCTTCACCTTGTCCACCTCGGCCGCCTGCTGCTCGACCGATAAGTTGCGATGGATGACCCCGAGGCCGCCCTGCTGCGCCATGGCGATGGCCAACCGCGACTCGGTCACGGTGTCCATGGCGGCTGAGAGCAGGGGCGTGTTCAGGGTGATGCGACGGGTCAGGCGCGTTTCGGTGGAAACCTGGTTCGGAACGACTTCAGAAAATGCCGGGACGAGCAGAACGTCGTCAAAGGTAAGCGCTTCGGGAATCGGATGTTCAATCATGGGGAAGGAAACCGCGCCCGACATGGAAAGCCGGCACAGCCTTCGCCCTAGTGTAGCAAGGGCCGCCAGTTACCCTCTCTCTGCACGAGTGTGCGCCTGTGAGTCACTTACCGGTAATTATTACCATTTTTGCGACGCAATGCTCCGCATCCTCGCCTAGACTCACGCGAGAGCCCCCAAAGGGGGTCTTTCCACCTGAGGATGTCATGGCAACGCAAGAACTTGTCTTCCCTGCGCCTGTTGAGTCGGAACCTGTTCAGCAATCAGAGTACGGCACTGTGCCGGACCGTGTTCCTTTCGCGCGCCCGGCGCGTTACTACCGGCCGGAGCTGGATGTGCTTCGCTGCCTGGCTTTTCTGCTGGTTTTCAGCTCGCACGTCTTGCCGTTTCCGCACGCTGCCACCGGCTTCCGGCTGGTGTATGCCGTGCAGGAAGGGGTTTCGGGCGGCGTTCCCCTGTTCTTTATCCTGACCTCGTTCCTGATCACGGAGCTGCTGCTGCGCGAGCACGAGGCCACCGGTACGGTTCACATCCGGTCCTTCTACATGCGGCGCATGCTTCGCATCTGGCCGCTTTACTTTCTTGCGCTCGCCGGCGCGCTGGTTTTGCCGCACCTGATTCACAGCTTTGATCCAGTCGGAGCCTTCATCGTGCCGTTTCTGCTGCTCGGCGGCAACTGGGTGATTGTGCTGCACGGCTGGTTCCACAACCCCATGCTCACCCCCTTGTGGAGCACCCCGGTGCAGGAGCAGTTCTACCTGCTGTGGCCCCTGCTGGTCATTCGCGGCGGGCCTCGCGGCGTGGTCGCGCTGGCTTGTGCCGTTCTGCCGGTGGCCTGGGCCTGCGACTACATCCTGCCGGCCTTCCATTACACCCGCAGCCCCGACCTTTGGTGCAACAGTGTGAACCAGTTCCAGTTTTTCGCGCTGGGCTCCCTTCTGGCTGTTTTGTTTCACCGCCGTCCCCCGCAATTCTCCCCTTCGGTCCGCTTCGGGATGCTGCTCGCCGGCGCGGTCGCGTTCTTCATCTCCGGCACGCCGCTGCACTTTATCAACGACTTTCAGCCGTCCACACCCCTGCGCACCCTGCTCGGCTACCTGGCGCTCGATACCGGCTGTATCTGCCTGTGCCTGGCCTTTTTGGGGGCTCGCGTGCCTGCTTCGGCGCGCCCACTCATCTACCTGGGCAAGATCTCCTTCGGCTTGTACATCTTCCACTACACGGTTTTGGCGATCGTGGCCGCCGCGGTCAAGGCGAAGCTGCACACGGGCTACCCAACCCAGCTGGCAGCCACGTATGTCATCACGGCGCTGCTTTCGGTCGCCATAGCTTCAGCCTCGTATCACTTTTACGAAACGCCGTTTCTGCGCCTGAAGAGCCGCTTCACGTTTGTACGTTCGCGGCCCACCTAACGCAATTCTCCTGTTGCTGTATGG
>CAXSBW010000128.1:3488-4758 GCA_964235795.1 uncultured Acidobacteriaceae bacterium | reverse complement strand
ATTTAACTCCACCCGAGAAAACGAAGCTGCGCCGTGCCCTGAAGGATCAACTCGGTATTGTAGAAACCAGATGAAAGTACTGACAAGCTGGTTGCGCTCCTATCTGCCTGATTTGAAAGCCACCGACCGCGACCTCGCGGAAGCGCTGACTCTGCGCGGCATCGCGGTCGAAGGTGTCTTCGACCTCACGCCGCAGCACGGCCCTGACGCGGGCTCGCTGTTCGAGATGGACATTACGACCAACCGCGTCGACGCGATGAACCACTACGGCATCGCGCGGGAGGCGGCGGTGATCTACGGGCTTACACTTCAACCGCTCAATCTCCAGCTGCCGCCGGAGCAGCCGGGCCCGGTGTTTCCGGTACGCATCGATGAAGACGCCGCGAGGCTGTGTGGGCGGTTCACGGCGCGGGTGTTGCGCGGCGTCACGATCGAGCCTTCGTCTTCCGTTCAGGGCGGCGAGGTGGCGCGGCTGTTTACGCTGCTGGGGCAGAAGCAGATCTCAAATGCGGTGGACGCAACCAACTATGTGACGCAGGCGATTGGGCAGCCGACGCATGCGTTTGACCTCGACCGGATCGAGGGCGGCATCGTGGTGCGGCGGGCGCGCGCGGGTGAAACGCTCAAAACGCTGGACGGCGTGGAACGCACGCTCGACCCGGAAGACCTCGTGATCGCGGACGAGCGACGGGCGTTGTCGCTGGCCGGGGTGATGGGCGGGTGGGACTCGATGATTACGCCCGCGACGAAGAATGTGCTGGTGGAGGCGGCGTGGTTCGATCCGGCGACGATCCGCAGGTCGTCGAAACGGCACGGCCTGCATACGGATGCTTCGCACCGCTTTGAGCGCGGAGCGGACTTTGAGGCGGCTCCGGCGGCTTCGGCGCTGGTGAGCCGGATCCTGCTGGCGTCGGGCGGCTTTGTATCGGGTTCACTGGTGGACGTGCAGCATGCGGAGGCGCGGGCGCGCACGGTGGGGCGACCCCCCGTGACACTGCGCATGAGCGAGATGCACCGGATCCTCGGTCCGACCGAAGCAGGTTCTGGCGAGAGGCCGGGCGGGATCTCCGGCAGCGAGGCGACGACCATCCTGCTGGGCTTGGGTTGCGCCATTGCGGCTGGAGATGCAGGCGAAGCGGGGCCGGAGCACGCGCTGCACGGCGCGTTTGCGACGCACGATCTGATGCACGGCAATGTGCTGAAGATCGAGCCTGCCGCGCCCATGCTGCCGGCCGCGACACAGGAGGTGCCAATCCATCCGGCGATGGAA
>CAXSBW010000128.1:0-3388 GCA_964235795.1 uncultured Acidobacteriaceae bacterium | reverse complement strand
TCAAACCCCGCGCGAGAAGGGAAGGCCGCTGACGATACGGTAGAACCTCATCATCCGAGCAGGGTGCAATCAGGCAGCATGGCTTCGGCAGCGTTCAATCAAACAACCGCCGGCAACGAAGCCTACTTCCAGGTCACGCTGCCCTCGTGGCGGCTCGACCTGACCCGCGAGATTGACCTGATCGAAGAGATTGCGCGGGTGTACGGCTACAACCGCTTCCGCAACACGCTGCCGGCGTTTACGGGCTCGGTCCGCGAGCTGCCGCAAGCCCCTGCGCTGCGGACGCTGCGGCGGGTGCTGCTGGGCGCGGGCTGGTCCGAGGCCATTTCGAGCACATTTGTGTCGGAGGCCGACGCCAAGACATTCGCCGCGCAGCCGGGCACCGCGGTGCCGATGGGCAATCCCTTGAGTGAAGAGGCGGGCATGCTGCGGCCATCGCTTGTGCCCGGCATGCTGGCGATGCTGGGGCACAACCTGCACCGAGGGGTGGAGGACGCGGCCTTGTTCGAGCTGGGCACGGTGTTTACCGGCGCGGGCGCGACGGCCACCGACCGGGTGGATGAGCGACCGTCGTTGGCGTTTGGCGCGACGGGTGCGCTGCAAGGGCTGGAGGTCGACTTCTTCACCGCGAAGGGCCTGGTAGAGGCAATAGCGGGGCAGTTTACGAGCCGTCTGCTGTACTTCGACCGCTTTCCAGCCGAGCTGGGGCTGATGCCGGCCTGGCTGCATCCGGGCCGGTCGGCGCGGCTGGTGATGGATGGGGCGACGATCGGCTTTTTTGGCCAGCTGCATCCGGACGAAGCGTCGCGCCGCAAGCTGAAAGCGACGGTTGTGCTGGGCGAGCTGCGCGTAGACCGCCTGCTCCTTCTCGGGCTGCGGCACCCCGTACCGCGCGAGCTTTCACGGTTTCAGCCGGTGCGGCGCGACTTCTCGTTCCTGCTGCCGGCCTCGGTCGCTTACGGCACGGTGGCCGAGGCTCTTGGGGCGCTCGGCATCCCGGAGCTTCGGCGGTGGGAGCCCGGCGAAGTGCGGCCGACCGACAAGGGCGAGTACTCGCTGCTGCTACGCACCCTGTTTCAATCGGGCGACCGCACCTTGAAAGACGAAGAGCTGCAGGGCTGGGCGCAGCGGATTGAAGAAGCGGTCGGCGAGCTGGGCGGACGGCTGCGCAGCTAGGTGGCGCGCACGGGTAGGCAGGGAGATGAGCTCGATTCTTTCTTCGGGGCGAGCACGGGCTTTCGCGACCCGAGCCTGGTCTGTGCATCCGCGCGTTCACGCGGCTTTTGGCAGCGCCATGCAAAAGGGATCGCCGCCGCCCTGCTTGCGTTGTTGTGTTTGCGGTTCGCATGGGCGCTCGGGCACGGCGGGCTCACCACTCACGCTATCGCATCGATAACGGCGGCCGTCGCCCTGGGCGGGTGCCTGTGGTGGGTGGCGCAGCGGCAGGTCGGGGGCGAGGCGGCCGCGCTGGTGCTGGCTTTGTATGTTTCGACCCCTGCCGTACTAGCTGCCCAGGCGGCCATTATTCCCGCCCTGGGATTGTTCGCCATGTTGTACACGGGCGTCGGCGTCGCGCATGCCCTCGCCGGGCCTCGGCACAAGTGGCCGGGGCGCATCGGGCTGATGACCGGCCTCTGCGCGTTCACCGGCTGGGCGCAGCCGTTGGCCTGCGCAGCGGGATTGGTTCTTTCGCTGGCAGCAATGGTGTGGCTGATGGAGCGAGAGCGCCGGTGGCTTGTACTCCTGTTTGCGCTGTGGACCGCCGCGGCGCTGGCGGGTTTTCTCGGTTCCCGTGCCTGGCTGCCGCATGCTCTTTTCCATGCTGAAAACGCGCCTGGCCTTTCAGCCTTGCCGCGGTACGCCGGCATTGTGTTTGCTTTGGCCGGCGCTCTGCTGATCTGGGCACGGCACAAGCGTTCGCGCTACTTCGGCCACTCCGCGCCGTTGCTGGCAGCGTTGTTGCTCGCAGGATTGTTTGCATGGTGCGGCTGGGGAGTGCCTGGTTGGGCGCTTCCGTTTGCGCTGCTCTTCATGGCTGGCGCGTGGGATGACGGTATCGGCAGCAAGCAAGCCGGTCTTTGGCGAACGTTTGGATGGTCAGCCGTGGCCATGCAGATCGCCGGATCCCTGCTTTCTCCCTAAGTCACTCGAGAGCTCATTGATTTGCGCTGGGAGGGAAGAGGGAGCCGGGCTCCATGCCTGGTCGGTGAGCAGTAGCTCGGGCCAGTCTGAAAAGCTGCCGACGTTTGCGTTGAGATGGTTTGAAGCATCTTGAAGGTCTATTGTCGCGGGATGGTTCTTATCGCCTGCTAAACGGGGGAGGGGTTCCGGCCATTTATCCTGAGAACAGATGCCCACCTACGGCGACAACCCGGACCGGCTCGTTTCTTCGGCGCGCGCCGAGGAGGAAAGCTCGTTTGAGCTGAAGCTGCGGCCGCGTTTGCTGCGCGAGTTTATCGGGCAGGGCAAGGCCAAGCAGCAGCTGGAGATCGCGCTGGAGGCCGCGCGGGCCCGTGGGGAAGCGCTCGATCACGTACTGCTGTTTGGGCCGCCCGGCCTCGGCAAGACCACGCTCGCGTCCATCCTGGCCAACGAGCTCGACGTCGGCTTTCAGCAGACTTCCGGGCCGGCCTTGCAGATCCAGGGTGACCTGACGGCCATCCTGACCAATGTGCGCGAGCGCCAGGTCCTGTTTCTCGACGAAATTCACCGACTGCAGCCGGTGCTTGAAGAAAAGCTGTACACGGCGCTTGAAGATTACAAGCTCGACATCATCATTGGGCAAGGGCCCGGCGCGCGCACCCATGTGATGGACATCAAGCCGTTTACCTTTGTCGCGGCGACCACCCGGCCCGGCCTGCTGAGCTCGCCGCTGCGCTCGCGCTTCGGCATATTGTTGCGGCTGGAGTATTACACCGACGACGAGCTGCGATTCGTAGTGGAGCGCTCGGCCGAGGTGATGGGGGTGCCGATCGACGCGGACGGCGCAGCGGAGATCGCGATGCGCTCGCGCGGAACGCCGCGTATCGCCAACCGCCTGCTGCGGCGTGTGCGCGACTACGCCCAGGTGCGCGGCTCGGGCGTGATCGACCGGGCGATTGCGATGAGTGCGCTTGCATTGCTGGAGGTGGACGCGCACGGCTTCGACGAGCTGGATCGCCGGCTGATGCTCACCATTATTGAGAAGTACGACGGCGGCCCGGTGGGGCTTAACACGCTGGCCGCGACCCTGAGCGAGGAGCAGGATGCGCTGGAAGAGGTGTATGAACCGTTTCTGATCCAGATCGGCTTTCTGGACCGGACGCCGCGCGGACGGGTGGCGACGCGGCTTGCGTATGAACACTTTGGACTGCCGCAGCCGCGAAAAGCACAGCCGGGGTTGTTTTAG
>CAXSBW010000127.1:0-4811 GCA_964235795.1 uncultured Acidobacteriaceae bacterium | reverse complement strand
CATGGTAGCAGCGAGCCGCTTCCTGGAGCCGCTTCCTGGAGCCGCTTCCTGGAGCAGGGTGCGGCGTCCGCCCAAGTGCGGGGCGTTTACAAGCCGTACTGCTCGTCGGTGACGAGCTCGAGCCATTCGACGGCTTTGCCGTCCCGGCGTTCCTGGATAGCGATATGGGTCATGGGGGTAGTCGGGGCGGCACCGTGCCAGTGTTTCTCGCCGGGAGCGAAGAAGACGACATCGCCGGGGTGGATCGGCTCGATGGGGCCGCCTTCGCGCTGGGCGCGTCCGCAACCGGCGGTGACGATCAGGGTTTGTCCGAGGGGGTGGGTGTGCCAGGCGGTGCGTGCGCCGGGCTCAAAGGTGACGCTGGCTCCGCCGACCCGGGCTGGATCCGGGGCCTGGAAAAGCGGGTCAATGCGGACGGTGCCGGTGAACCAATCCGACGGACCTTGGCTGGAAGGTTGAGTGCCTACGCGCTTGATTTCCATCGAATCTCTCCCTAGCGAGCACCGTAGGGCCACTCGTGGACGACGACGTCAAGGTCGTTGAGCATGGCCATGGCGGCTTCAAGGTTGCGGCGCATCTGGGGGCGCTCTTTGCGGGGGGTGGCGGGGTCCTCCTCGACGGCGACGACGCGGCCATAGCTCCAGCTGGGTTGGGGGAGGGCGGCGAGGGCTTCCGGGAGGTCGATCAGGCGGAGGGTGAGCTCGCTTTTGCCGCCCGCGACCGGCTGCGGGACGAGGCCGCTGGGCAGGGTGGTGCCAGAGGGCAGGCCATTGGGCAGAAAGACGCGCAGGGTAATCGTTTTGCGGCCGACAATCAGGAAGGGATTGGTCCAGGCCTCGGCGGAGTGGACCTGAAGGTAGCGGCCCTTGGCTGGGGGCGGCAGCTGGGCGAGCTGCGCTTCGGCAGCGCGGATGCCTTTGCGTGCGGCGGCGGCGTCATCGGCCTGTTGCTGGCGCGCGGCGGCGGTTTGCGCGGCGGCGGCTTTGTCGGCCTCGGTGGCGTGCTCGGTGCAGCCGGCGAAGAGAAGTAGAAAAAAGAGTAAGGAGGACTGAACAACCGGAGCCGATCGGCCGATAAGGGGGAACACAGGGATTTTCATGGGAGCATGACTCCGTGCGCCGATGGGTCGCGGTGCCGGGGCGAAGTCATCCGCGGCGACGCTCGGCCGGCTGCCAGCTTTCGCGGCGAGAGCGCGCGATGGCGTCGAGGACGCCGTTGAGGAAGTTGATGGACTCGGGGGCGGAGTAACGTTTGGCCACTTCGAGGGCTTCGTTGATCACGATGGGTGCGGGGGTGGCAGGAAAACCGAGCATTTCACCAATGGCCATTTTGAGCACGCTGCGGTCGACGGCGGGCATGCGCTCGAGGCGCCAGTGCTGGGCGTGCTTCTCGATCAGCGCGATGATTTCCTCTTCACGGACGTTGGCGACGCGATAAAGGTCTTCGGCGAAGCCGCGGACATCGGGCTCGACTTCGTCGCGGGCTTCCCAGAAGACCTTGCGAACCTGCTCGGGGCTTTGTTTGCCGACGTCGGCCTGGAAGAGCATCTGCATGGCGAGTTCGCGGCTTTTGCGGCGTTTGCCGGCGGGGGCGCTCACTGCGGAGCCTGCTTTTCGGCGGAGGGGAGAATAGATGGGCCGGGGGCGGCGATTTTGCGATGGAGGGAGACCATTTCGATAGCGGCGGAGGCGGCCTCAAAGCCCTTGTTACCGGCTTTCAGGCCGGCGCGATCCAGGGCCTGTTCGAGTGTTTCGCAGGTGAGCACGCCGAAAGCGTGGGGGATGCCGGTTTCCTGCTGAGATTGACCGATACCGCGCGAGACCTCGTTGTAGATGGCTTCGTAGTGGGCGGTTTCGCCGCGCAGCAGGACGCCGAGGGTGACGATGGCATCGACGCGGCCGGTGTTGGCCAGGGCGCGGGCGGCGTCGGGGATTTCCCAGGCACCGGGAACGCGGATGATTTCGATGTCGGCGCGGGCGGCGCCGGAGCGGAGCAGACAGTCGAGCGAGCCGGCGAGGAGGCGATCGGTGATGACGGCGTTCCAGCGGGCGACGACGATGGCAAAGCGAAGACCGGTGGCAACGAGGTCGCCTTCAATGGCGGCGGGCTTGCCTTTGAGCGGATCGGCCCACTGCCAGAAGGCAATGGCGATACCGGGGACGGGTTCCGCGGTGAACAGCTCGGTTTTCCAGTCGGTGAGGGCGATGGGGCTGAGGCGTTTCGAGAGTTCGGAGTCGGAGGTGCCGTAGCGCCGGAGCCAGGCTTCGACGGCGTCGCGCACAGCACCGAGCGCGGTAACTTCGACGAGCAGCTCGGCGGGTACGGCCTGCATGCCCATGCCATCGATCCACTCAATGGTGCCGACAGGGGCACGGAAGGACGCGCCGCGGCTGGTTTCGGTCTCCCAGGGGCGACCAGGCTCGAAGCCGATGGCGGCGAAGAAGCTGGAAAGACGGTCAAAGACCGCGGGCGTGCTCGCCGAACGCAGGAGAGTGAGGCCTTTGATCATGCTTCCACGATAGCAGTTCAGAGGTGAAAAGCGGCACAACAGGCACCGCCAGGAAGGTAGAAGCCGAGGGCAGCCGTTCCACATAGCGAAACGCATAGTGGCAGGTGAGCCGTACCGTTCACGTGCCACCCGGCGGGAAGACGAAGACCCGTGATTACAAAGCAGGGATTGTAGTTGCCGGGAGTCACGGCGAAGCCCTTACACTGAGGGCGAGGTCGCGGATTGTTCGACTGGAATGAAAAACAACGTCGCGCGGTGGGAAGCTGGAGGGGGTACGCGGAGGATTTTGCAGGTCGTGAGTGGAGGGCGGCGCTGCTTTGGGGCCTAACAGGCTGCTTAGTTGCGATGGCTGCAGGACTTGCGTTGCATGGTGCGCGCTTTTCGGCCTCTGCGCGGGAGACTTACGTGGAGCTGGCGTTCGGCTTGGGTAAAAGAGTTGACCCCAGACATTACGCTGTTGTGCTCACAATCCTGATCGCGCTTTTTGTGGTGAGTCTCCTCACCGGGAGTGCGCGTCGAGGTTTCAGATCATGGCTCGCCGGTTGCACCAGCGGTATTCCGTTCTGTTCCGCGCTTTCAACCTTCTGGTTCCTAACATTTTGGAGCGCTCGGGTTTTTGAACATACTGCATTCTATCTAAGCGCCAATCTTATTTTCTGTTGCATGAGCTTCGCTTTCTATCTCAAGGGGAGAGTTCACATGCTGAGAACTGTCACTGAAGATGAGTTCCGGGTCAGTGACTTCACGAGAGCAGCGCGCGGAAGTCTGACACCGGCAACCGACGAACCGATTGAATCCTGGGAACAGGACGCACTTGGCCGGGCAGCTGTGGTCGAAATTCTTACCTCGAAGATCATGATCGGCAAGGCACCCGTCATCGCCTTGTCCGGCCCATTGGGGGTCGGTAAAACATCGGTTCTCAACCTTCTTCAAGCGCACCTGCGTGACAAAGCCATCGTAGTCCGATTTGTGACCTGGCTGCCCGGCTCGCAGGACGTCTTGTCTTCCTACCTGCTCGCGGATATTGCAAGTGAGTGTCGTAAGCACTACATGATTCCAGGATTGCGCCGAAGTGCAAATCGGGTTGCGCGGGCACTTGCTCAGACCGTGCCGTATCTGAAAGGAACCCTCGAGTTCCTCCCGACGGCGACGCAGCGCGACGACATCCTTGCTTTGAGGGAAGCGCTTTCCCGGATTCCGAAGCGCGTCGTTGTTCTTCTGGACGAGCTTGACCGCATGGAGAAGGAGGAAGTGCTGACGCTTTTAAAAATGCTTCGAGGCATCTCGGAGCTGCCCAACTGCACATTCCTATGCGCGGTGTCTTTGGAGGAATTGATGCAGGTCGTTCGGGGTGAAAAGGAAGACAGCCGTCTTTATTTTGAGAAGTTCTTCCCTGTCACCGTGACGTTGCCGAAGCCCGAAGGCGAAACTCTACGGCGAGCGGCCGTGCAAAGAATCGCCCAAGCCTTTGCGCGTGAGCCATGGTTTAACACCCCGGCGGAGCAGGAGAGATTTGAGAGTGATCTTGCGAAATGCTGGAAGGACACGGCCGCACCGTTTTGCGGCACCCTTCGCAGCATCGGCCTTCTTGTGACAGATCTTGAGATTGCGGCTCGATTGCTTCGGAGGCAAGTAGACGCGCTGGACCTGACCCTGATCACCGCTTTGCGGCGCTTCAAACCGGATGTTTACGAGCTGATTTCGCGCAACGCTCGCCCGCTGACCGGCGGAGAACACCCGGTTCGCAGTGGAGAATACCTTCACGAGGATCAAAAGCAAAAAGAAGTGCAGGCATTTCGTGACGAGTTGCAGCCGCTTCTCAGCTCTCAGGATGAGGCAGCTGTTCGGTCGATTCTGAGATGCCTGTTTCCGAAGTTTTCGCGGTTAGGAGATTCCACGCGGCCTGCATGCGTGAACCGGGGAGACTTGGGAAATGATCGAAGGATTTCTCAACCTTCGATGTTTCCGGCTTATTTCCGCTATGAAATCCCCGAAGGGGTGTTCAGCTTTGTGGAGCTGGAGCAATTCCTGAGTGCGTTCGGGGTCGCCGGGGATAACGAAAATCGCAGGAGCGTTTATGGCGAGACGCTCCGAACCTTCCGAAGAGCTCCTTAAAACGGGGTGACTTTCTTCGTAAACTGGGGGAGACCGTCAAGACTCTCGATCCGGAGCAGGCCCGCGATCTCGCAGTCGCGGCAGTGTACGAGGCCGGGGAGTACACCTACGATGCTCTTCCTGGTTTCGGAGAGGAGGGCCATGTCAATCGCATGGTCCTGTGGGCGGCGGAAAGAATGTCGCACGA
>CAXSBW010000126.1:0-4954 GCA_964235795.1 uncultured Acidobacteriaceae bacterium | reverse complement strand
GCCGCGCCGGATGTGGATGCCGCCCGAGCGCTCGAGCTCGCCGAGAATGTGGGTGAGCGCGGGGCGGTTGCAGCCGAGCAGCGAGGCCAGGAACTCCTGCGTGATGGCGAAGTGCTCGCCGTCTGTGCGGTCGAGCGCGGTGAGGAGCCAGCGGGCGCAGCGCTGGGTGACGGAGTGGAGAGCGTTGCAGGCGCCGGTGCGGAGCGAGGCAATCAGCAGGGAATGGGAGTACTCGACCAGCGCGTTGTGAAAGAGGCCGTTGCGTCGGCTTTCTTCTTCAACGTGCCGGGCATCGATGGCGTAAGCGGTGCCGCCGAGCGAGGCCATGGTCTGACAAGGCATGGTGGGCTGGCCGAGACTGGCGGAGATCCAGGAGGCACCTTCGCTGCCGACGGTGGCGGACTCAATGGTGTGGCCGTCCTCCATGAAGGTGAGCATGCAGAGCACGGCGGTCTCGGGGAAGTAGATCTCAGAGATGCGCTGGCCCGGATGGTAGAGGACCTGCTGCGGTGCGAGCGTGACGAGCTTGAGCAGGGGCCGCCAGCGGCTGACGCTTTCCGCGTCGAGCCGCCGAAGGAGTTGATTGCGGCCGCTCCAGCTTTCCATGCTGCCGTGCCGCTTACCATTCTGCATAGGGTGATGGTACTCCCCTTTGTTCGGCGCATAACATAGGAACGGCAGGGAGCCGTGTTTTCAACGGCGCGATGATTGTCCAGGAAGCGGTTTAGAACTCGGCGCGCAGTTCGAAGCGACGGGCCGAAGCTTCAACCACGGTGATTTGTCCATGACCCGGATTGACAGCCTTGCGCAGACGCAAAAGCCCAAGCTCGGCGAGGCGATGAACATCACGGGTGACGGCGCGGCGGTCGCGACCCAGGGTTTGCGCCAGGGCGGTGACCGAGCCGGGCTGCTGTCGCGCGGCTTGGCACAGGCGGATGCGCTCGCGCGTGAGGCACTCGAGGAGGTCGCCGACGGTGGCGAAGCCAATGCTTCGTTCCGGTGCCATCGGCTCGTGACGATCAAGGCGGGCGGCACGGGCGAGTTTGCGCGCGGAAAGCTGTTCAAAGGGTTCGACCCGGATGACCGATTTCATGCTTTCTCCTTGAGGGCAGTCACTTCGTCGAGAAAGCGACGGAGCGTACTGCTGTAATCAACGAAATCTACAGGCTGCACCGAGCCCAGGAAGTGTCGCTCGTGAACTCCATGCGCGTTGTCATAGCCAAGTACCCGGCCATGATCGACGCGGCAGAGGAAGTGCGGCAGAGGAAGTAATGGATGAAAGCGAGATTGTAGCGGACCCCATGCCCCTCGGCGTCCAGCCAAACCTCCTCGCGTATGAGGCCGGCTGTGCCGGAAGCACAACGTACCTGGTCGAGCTCGTCGATCGCCTTTCGCGGCCTTGGGGCTTTCCCCACACTTTGCAGCTTATCAGACGAGACATAGCATGTCTCGCCTGAAAACCGGGATGCGCACGCGATACACTCGCGCCATGCTCCGATGCATGCTTGCGCTCGCTTCCCTGCTCCTCACTGCCTGCTCCTCCACAACAACCGCCTTCGCGCAGAGCCGGGCCGAGTGGGCTACACCGGCGGAGGCGAGCGGGTATCGCACGACGCCCGATGGCGAGGCGACCATGGCGTGGCTGCGCAGGGTGGCGGCGGCCGCGCCGGGCCAGGTGCGGATCGAGCCATTCGGTAAAACG
This sequence comes from uncultured Acidobacteriaceae bacterium, assembly GCA_964235795.1. Lineage (GTDB taxonomy): Bacteria > Acidobacteriota > Terriglobia > Terriglobales > Acidobacteriaceae > EB88. Next base: position 3,252 of record CAXSBW010000126.1, on the reverse strand, counting down.
GGCGAAGGTCGCGAGCTGGACCTGGTGATTGCATCGCGCGATGGGGTGTTCGACCCGGCGGCGCTCCATGCGGCCAAGCGGCCGATCGTGCTGGTGCAGAACGCGATCCACGCGGGCGAGATGGACGGCAAGGATGCGTCGATGGCGCTGCTGCGCGACATGGTGATCACAAAAACGGAAGCGCACCTGCTGGACCGCGCGGTGTTTGTGTTCATCCCGGTGTACAACGCGGACGGGTTTGCGCGGATGGGGCCGTACAACCGGATCAACCAGAATGGGCCCGAAAACCTGGGCTGGCGCGGCAACGGGACCAACCTGAACCTGAACCGGGATTACATGAAGTCGCAAACGCCGGAAGCGCGGGCATTTTGGGCGATGTTTGAGCGGTGGCTGCCGGACTTTTTCGTCGACAACCATGTGACGGACGGGGCGGATTATCAGTACGACGTGACATTTGCGATCGACGACGGGCCGGACGTGGACGCGGGGATCGCCGCGTGGGTGCGCGACACGGTGACGCCGGAGCTGGTGCGCCGGGTGGACGAGACCCCGGGGCACCTGGCCTCGCCGACCTATCTCGAGCTGGCGGATGAGAACGATCCGGCGAAGGGGCTGGCGTACTTCGCGGACCCGCCGCGTTACTCGTGCGGCTCGATGATCCTGGAGAACCGGCCCGGCATGCTGGTGGAGATGCACATGCTGAAGAGCTACCGGACGCGAGTGACGGGCAATACAGTGCTGCTGAAAGCGCTGCTGGAGGTAGTGAATCGCGACGCGGACAAGCTGCTGGCGCTGAACGCGGCGGCGGATGCGAGGGCGAGGGCGACCCAGGGCACGACGGTGCCGCTGGCACTGGGGCCGAACGGCGATACGACCCCGTTCCGGTTCCACGGATACGCGTATACGCGGACGGAAAGCCCGATTTCAGGTGGTCCGATGGTGACGTACTCGCACACGCCGGAGACTTTTGAGCTGCAAAAGCAGACGGGGGTGCAGGTGATGGCGCAGACGGTGGCGCCGGCCGCGTACATCGTGCCCGCGCAGTGGGCCGACGTAATCGCTGTGCTGGGCACGCATGGGGTGGAGATGCGAAAGCTCGCGGAAGCCTGGACGGGCACGGTGGAGCGCTACCACTGTGGCGGGATGGTATGGCAGCGACCGCCGTTTGAAGGGCGGCACCCGTTGTTTGCCGGGGAAGCGGGGCCGGCGCAGGCGGGGCACTTTGGGCAGTGCGACGCGGTGACCGAGCCGGTGACGTATCCGGCGGGGTCGGCGGTGGTGCGGCTGGACCAGCGGTTGAGCAAGGTCGCGATGCAGTGGCTGGAACCGACGGGGCCGGACTCCGCGATGGCCTGGGGGTTCTTTGATCCGATCTTTGAGCAGAAAGAGTCGGGCGAGCCGTACGTGGTGGAGAAGCTGGCGGCGAAGATGATGACGGATCCGCTGGTCAAGGCGGAGTTTGAAGCGCGGGTGCAGGATGACCCGAAGTTCGCGGCAGACCCGGCGGCGCGTCTGCGATGGTTTTATGACCGGTCGCCGTGGTTCCGGGCGAACGAAGTGGGGGTGTACCCGGTGGGGCGGGTGACCGGCGCGGGGCAACTGCCTTGAAACCCCCTGCGCGGGAGGCGGCCATTCATGGCGCGTACTTGTGGATGCTTCACGGATGATACTGGGGCCGTCCCGTTGGTCCGGGTTGGCTTTGTTAGGATCGGTGGATTATGGCTGCTGCTCCTCGTGTTCGTATTGCCCCCTCTCCCACCGGCGACCCGCATGTGGGCACCGCTTATATCGCGCTGCTGAACTACCTGTTTGCCGCGCAACGCGGAGGCAGATTTGTGTTGCGGATTGAAGACACGGACCGGACGCGGTATGTGCCGGAAAGCGAAGGGATGATCTTCGAGTCGCTGCGCGAGCTGGGGCTCGAGTGGGATGAGGGCCCCGACGTGGGCGGGGCATTTGGGCCTTATCGACAATCGGAGCGCACGGAGATTTATCGCCGGTATGTCGACGAATTGATTGCGAGCGGGGCGGCATACCGGGCATTTGAAACGCCGGAAGAGCTGGAAGCGGAGCGCAAGGCGCAGATGGCGGCCAGGCAGCCTCCGCGCTATGCGGGACGCTCGCGGGAGATGACGCCGGAGCAGGTCGCGGCGGAGCTGGCGGACGGAAAACCGTTCACGGTGCGTCTGAAGGTGCCGGCCGAGGGCTCGACAACGTTTCGCGACGAGCTGCGCGGTGAAATCACATTCGAGCACACCAATGTGGACGACCAGGTGCTGATGAAGTCCGATGGGTTCCCGACCTACCACCTGGCGAACGTGGTGGACGACCACCTGATGGAGATCACGGATGTGATTCGCGCGGAAGAGTGGATCAGCTCGACGCCGAAGCATGTGTTGCTGTACCGGGCGTTCGGGTGGGAGCTGCCGAAGTTTTGGCATATGCCGCTGCTGCGGAACACGGATAAATCGAAGATCTCAAAGCGCAAGAACCCGGTGAGCCTGCACTACTATCGCGACTCGGGTTTTTTGCCGGAAGCGATGCTGAACTTCCTGGGACTGATGGGCGGCGGGATGACGCAGACGAGCGCGGTTGAAAACCCGAAGGAAGCGGACCTGTTTTCGCTCGCCGACATGAAGGAGCGGTTCGACTTCGCGCGGATCTCTCTGGGCGGCCCGGTGTTTGACCTGCCGAAGCTGCGCTGGATGAATAGCGAATACATCCGGCGACTGTCGCCGGAGGATTTTTTCAGAGCGATGCGGCGGACGGTGTTTTCAGACGGCTACCTGCGGGGGATTGCGCCGCTGGTGCAGACGCGGATCGAGGTGCTGGGCGGCTTCGGCGACCTGACGGATTTCTTTTTCAAGGACACTGTGTTGGCGCCGGAAGCGGTGTGGCTGCCGAAAAAGCGGACCGTCGAAGAAACGCTTGCGTTTGCGGGCGAGCTGCTGCCGACGCTGGAAGCGTGCGCCTGGGAGAAGACGGCGCTGGAAGAGGCGATGAAGTCGCTGGGCGAGGCGAAGGGGTGGAGCGTGAAGGAAAACTTCATGCTGCTGCGCGCGATCGTGACGGGCAGTACGCAGTCGCCGCCGCTGCTGGAGAGCCTGGTGGTATTTGGGAAGGCCCGGACGCTAGACCGGGTGCGGCGGTTTTTGCTGGCACAAAAAGGTCCGCGTGCGGCGAAAATTGCCGGGGCTTAACGCAATTCTCCTGTTGCTGTATGGTGCCGAGATGGTCTATGTGTGGCCTTTC
>CAXSBW010000125.1:0-4984 GCA_964235795.1 uncultured Acidobacteriaceae bacterium | reverse complement strand
CGCTTTGAGTTGAACTTCCTTCCCGTGCTCGCGCCCGACATATAACGCACCTTGCCGAAGATCGGGCGCTCGAACCAGGGGCGATCATGGACGCCGCACATCGCCCAGGCGATGTTGGCATAGCCGTTCGGGTCGCGGCCGTCGAGGAAGTAGCGGTCGTTGAGATACACGCACGTTTCAAACGCTTCGGCGGCATTCGGGCTCCACTCGAGAATCTTTTTGGCCCAATACATGCGTAGGATGTTATGCATCCAGCCCGCCTCGACCATCTGCTGCTGTGCCGCGTTCCACATGTCGTCATGCGTTTCGTGGCGTTCCATCTGTTCGCGCGTATAGGTCACGGGACGCGGATCGCGGGCATGTTTGCGCAGCGACTCGCGCGCCCAGTCCGGCGCGCATTCGATGTTGTCGTAGTTGGGCACAAACCGAACAAAGTTGACGCATAACTCGCGCCAGGCCAGCACCTCGCCGTAGTAAGCATCGCGGGCCTCGGGCGTGCAGTTGCCGGCCCGCACCGCGTCCTCGATGGATCGAGTGACCGTAAGTGCGCTGATATGTCCAAAGTGCAAGTAAGGCGAGATACGGCTGGTGCCGTCGCGCTCCGGGTGGTTGCGTACCGTGTTGTAGTCGGACAGCCGGTTGGTGACAAACTCTGCCAGCAGCTTTTGCCCGGCGCGGGTGCCGCCCGTAAAAGTATCGACCGGGCGCACCGAGCGATCAAACGGCGCGCTCCAACCCTCCGTCAGGTCGTCGCCGACGTGGAAGCTTTCAAATCCATGGGGGCGCTCCCAGGTGTGGCGGGCCGGGCCGGGCGAGGGCCAGTCGATGAAGTGCGGCAGCTCTGCAAAGAACTTGGGGCGGAAATGGTGCGCGGCGTAGAAGTGCTTGGTGAAACGGTTCGCCGGCACAACATTGTCCGCGTCGACCGTCCAGTACGGCACGTCGATGCGGTGCGCGAAGACCTGTCGCCATCGCTCGGGCTCGCGCATGGCATTTTCATCGGCGACGACGGCTGCGGCACCGAGCTCGACCACCAGCTTTTCAAGCGCATTGTGCGGGGGCCGCCGCACGATCAGCGGTACATTGCGTTCAAGCAGGTCCTGCTCAGCGTCGACCAGGCCCTGGCTCAGAAAGTGGTAATGCCGCCAGTTGGCATGGGGAAAGTTGTTGATCGCGGAGAAAAACGCCACCACGGGCAGCCCGAGTTCGTTGCCGATCTCGATGGCTTTGTCGAGCGCGGGATTGTCGATGCCGCGCTCGGCTCGCTGCATCCAGTAAATGACGCAGCGGGCATCGCGCGGGGGCTCGCCGCCGCGGCGGACGGTGACGCGAGGGTTGTCCGCAATCGCCTGCAGCGCCTGCGGCATGGGGCCGGTCTCGGGCGCCGGGTGCACGAGCGCGGGCGAGCCTTCCTGCTGCGCGCGGCGTGTCTTTGCGGCAACAGAAGGCGCGGCATCGCCCAGGTTCGGCGTTTTCTTCTGGTCGCTTTCGGGAGCCTTCGCCGCTTCGGCTCGAGCCGCCGTGCTTTTGCTCGCTGCTCGTTTGGCTGCTGCCTGCCCTTCGGGAGTTGTGCTTTTCTTTTCCGCCATCTCGACCCTCGTTCTCGATGCTACCGAACCGGCTTCCCTTCCCGCCGGGATGGGTGCGAGCTTGTGTTCGGCGCGCTGGAAAAGCAACTACACTGGTCGCCATGGCAGACGGCCGCCGAGTACCGCGCTATAACAGCAACGAGGCCTGCCGGGCGCTGGCCGCAGCCGACCCTAAGCTGGGTGCGCTGATCGAAGCAGCGGGCCCGTACACACTCAGGCTGAAAAGCCAGCACTCACCGTTTGAGGCACTGCTCGAGGCAATCTTGTCGCAACAGCTGCACGGGACGGCCGCGCGGGCGATTCTCCATAAGTTGTTGAAGCTGTTTGGCGACATCCATCCCACGCCCGAGCTGCTGCTCCTGCAGCCGGACGACGCGTTGCGGGCGGCCGGCTTGTCGAAGAACAAGATGCTGGCTCTGCAGGACCTGGCGAGAAAAACATTGGACGGAACCGTCCCGGGACTGAACACAATTCGCAGAATGGCCGATAAGGAGATTGTTGAGCGACTGACGGCAGTGCGCGGAGTCGGGGTGTGGACGGCCGAGATGCTGCTCATCTTCCGGCTGGGGCGACCCGACGTGCTGCCGGTGACTGACTATGGAGTACGAAAGGGGTTCGCGCTGACGTTTGGGCGCTTGCCGAAGACGAAACCATTTGATGCGACGACGATGCTGGCCGACCCGAAAGTGATGACGCGTCGAGGGGAGCGGTGGCGTCCTTGGCGAACCGTGGCAAGCTGGTACCTGTGGCGCGCGTGCGACCTGTCGGGCAAACCATCGGCAGCGCCGCCGGCAGCCTGAGCCAGGGGGGAAGTATGAACAATCGCTATCTCGTCGTCCACGGTCACTTCTACCAGCCGCCGCGCGAAAACCCGTGGATCGAGAGCGTGGAAACGCAGGACTCGGCAGCGCCCTACCACGACTGGAATGAGCGCATCACGGCGGAGTGTTACGCCCGCAACGGCGCTTCGCGCATCCTGAACGACCGCAACGAGATTTTGCGGATCGTGAACAACTACGCGCAAATCTCCTTCAACTTCGGCCCGACGCTGCTGAGCTGGCTGGAGGAGCATGCGGAGCTGACTTACCGGTCCATTCTGGAAGCGGACCGGCTCAGCGCGGAGCGGTTCAGCGGGCATGGCTCGGCGATGGCACAGGTTTATAACCATGTGATCCTGCCGCTGGCCTCGGCCCGCGACAAGCAGATCCAGGTGCGCTGGGGTGTGGAGGATTTCCGGCACCGGTTCGGGCGCAGGCCGGAAGGGATGTGGCTGGCTGAAACGGCGGCGGATACCCCCTCACTGGAGGCCCTGGCCGAAGCCGGTATCGCCTTTACCGTACTGGCTCCGCACCAGTGCTCGGCCGTGCGCGCGCTTCCGCCCGACGACGCGCCCTGGCACGAAACCCCGGATGCTTCCGTCGACACCCGGCAGCCGTACCAGATCAATCTGCCGAGCGGGCGCAGGATCGCGGTGTTTTTCTACGACGGCCCGCGTTCCCGCGCGATCGCCTTTGAGCGGCTTTTGAACTCGGGCGAAGGCTTCGCGCAGCGCATGGCCGGTGGTTTCTCCGGCGCATCGCCGGCAGCACCGGAGCTGGTTCATGTCGCGACCGATGGTGAAAGCTATGGTCACCATCACCGCTTTGGCGAGATGGCGTTGAGCTATGCCCTGCAGTACATCGAAGACCAAAAGCTCGCGACCGTGACCAACTATGGCGAGTTCCTCCAGCGTTTTCCGCCCAGGATGGAGGCCCGCTTGGCCGAGCGTACGAGCTGGAGCTGCGTGCATGGGGTCGAGCGCTGGCGCTCGAACTGCGGCTGCAACGGCGGCAAGGAAGGCTGGAACCAGCGGTGGCGCGGGCCGCTGCGCGACGCGCTCGATACGGTTCGGGACGGGGTTGCCCCACTGGCCGCGACGCTTGGCGGAGAGCTGTTTCGCGACTGGACCGGTGCGGTCGATGGCTACGTCCAGGTCGTGCTCGACCGTTCGCGCGCGGAAGCGTTTCTGGAGGCAGAGCAGAAAAAGGCGCTAAGCGCGGACGAACAGGTGCGCGCTCTCAAGCTGCTCGAGCTCGCGCGGCACATGCAGCTGATGTATACAAGCTGCGCGTGGTTTTTCGACGACATCGCCGGGATCGAAACCGTACAGGTCATCGCGTATGCAACACGCGCGCTGGAGTTGGCCGGCATCCTGTTCGGGGAGGAGGCGGCCGCGCCGGCAGCGGAGTTTACATCCCGGCTCTCGCAGGCTGAAAGCAACCAGGCCGGCGAAGGGTCGGGCGAAAACATCTACCGCAAACGGGCCAAGGCGTTGCAGGTCGGGCTCACCGAGGTGGGAGCGCATTACGCCATCTCGTCTGTGTTTCAGACCTACCCTGAGCGCGCCCGGCTGTTTGCTTTCGAGGTCGTTCGGCGCGAGGAACAGGTGACGCATTCCGGGCGCGGCCGGCTGGTTCTTGGCGAAGCGGAGGTCCGCTCGACACTCACGCTCGAACGCCGGAACTTCGTCTACGCAGTGCTGCATTTCGGCGATCAGAACCTGGCCGCCGGCGTCAGCGGTGCCGGGCCGGCGACTCGCGAGGTTCATGCCCGTTTCGCGTCGGAGGCGCGCGATGCCATGCTTCGTGCGGACCTGCCGGCCGTGTTGCACCTGTTTGCCCGCGAGCTGGGCGGTACGACCTATACCATCCGCTCCCTGTTTCACGACGAGCAGCGCCGGGTCGTCAACCTGATCCTCGATCACACGGTCGCCGAGGCCGAGCGCAGCCTGGTGCGGTTGTACAACGATCATGCGCACCTGCTGCAGTTCCTGAGCCAGACAGAAGTGCCGCGGCCCCCGGCGCTGGCGCTCGCCGCCAGCTTTGCCATCAACATGGCCCTGCGCCAGGCACTTGAAAGCGAACAGGTGAGTGGGGACGCGATCCGAGAAGCACTCGCGCTGGCAGCAGCCAACGGCGTCACCCTGGAGCGAGCCGAACTGGGCTTTGTCGCGGGTCTCCGCACGGGCGCGACCCTGGCCGTTTTGGCAGCGCGTCCGGGCAGCCTGCCTGCGCTCGAACGTGCCCTGGCCATCGCGGAGGCCGTACGACTTCTACCCTTCGACCCGGGTATCTGGCAGGCGCAAAACATCTGGTACGGTATGGCAACCGGTGTGCATACCGAGGCGGGGCGAACCATCGCTGATCCGGTCCTGTTCCAGGCGCTCGGCCGCGCGCTCGGCATCTCCGAGCAGCTGGTATCGCAGACCACGTGAGCTTTCCCAAACGCCGCGAAAGGTGAGGATGGTCAACCCCGGTTCAGGCTGGTTCCAACAAAGACCAGAACCAGCCTGGATCGAGCCGCCCTAGACCGAAAGCGGCGGCAGGGCAGGGCCGCGAGTGGTGTCGAGCCCGCTC
>CAXSBW010000124.1:0-5082 GCA_964235795.1 uncultured Acidobacteriaceae bacterium | reverse complement strand
AAACGCCCGGATCTCGACCGAGATCCGGGCGACTCCTTACATCGGCGGCAACGGACTTTTGCTGGGTGCCAGAATGTCGTCCAGCCGCGCCGGCGTTCCTTCCACCCTTTGGAGCGATGGGTAGCGCAGCCCGCCATGGTAGTCCAGCGAAACGGTGGTGTAGCGGTCGCCGCGTAACAGCTGCAGCACGATCGGCTCCGACCCTTTTTCCGCCGCCACGATCGCTTTTCGCAGCGCGTCGGCCGAATAAGCCGTTCCGTTCACCGACACCAGCTCCATGTCCGGCGTCATGCCCGCCTTGAACGCCACGCTGTTCCACTGGACAGAGCCGATCGAGCCGCTGCTGCCGCCCGCGTTGCCGCCGCGCGCCGAGCCGACCGTAAAGCCCAGCGACGTCGCAAAGCTGGCATAGCCGCCCTTGGCCTCTGCCTTCGCCAGCCATGGAATCGGCGCGTCGGTATAGACCAGCTTGTAGCCGCCGCGCGTGATGCCGTCCTCAGGCACCGCCGGATGCAGGTCGTACACGCGCGTCTTCAGAAAGCTGTCCCAGTCATACGGCGCGACCGTGTTCAACGCCTTCACCACGTCTTCAAAGTGGTAAGTGAACGTGATGTAGGAGCCGTTGTAAGGGCCAAAAAACAGCTTGGCAAAGTCGTCGAGCGACTTGGCCCCGTTGGTCAGTTCGCGAATCTTCGTATCCGCGTCCAGCCAGATCAGCATGCCCTCGGTGTAGTAGTCCTCAGGCCGCTGCCAGCTCACCCAGCTCACCGGTGTGCGCTGCGAAACCGTCGGCTGGTTGGTCGTATCGATCAGCGGCCGCCACTCGCGGCCTGGGCTGTTCTCAAACGTCGAGGCCACCAGCGCGAACACTTCGCGCGACTCTTCAGGTGTCCGCATGCCGGCGCGCCCGGTCAGGATGTTGCCCCAGTACTGCGTCATGCCCTCGTAAACCCAGAGCAGGTCGTCGCGCATCGGCACATTGAAGTTGGGGGTCCATAGGTCGGCCGGACGGCGAAACTTGCCGTCCCAGGAGTGGGTGTACTCATGCCCCAGCAGGTCGCGCCCGCCGATGCCGCCTGCCCAGTCGGTGAAGTAATCGCGCCCATGGCCGTCCTCGCTCGACTGGTGATGCTCCAGGCCCACGCCGCCGACCTTGTCGCTCAGCAACAGCAGAAAGTCGTAATGATCGTAGTGGTGCGAGCCGTACAGCTTGTCGGCTTCAAGCGTCAGCTGTTTGTGCTGGGCCAGCTCATCCGGCGTGATCTCCAGGTCTTCCGGCTTGTCGGCGAACACGTCCAGGTACACCTTGTCGGTCGGCGTGGGCGACAGGTCGACGCGCTTGTAGTTGACGCCGCCGTACAACGGCGAATCGACCAGGTTGTTCAGCATCACGCGTTGAAACGTAATGCTTGAGCCGCCGGCCGACGCTGTTTCCAGGGCGGTCGCGTACTTCCAGCCGTCCGGCAGTTTCAGGGTCACGTCAAACGGAACATCGCGCGCAAAGTAGCCGGCCGGATACATCACAACTTCATTCCAGGCCAGGTCGGCGATCTCGTTCGATATCTCGATGCGACCTTCGCTGCGCTTGACCGGCGACAGGTACTGGAAATCAAGCCCTACCGTCTGCGCGCCGGGTGTCAGCGGGATGTGAAAGGCATACACGTTGACGCGGTCGCGCACCCACTGCACGCGCTTGCCGTCGACAGTCGTGACGATGCCGCCCAGCTTCGAAATCGGGCCGGTGGGCGAGTGGTTGCCGGGGATCCACTGCGGGTACAGCAGCACCATCTCCTTTGCACCCTTTTCCACCGGAACGTCCTCGTGCACATTGGCAACGCGGTCGGCGTTGTTGGTCAGGTCGACCGAGAGCCGGACCGGACCGATGTAGGGCTTGTCGACGGGTGCGGCGATGGCGGGCGGGTAGGGGGTGGGCTCAGGCAGGGGCTGCTTTTGCGCAAAGGCGCTGGATGCAAGGGCAACGGACGCAGCGAGGAGGAGGGAGCGGGACAGGGTGGTCGCCATGGTTAGCAGCAGTGTATACGCCGCGTGAAAAAGCGCCAGTCCTGTTTTGTCGGCTACTGCGGTCCGTACCGCCGAAGGGTGCTTAGGACTTGCCTTCGAGCCTGGTGATGCGCTCCGCGTGCTGGAATAGGAGTTCGGTGACCAGGGCGGTGCTGCGATGAACATCGGAACCCAGAGACTGCATATGCCCGTCCATCTCCCTCATCCAGTCCATATGTCATTTCATCTTGTCTATCCGCTCACTCATCACTTTGCGCAAGGTCATGAAGTCGTATCGATCAAGCAGGATGCTGACAAGAATGGCAACCAGGGTTCCGATTTGCAAACCGTCGTGCATACGTTCCTTCTTTTGATACTCATTGGTGGCAACAGAGGTTTACCGTAACGACTGCCCTTACAAGATGGCTAGGACTTGCTTTCGAGTTTGGTGATGCGCTCCGCATGCTGGAAGAGGAGTTCGGTGACGAGGGTCGTGCTGCGATGGACGTCGGAGCGCAGATCACTCATCTCCTTGCGAATTTCACCCACGCGGTCGTGCATTTCCTTCCTTAAACTCGCAACGTCGTACCGGTTCAGCATGATGCCGAGCAGGATGACCACCAGGGTTCCGATTTGTAGACCGTCGTGCATCTCGTCTCTCCTTGCGACTGCGCCTATTGGAAGCAGGCGCTTTAAGCAAGTGCCTGCTTCACAGGATACTCTCACCGGCGGACCCCTCAATGCGAGACTTCGGCGGCCTCCAGCGTAGTTTGGGCCTTGAGCGACAGGGCCTGTGAGGAGCCGCCGACGGCAAAGGTGTAAGTGCCGGGCGCGATCTTCATGGTGCTGCTCGCTTCGTCATAGACCGACAGGTAGAGCGGGTCGATGTCAACTGTGACTTCGCGGCTTTCGCCGGGTTGCAGCATGACCTTGTTGTAGCCGACGAGGCGCTTCGGCGGCTCATTCGCGGTCAGGGTGGTGCCGGTGGGCAGCATGGCGTAGACCTCCGCGACCTCGGCTCCGGCGCGCTTGCCGGTGTTCTTCAACAGAAAACGCACCTGCGGTTTCGCGCCCGGCGCGACCCGCAGGCCCGAGTACGCAAAGCCCGTGTAGGACAAGCCGTAACCGAAGGGGAACAACACGGGCTTGTGCTCGGCGTCGTACCACTTATAGCCGACCTTCAAGCCTTCGTCGTAAGTGACCTTGTAACTGGACCGGGCGTTTCCGCCTGCGTTGACCGCACCGGTGCCGGCACCCTTGTCCTCGGCCGGCAGCGCCGCGATGACCGGGTGCGGCACATCGTTTTCGCTCGCGGGAAAGGTCATGGCGAGCTTGCCCGAAGGATTGACGGCGCCGGTCAGCACGCGGGCCAGGGCGGTAGCGCCGCGCGCGCCGCTGTAAAACGTTTCGACAATGCCCTCGACTTTGCCGGCCCAGGGCATCAGCACGGCGGTGCCGGTTTCAAGCACCACGATCGTATGCGGATTGGCAGATACGACGGCCTCGATCAACGCGTCCTGGTTGTCGGGCAGCGCGAGCGTCGGCAGGTCCATGCCTTCCATCTCCCATTGCTGCGCGAACACGACCGCGACCGCGGACTGCTTTGCGAGCGCGACGGCCGCGGCGATGTCGGTGCCGGCGTTGAACTGTACCTTGGTCTGCGGCAGGGCGAGCCCGAGCTGCTTGAGCGGTGAGGTGTTGAAAAAGACGTGGGTGTGATTGCCGAACTGGATCGCGCCCTGCGAAGGATCGGTGGCATTGCCGCCCGGCGGGTCGACCTGCGCGGACCCTCCACCGGACAGCATGCCGACGTCGGCGTGGGCACCGATGATGGCAACAGACCTTGTTTTTTCAGGTAACAACGGCAGGACATTGCGCTCGTTTTTCAGCAGCACGATGGAGCCTTCCTCGATGTGCTGGGCTCCATCGAGGTTCGCTTCCACATCGATGACGCGCTTTTCGACCGGGTAGTCGAAGATGCCGTCGTCAAAGTACGACCTCAGGATGCGGCGCGCGTGGTCGTCAATTTCGGCGACGGAGACCTCCCTGTTTTCGACGGCCTTTTTAAGTGCCGGCCCGTAGAACTCGTCGATTGGTTCTTCGTGGTCGAGCCCCGCATGCGAAGACTGGACGGTGGAGTGAGTCGCGCCCCAGTCGGAGATGACGAAGCCGGGAAACTGCCAGTCGCCCTTGAGCGTGTCGCGCAGCAGGTAGTCGTTCTGGCAGTCGTAGGCGCCGTTGACGCGGTTGTAGCCGCACATGACGGCACCGGGCGCTGATTCGCGGATGCCGATCTGGAAGGCAAGGAGGTCGGACTCGCGCATGGCGCGTTTGGAAATTTCGGAGGAAACGACGGAGCGGCCGGTTTCCTGGTCGTTGACGGCGTAGTGCTTGATATCCGAAAGGACGTGCTCGTTCTTTTCAGCCGTCATGAGCCGACCGACGAGGGTGCCGGCGAGCACAGGGTCTTCGCCCAGGTACTCGAACGTGCGGCCGTTGCGCGGCTCGCGGGTGAGGTTGACGCCGCCGCCGAGCGACATGTTGAAGCCCTGCGCGCGCAGTTCGCGGGCGATCAGCGCGCCGTACTCGTAGGCGGCCTCCCGGTCCCAGGAGCAGGCCGCGCCCAGGTTGCTGGGCAGGGCGGTGGAGTAGCGGCCGTTGGCACCGGAAGCGCGGACGCCATAGGCGGCGTCGGACATATCGAGACCCGGGACGCCGAGTCGCGCGATGGGCGCGATAAAGCCGGCGCCGCCGTTGGACTCGCCTGTGAGCGGCATGGTCCATTGCGGCTCGCGCGCCATGCCGTTGCCGTGCAGCAGGGAGAGTTTTTCGTCGAGCGTCATCTCCTTGAGCACCAGGGCAGCGCGCGCATCGGGCGAAAGACTGCGGTCCATCCAGGGGCGGCTCGCCTGCGGCTGAGTCGCGGAGTGTGCGGCGGTTTGCGCGCCGGCACCGATGGCGAGAGCGGCAAAGGCTGTTCCAAGGACGAGAGTTCGAATGTGCATGGGTAACGATCCCTCAATACAGCAAGATGCTTCTTTAAGGAAGAGTCTATGCGGAGCGGCTGTTGATGCGCCAGTG
>CAXSBW010000123.1:0-5200 GCA_964235795.1 uncultured Acidobacteriaceae bacterium | reverse complement strand
CGAGCCCCATAGTTCCGCGACTCGCCCGTCCGGCTGTTCCACATCGTGATCGCACCATCCGGCGCAACCGTCGCGCGCAGCGTAAAGCCCAGGTCGGGCACCTGCGCCGTTCCCCCAAAGTTGGCGATCTGCCCGGCCACCGTGTTGTGCTCCACCCCGCCCTCTTCCGAGAAATGCAGCTGCCACAGTGCCGGCGGCCCGGGCGCGCTTCGCAGCGTATCCAGCACCGGCACCGACCCGCCCTTGGTCGCGCCGTTGTCCATCACCGCCACCCTGGGCGCAATCGCATCCACCAGCGCCCGGCTTGAGCTCTGGTACCACCCATGGTGCGACACCACCAGCAGGTCCACATGGCCCAGCCGGTTGTTCGGACACATCAGCTCTTTTTCCTTGTCGCGCGTCAGGTCGCCCAGGTCCAAAATGCGCGCATGCGGCCCCCACTCGAGCGCAAAGCCCAGCGACCGGCTGTTCTCCGTCGCATCCGGCCCCGCCTGCCCGGCGTCGGCGCAAAAAGGATTGCTCGCGCCCCCGCCGGCCAGCGACCCGGGCAACACGAGCCCATCCGCGCTCACCACTGTTGCGTCAAAGCCCGGCACCGGCAGCTTTTGCCCCACGCGCAGCACCCGTCGCGGATACCTGCCGCCGGCCAGCACCTGCCGGTACGCCGCATCCGCCGCCGCCGTCGGTGCCTCGCCGGGTTCGCGATTGGGCCCATGATCCAGAAACATGCCCACCGGCACCCGCGCCAGCAGCTGCGGCACGCCGCCCGCGTGGTCCGTGTGGTAGTGGGTCAGCAACACCGCGTCCAGCTTTGAAAGGTGCGCCATCCCCATCGCCGCGACGATGCGTTCGGCGTCTCGCCCCTCGTGCGCGGGCCAGCCCGTGTCCACCAGCAGCGAGTGGCCGTCCGGCGACACAAACAACGTCGCCTGGCCGCCTTCCACGTCCACAAAGTAAATCTGCAACGACCTCGGCGGCGGCGCGGGCGGCATATTCGCAGCCACGGCAACCGGCGCGTTCGTCTGCACAGCGACGGGCCCCGCCCAGCCCGTCATCCCCATCCCCAGCCCCAGCCACACGGCAAACCAGCCCATCACTCCACGTCCCATGCTCGCCATTCAACCCCATGCACGATCGTCCGCGCAAGCGCCCTGCCCATCACCCGCTCATCACTCACGCATCGCGTTCGTCCCACCTTCCCCGTGGTCCATCCCGGCTGCAGCGCAGGCCTTAGTGCGAGTAGTTCTGCGCGTACACATCCCGTGCCACGCCCGACTGCCTCGCCAGGTCGCGCAACTCCATCGCCTGCGCCCGGGGCATGGGTCCGCCCAGGGTCACCAGGAACGGCCGGTCGCCGGTCGGGCTCCAGGCCTCTGCCTTGAAGTTCGGATGGTGCCGATTGAGGGAGGCGGCCTTCCCCTCGGCCTCGTCCCGGCGGTTATACGTGTAGGCCACCACGCGCCACACAGGGGTACCGGAACTCAGGCCGCCGGTCGAAACGGGAGCCGCGGGCTGACTCGGCCCGGCAGGTTCAGGAGCCAGCGCCGTGGGCGCAACCGGAGCCAGAGCCGCAACCGGAGCCGCGACCCGGGCCCGCGCGGGCGCGATCGGCGTGGGTTTCAGCACCGCCGGCACCGGCACAGGGCGTCCGCCCGGGGCCGCGGCGGACGGCCTCCCTCCGCGATGAAACATAAGAAACAGCGCGATCAGCAGGACCGCGGCCGCCACTGCGATCGCAATCCCCCGCCGACGCGCGGACGATATGGGCTCCGGCGGCTGAAAGCCGTCATCCTTTTCAACAGCGCCCCGGGAACTGAGCGGTTGCGCCTCGTACACCGCAACCGGGGGGTGCTCCCCTTCGGCGGCACGGTCGGGTTTTGCCGCGGCCACAGCCACCGGGGCGGCGGCCACGGCTCTGACCGGGGCAGCCGCGGGGTTCACCGCTGCCGGCGGCGGCACAGCGGGCGCGCGCCCATGCCGCTGCAGCTCCGCCTCAATCTCCGCCACGCCCCAGGTTCCACGGGTCGTGTTCCGCACAATCGCCGCGAACGGTTCCGGCAGCGCCAGCGCATCCGACGCATCCTGCAGCCGGTTCAGGGTCAGCGACTGATAGAGAATCCCCGCCAGCCCCCAGGCGTCAGTCTCCCGCGTCACCGCACCTTCAAGCCCGGCATCTTCTTCCGACGGCGCGGGCCGTGCGCAGTCCGACCGCAGCTTGATCTCCGCGCCCGCGGCCACTACGCTTTCCGGCTCCAGCAGCCCGTGCACCAGGCCTTGCCCGTGCAGCGCCAGCAGCCCTCCGGCCACCACCGTCGCCACCTCCTGCGCCTCCTCGGCCGACAGCTTGCGCTGCGCCAGGATGTCCGCCAGGCTTTCCTGCGTCGGCTCCAGCACCGCATAGCTCAGCGGCGTCCCGTCCAGCTCCGCGTCGCCAAAGCCCTCCACCCGCACCAGGTATCGGTCGCCTGCCGCCTGGATCGCCCGGTACCGAGCCTGCAGCACGGCCTGGTCGTTCAGCGACTCCGTCAGCCGCAGCACAGCCGGTTTTCCATCCGCGCGCGTGGTCGCGAACAGGGCGCTGCGACCCTCGGTCCGCAACAGTCGGCCCAGGGTCCATTGCCCGGCCAGTGTGGTGTTTTCGTAGTCGTTCCAAAGGTGCATCGGTGGGGAGATCCTGTCCGGATAAAAAGTAGGCGAACCGCCACCGAGGCCAGGCCCGGGTAGCCGGAAAAAGTGTTCAGAGAGCCGCACGCATCGGCGGTCTTCGCGCCGCTTCCCTCATTGTACCGGGCTCCTTTCGGCCCTGAAAGGTATCGCGCGAGGCAGTACCGTCGTAAGCACCCGTGCGCTCGCCGGCGCGTTACTCTTGGGCTTGGAGGGCGCGCCGATGAAGCTGATGATCGTCGAAAGCCCGAACAAGGTGAAGAAGATCAAGAGCATCCTCGGCTCCGGGTGGGATGTCGCGGCCAGCGTCGGCCACATCCGCGACCTGCCTGTCAAGGACCTCGGCATCGACATGCCCGGCTACCGGCCTCTGTACGAGCTCAGCGGGCGCGGCGCCGATGTCGTCAAAACTCTCCGTGCCCGCGCCGCCCGCGCCGAATCCGTGTACCTGGCCACCGACCCCGACCGCGAAGGCGAGGCCATCGCCTGGCACCTCAAGGAAGCGCTCGCGCTCAAGCAGCCGCACCGCGTCTCCTTCGACGCCATTACGCCCGAGGTCATCCGGCGCGCGCTTGAACAGCCGCGCCGCATCGACGACCGCCTCGTACACGCGCAGGAGGCCCGCCGCGTGCTCGACCGGCTCGTCGGTTACAGCGTGTCGCCCGTGTTGTCGCGGCAAACCGCGCGTCGCGGCCTCAGCGCGGGCCGCGTGCAAAGCCCGGCGGTGCGGCTTGTTGTCGATCGCGAGCGCGAAATCCAGGCGTTTGTCGAGGTGCGGCACTTCGGCGCGGAGCTCCTCTTTGACAAGGCGAGCTGGCGCGCGCAGTGGGACACCGCGCCGTACCTGAAGAAAACCTCAGGTTCCGATGAAACCCCGAAATACATTCTCGACGAGGCTCTGGCCACCCGTGCCGCCGCCTGCCGCGACTGCCGCGTCCTTGCCTCCTCCAATCGCATCGAGAAACAGCCGCCCCCGCCGCCGTTCTCCACCAGCACCCTGCTCCAGGCCGCCAGCGTGCGCCTCGGCTGGAAGCCCGACATCACCGCGGGGGTCGCGCAGAAACTGTTCGAGGCCGGGCTCATTACCTATCACCGCACCGACTCGCAAAACTTCAGCGCCGAAGCCCTGACCGAAGTCCGCGAATACGCAACGGAGCGCGGGCTGCCGCTGCCCGCCAGGGCCCGCTCGTTTCGCAGTCGCGGCGGCGCGCAGGAAGCGCACGAGGCCATCCGCCCGACCCATTTCGCGACCGAAACGGCAGGCGAAGACCGGGAGCAGCAGCGACTGTACCGGCTCATCTGGGAGCGCTCCGTCGCCTCGCAGCTTGCCGACGCCGAGTGGAGCGTCAACACCACGCGGCTTGAATCGCACGCGGGTGAAGAAACCTTCACCTTCAAGGCCGAAGGCCGCGTGCTGGTCGTCCCCGGCTGGAAAGCGCTGACCGCGAAAGACGACGCCGACGAGGACGAAGAAGCAAAAGACGGCGGCGGCAAGGTGCCGGTGCTCGCCGTCGGCGCGGCTATCCGCGCTGAAGACGGACGCGTGCTGCACAAAAAAACGCAGCCGCCCCCGCGCTACTCGCAGGCCGGGCTGATCAAAAAACTCGAGTCGATCGGCATCGGCCGCCCGTCCACCTACGCCGCGATCCTCAAGAACGTGCAGACGCGAGGCTACCTGGAAGACGACAAGAAGTTTCTGCGGCCCACCGAGTTGGGCTTCGTTGTCATCGATGCGCTGCTGAAACGGTTCTCGTTTGTGGAGTACGCCTTTACCCGCGATCTCGAGCAGCAGCTCGACGACATCGCCGAAGGCAAGGTCGCGTACCTGCCGGTCGTCAGCGCAGCCGATGAGCGACTGCAGGCGGAGATCGCCGCGCTCGGTGTCGTGGCGCGCGGGTCCGGCAGCAGCAGCCCGGGTACAGCCTGGGCGTCGTCGGGCAACCGCACCGGCTGGAGCGGCGGCCGTTCAGGCGCGGCCCGTCTTGCCACTCCGCCGGTTCCGCGCCCCCGCCCCGACATTCCTTCCCTGCCCGACAATCCTCCGCCGAGCAGGACGCAAACAATCGATGCAACGCCGGCCAAAAAAGCTCGGGCTGTCAGGGCTGCCACGGCAAACGCGCCGTCTCTTTCCGAGAAATCCGCGGCCAAAAAAACACGCTCGACCGAGAAACGTGCAACGACGAAACGCGCCGCCTCCAAAACTGTGACGTCGAAACGCGCGGCGTCCGAACCGGCGGCGCCGACAAGAGAAGCAGCTCCGATTCCCTGCCCGGTCTGCAAGTCCGGCTTCGTACGGCTGCTCCGTGAAGACAGCAAGGCCTGGGGCTGCTCCACCTGGGCCGAAACCAAATGCGGGCTGACGGTGTGGCGCACAATGGCCGGGCGCGAACTTTCCCCGTCTGAAGTGAAAACGCTCTGCCGCGACGGGCACACCGGCAAGCTCGGCGGCTTCCAATCCAAGGCCGGCCACCCTTTTGAGGCCTCGCTCAAGCTGACGGACGACGGCAAGGTCGAGTTTGTCTTTCAGCCGCGCTAG
>CAXSBW010000122.1:0-5215 GCA_964235795.1 uncultured Acidobacteriaceae bacterium | reverse complement strand
GCGTCCGTGGTCTCCGTCGATGCAAGCGACCCGAAGCAGCCGGTCCTGCGCATCAAGGCCGGCAAGCGCCTGAAAGAGCCGCGCACCCTGCAGGCCATGCGCGAGGCTCCCGTCTTCCACGACTCCCCGCTCTTCCGCCAGTTCCGCCTGTCGGTCGTCCCCCTCACCGACGAGCAGTACGACTGGCTGCTGCACGGCTAGCCGCCTGCGCTACACTCAACCCAGTGCAGGTGCGGCACCCACGGGTGTCGTTCAACGGGAAGCCGGTGCGAATCCGGCGCTGTCCCGCAGCGGTGATGGGAACGAAAGCGAACACGAAAGCCCCGGCTCATGGAGCGGGTGTTTTCAAGCACTGGTCTGTGCAGGCAGGCTGGGAAGCGGTTCGCCGGTAGGCTTGCCCAAAGTCCGAATACCGGCCTGCGCGCCGCCAACGCGGATGCCGCGGGTGTGCGCCTGAGGAGTGGGTGCGTCTCGTGGATTGGGCGCGCGACTTGATGCTGTTTTCTTTCGCGCCCTGCTCGGCGTGAGCGAAGCAGCCTGCGCACGGGTGGTTCCTGTCGATGCTCCATCGCCACCACAAGGAACCGGAATGTCCAACACATTTGCCACCGCTTCGCTCGGCTTTCCCCGCATGGGTGTCGCGCGCGAGCTCAAATTTGCGCTTGAAGCCTTCTGGCGCAACGAGCTGTCCGAGGCCGACCTCGAGTCCACCGCGCAGACCCTGCGCGCTCGCCACTGGCAGCTCCAGCAGGCCGCCGGCATCACCCACATTCCGTCCAACGACTTCTCGTTCTACGATCACGTGCTCGACACCCTCCTCGCCGTCGGCGCCACCCCCGAGCGCTTCGGAACGGGTCCTGTCACCCTGCCGGGCCTGTTCGCCATGGCCCGCAACAGCCGCGAGCAGACCGCGATGGAGATGACCAAGTGGTTCGACACCAACTATCACTACCTGGTGCCCGAGTGGTCTGAAGGCCTCTCCTTTACCGCCGACCCCCGCAAGGCGGTTCGCGAGTTCACGGAAGCCGGGGCGCTCGGCATCCACACGCGCCCCGTTCTCCTGGGCCCCATCACGCTCTTGCTGCTGGGCAAGCCCGTCACCAACGGCTTTGACGTCTGGTCGCTGCTGCCGCGACTGCTCGCTGCCTATGGCACGCTGCTGAATAGCCTGAAAGATGCAGGCGCGACCGCCGTGCAGATCGACGAGCCCTGCCTTGCGACCGACCTGCCGCCCGAGGTCGCCGCGCACTATCGCACGGCTTTCGCGGAGCTTGCAAAAGCGGGCCTGCCGCTCCACCTCACCGCCTACTTTGCCGGCCTGGATGAAAACCTGCCGCTGGCTTTTTCGCTGCCCGTGGCCAGTGTCCACGTGGACCTGGTCCGCGCGCCCGCGCAGCTCGCTCCCGCGCTTGAACACGTCGGCCCGCAACAGGCTCTTTCGCTGGGAGTGATCGACGGCCGCAATATCTGGGTCAATGACTTCGAGCGCAGCCGCGCGATCATCGAGCAGGCCGCGGACCGGCTCGGCTCCGAGCGCGTCATTCTCGCGCCCTCCTGCTCGCTGCTGCATGTGCCGGTCGATGCTGCCGGCGAAACTCGGCTCAACCCGGTCGTGCGCTCGTGGATGAGCTTTGCCGCGCAAAAGCTCCAAGAGCTTCACGCGCTCGCGAGTGGTGCCGACCAGGCCGCCGAGGCTCACGCCATCAACCGCGCGGCCATCGCCTCGCGTGCCGCGGCGGAGTCGAGCCGCAACCAGGCCGTGCGCGCCGCCGTCGCCGCGCTCACGCCGATGGACCTCCACCGCGTCACGGCCTTCCCGCAACGCGCCCAGGCGCAGGCCGCCGCGCTCGGGCTGCCGCCCCTGCCCACCACCACCATCGGCTCGTTTCCGCAAACCGGCGAGGTCCGCAAGGCGCGCGCCGCCTGGCGCTCCGGCAAGCTCGCGCAGGCCGACTACGATCGCTTCCTTGAGGAGGAAACCGTGCGCTGCCTGCGCGAGCAGGAGGCCGCCGGGCTCGACCTGCTGGTTCATGGTGAGTTCGAGCGCAACGATATGGTCGAGTACTTCGGCGAGCAGTTGGAAGGCTTCGCCTTTACGCAAAACGGCTGGGTGCAGAGCTACGGCTCGCGCTGCGTCAAGCCGCCCGTCATCTACGGCGACGTGCACCGGCCCGCGCCCATGACGGTGCGCTGGAGCGCGTGGGCGCAGGGGCAGACCACGCGCCCGGTCAAGGGCATGCTCACCGGCCCGGTCACCATTCTCCAGTGGTCGTTTGTGCGCGACGACATCGCCCGCTCCGAGGTCGCGACCCAGATCGCGCTCGCCCTGCGCGACGAGGTGCGCGACCTGGAAGCCGCGGGCATCCGCGCCATTCAGCTCGACGAACCAGCCCTGCGCGAAGGCCTGCCGCTGCGCCGCGCCGAGTGGGCTGTCTACCTGCAATGGGCGGTTGAGGCTTTCCGGCTTGCGACCTCCGGCGTCCGCGACGAAACGCAGATCCATACCCACATGTGCTACTGCGAGTTTGAAGCCATTCTGCCGTCGATCGCCGCGCTCGACGCCGATGTCATCTCGATGGAGTCGGCCCGCTCGAAAGGCGAGCTGCTCACGGCTTTCAGCCATGCGCGGTACCCCAACGGCATCGGTCCCGGCGTATGGGATATTCACTCGCCGCGCGTGCCGCCGCAGGCCGAGATGGAAGGGTTACTGGAAGCGGCGCTCGAGGTGATTGAGCCCGCGCAGCTGTGGGTCAACCCGGACTGCGGACTCAAAACCCGCGGCTGGCCCGAGGTCCAGGAAGCACTGCGGAACATGGTCGCCGCCGCACAGTCCGTGCGGGCCACAGTCGGCGCACTGGCGGCTCAATAACCCAAGTAGGGCGCGGCTCGTGGTCATGCGAGCCGCGCCTTTGCCTGGGCGCTCAATCGACGTAAGCGGCGACAATGCCCCAGTCAATCGAGCAAGGACCCGTGCCGATCTGCTGCAAACTCGTCGGCACTTCCCGCAAGCCGCCCGCTTCGTACCGGTAAATCTTGCGGCTCCCTGGGTCCACCACGACGATCGTTTCCACCCCCATCGCTTCGTACTCGCGCAGCTTGCCCATCGTGCGCGTCACGCTGTCTTCCGGCGACAGGATTTCAAAGACGGCAATCGGCGGATGCGTCAGCACCTGTTCCACGGGACGCGCATGGTCGACCACCACAACATCCGGCACCCGAAATCGCGTCGCGCTGACCTGGATCCGCAGCTCCGGCAGGACCCGGATATTCCATGCGTCCTCATTTAGCAAGAACCACTTTTGAAGAGCCCGCTGCCAGCAGGCGTGGTCGTACTCACCCATGGGCCGCTCCTCGATCCTTCCGTCCACGTACTCGGCATCCGGTTCGTACGAGGTGTGCAAGTATTGCTCCAACAAAACGGGCGCTGTTGCAGCCATCGATTCGCTCCCCTGCCAGTGTTTAGTCCGGCCCTACATAGAGCTCCACCGGCGAGAACCCCAGCTCTTTCGTCCTACCGTCCACGCGCAAAAACAGCGGCGTCTTGCCGCCGTTCACGTCCACGCCCATCACCACGCCATTGCCCACCGTCTTGGTGATCTCGATCTTGTGCGAGCGGATCACCCCGTAGTCGCTCGACGGGCCCCAGTCCCGCTCAAAATCGTCCAGCGTGTAGCCCGAGTAGCGGTCCGTGTGCTCCCGCCACTTCGGGTCGTTGTTCCAGTAGGCATAGGCGTCCGGCAGCTTGTTCTCTTCCACCAGCGAGAAGAAATGGTTCACCCGGTGCTGTTCCGGCCAGTCCCACAACAGAAACGTCAGCACCGCGCCCACCACGATCACGCCCAGCGTGATCAACACACTGTTGCGAATCAGGCGCGCCCGCCGCGCGTCGTACCGAGGTGCATCGAGCAGCGTCATCGCTATCTTCTCCTGGGAGCCATAGACACCCTGCCGGCCGGTTCCGTTCCCGCTCAGCCGAGACTGTAGCTGGTCGCCGCCCGCTCGCCCGCTCGCTCCAGCGCCAGCGCGATCAGCCGGTCGATGAGCTCAGAATACGGCACGCCGCTGGCCGCCCACAGCTTCGGATACATGCTGATCGCGGTAAAGCCGGGCAGGGTGTTGATTTCGTTCAGAAAAATGCGGCGCTTGCCGTCGGGTTCCATCAGGAAGTCCACCCGCGCCAGCCCCGCGCAGTCGCATGCCTGGAAGGCCTCGATCGCCATCGCCCGAATCTCCTTGGCCACCCCTCGGTCCAGCCTGGCCGGCAGCACCGGCACCGAACCCTCGCTCAGGTATTTCGCCTCGTAGTCGTAAAACTCCTTGGCCGGCACGATCTCACCCACGACGGATGCTTCGGGCTTGTCGTTGCCCAGTACCGCGACCTCCAGCTCGCGCGCCTTGCCCGTACCTTTCCGTCCGCCACCCACCGCCTGCTCCACCACCAGCTTCCGGTCGTAGCGCGCCGCCAGCTCGAGCGCCGTACGCAGCTCAGCCTGGTCGTGCGCCTTGCTGATCCCGACCGAGGACCCCCCGTTTGCAGGCTTGACGAACAGCGGGTACTTGAGCGCCGATTCCACCGCCGCAATCGCTTTTTTCGGGCTCGCCGTCCAGGCCGAGCGCAGCAGCGAAACATGCTTCGGAATCGGCAGCCCGGCGGAAGCAAAAAGCCGCTTCATCACGTCCTTGTCCATCCCGGCCGCGGAGCCCAGCACTCCCGACCCCGCGTAGGGGATCCCGGCCAGCTCCAGCAGGCCCTGGATCGTGCCGTCCTCGCCAAAGGTCCCGTGCAGCACCGGCAGCACCACGTCCAGCACCAGCGCATGCGCCCCCGCCTTGCCGCCAGTCTCAAACGGCACCAGCCCCGCCCCCGGCTGCGGCGGCATCAGCGTGGCTTCGCCCCGTGCCAACACGGCGGCGGTCGGCGTGGCCAGCGGATCGCCCGCGCGCAATGCCTGCTCGGGCACGCGCTCACCCTTGCCCGCCGGTGCCAGCATCAGCTCCGCATCGCCGGAGGTGACCCAGCGCCCCTCCTTGGTGATCCCGATCGGCACCACTTCATACTTGTTCCGGTCGATGGCCGCCAACACCGAAGCTGCCGAAAGCAGCGAAACCTCGTGCTCGCCGCTCCGGCCGCCAAATAAAACGCCCACCCGCAGTTTCTTCCCCACCTGCAATTTCTTCATGGATGCAGCCATGGTAACCGTCCGTCGGGTCACGA
>CAXSBW010000121.1:0-5348 GCA_964235795.1 uncultured Acidobacteriaceae bacterium | reverse complement strand
CCCTTTTTGCCATCGTCCCCGCGGCCGGGCTCGGCACACGCATGCTCGCAGGCGCGGCTCCCGGGTCGCGCGCGCCCAAGCAGTTTCTCCTTCTGGCCGGCGTCCCGATCCTGGTCCACACCCTGCGTGCGCTCGCGATGGTTCCCGAACTTACGGGCGTGTGGGTCGCGGTGCGGGCCGGGGAGGCGGCGCGTGCACGGCAGCTGCTGCTCGAGTACCCGGAGGGCCTGCCGGCGATCCACATCGTCGAAGGCGGCGATACACGCCAGGCGAGCGTCGCGCGGGCACTCGCGGCCATCCCGGCCGGTGCGTCGTTTGAGGACGCCATCGTGCTGGTGCACGACGCGGTGCGTCCGCTGGTTGAGCCGGCTGCCATCACTCGTACGGTCGAGGCCGCGCGCGCGACCGGGGCCGCCATTCTCGCGCTGCCGGCGACCGACACCATCAAGCAGGTGGAGCGCGCCGCGCGCGGCGCCCTGATCACCGCGACCCTTCCCCGCGAAAACATCGTGCAGGCCCAAACGCCGCAGGCCGCGCGCGCGCCCCTGCTGCGGCGCGCGGTGCTTGAGGCGGAGGCCAACGGCTTCGCCGGCACCGATGAAGCGAGCCTGCTCGAGCGCGCCGGCATCCCGGTGGCCGTGGTCCCGGGCTCAGCCTCGAACCTGAAGGTGACCCAGGTGGCCGACCTGCCGCTGGCCGAGTGGTACCTTGAGCAATTGCAGGGTCAGTTACAAGGTCAACGGCAGGAGCCCCGGAAGGAAACGATCTAGATGAGCCTTCGCATCGGTCATGGATACGACTCCCACGCGTTCAAACCCGGCGTCCCGCTGCGGATCGGCGGCCTGGCGCTGGACCACCCGGAGGGCCTGGCCGGCCACTCGGATGGCGACGTGCTGCTCCACGCCATCACCGATGCCCTGCTGGGCGCGGTCGCGGCCGGCGACATCGGCACATTTTTTCCGCCCAGCGACCCGCGCTGGAAAGACGCCGAGTCGTCCATCTTTTTAAATCTCGCGCTCGAGGAGATCCAGCACGCCGGCTTCCGGATCGTGAACCTGGATACGACGCTGATCCTGGCCGCGCCCAAAATCTCGCCGGTCGCGGGTGAAATGCGCGAGCGCCTGGCGATCCTGCTGGACCTGCTGCCGGAGGTGGTTTCGATCAAGGCGAAAACCCCGGAAGGCCTGGGGCTCGACCATGTGGCGCAGGCCCATGCGGTGGTGCTGCTCGAGCGGGTCGAGGATCCGGGGGAGGTGCAGACCATGGCCGAGGTGATCGAGTCGCAGCGGCAGCTGGAAGATGTCGTCAAGGACCTGGTGAGCGAGGTGCACCGGGGTGAGGGTACCCGGGGCGAGCCGGTCCGGCGCACGGTGGTGCCGGTGTTCGACACGGAAGACATCACTTGAAGGACGTCGCAGGAAGCACAGGACCGGCGGACCCGAAGCACGGCAGGGCCGCCGGCTCGCGGTAAGCTGAAAGCCATGGTGGGGCAGATCGTCCGCAATCTCCAGCGCGCGCTTGGCAAGAGCTTCGGCCACAATGCTTTCACGGTCGCCAAGGCCGCCGCCTACTCTGAACTGCTGAGCCTGTTCCCTGCCCTGCTGGTGGTCGCCTCCGTGCTGGCCAGGGCCCCGGCATCCGACGCCGTGCGCTCCGACATCCACACGCTGCTGGAAGACCTGCTGCCGCCGGACACCATGAACCTGGCGCAGGGCTACTTCATCCCGTCGTCGCCGCGCTCGCACCGGCTGATCGTTTCGGCCGCCGCGGTGGCGTTGTTCGCGGCCATGGGCGTCATGCTGTCGCTGATGGAAGGGTTTCGCCGCGCGTACCGGCTGCCCCGGGGGCAGTTTCCGTTCTGGAAGGAGCGGCTGGTGGCGCTGCTGCTGATTCCGTCGACGCTGGTGCCCATGCTGTTCGCCACCGCGTTTGTGGTCTTCGGCCACCAGATCGAGCAATGGATGATTGCAAACGCCGACCACGCGCTGCGCTCGTGGGTGCTGCTGGGCTGGCGCGGGCTGCGCTGGCTCATTGCGCTCGGCACCAGCGTCGCCGTGCTCCAGGTGATCTATCACTTTTCAACGCCGGTGCGCCCGCCCTGGTTGCGCACCGTGCCCGGCGCGCTGCTCGCGACCGCGAGCTGGTTCGGCTCGACCATGCTGTACGGCCTGTATGTGACGCGCTTCGCGGATTATTCGCGAGTGTACGGCTCGCTCGGGGCCGGTATCGCGACCATGGTGTGGCTGTACTTCGTGTCGGTCGCGACGCTGGTCGGGGCGGAGTTCAACGCGCAGGTGTTTCCCCTGTGGGACGGCCAGGCAACGTCGAATCTCGACGAAGACGACCGGATCGAGTACCCGGATGGCGGCCCGGGTCGCCCGGCCCGGCAAAGACCCGGGCACGTCAGCCGGTAGGGGGGCTAGAATCGCGCGTGGGGAGAAGAGCCGAGATGGAAAAGTGGACAGAGGGTACCGGGGTGAGTGGGAAAACGATGGGAAAGGTAATGGCCGACCCGTGGACCGGGAGCGGGGCGCTGCGCCGGGCCAAGATCGTGGCGACGCTCGGGCCCGCGTCCGGCAATGAGGCGACCTTTCGCGCGCTGGTGCGGGCCGGGCTCGACGTGGCGCGGCTGAACTTTTCGCACGGCACCCAGGCCGACAAGCTCCGGCTGATCGAGATGATCCGCAAGGTGGCGGACGAGGAAGCGAAGCCGATCTGCATCCTCGCCGACCTCCAGGGGCCGAAGATTCGCACCGGCAAGCTCGAACGGACCCCGGTGCTGCTGGAAACCGGGCAGGTGCTCACCATCACGCCGCGCGACATCGCGGGCACGCGAGACCTGATCGCGACCACCTTTACCACGCTTGCCGAGAACCTGGAGCCGGGCGCGCGCATCCTGCTGTCGGACGGGCTGATCGAGCTCCACGTGCTGCGGATCCTGGGCGACGACGTGGAGTGTTCGGTGATCAACGGCGGGCTGCTGGGCGAAAACAAGGGCATCAACCTGCCGGGCATCGCGGCCAAGGTGCCGTCGCTGACCGAAAAGGACGCCGACGACCTCGAGTTCGTGATCGGGGCCGGGGTGGACGCGATCGCGCTCTCGTTTGTGCGCAATGCCGAGGACGTGCGGCTGGTGAAGGACCGGATCACCGCCGCCGGGGCCGACACCTGGATCATCGCCAAGCTTGAAAAGCCGCAGGCCATCGACAACGTGGACGAGATTCTCGAGATCGCGGACGGGGTGATGGTCGCGCGCGGCGACCTGGGCGTCGAGGTGCCGCCCGAGAAGGTGCCGGCCATGCAGAAGCTGATCATTCGCCGGGCCGCCGAGCACCGCAAACCCGTCATCACGGCCACCCAGATGCTTGAATCGATGATCGACAATCCCCGGCCTACCCGCGCCGAGGCCTCCGACGTGGCGAACGCGGTCTACGACGGCACCGACGCGGTGATGCTGTCGGCCGAGTCGGCCGCCGGCAAGTACCCGGTCGAGGCGGTCAAGATGATGGCGAAGATCGTCATCGAAACCGAGGCGCAGATGCGCGAGCTGCCCGGACTCTACCCGGTGCGGACCCAGGGCCACGCGACCACCGTGCCCGAGTCCATCTGCGAGTCGATGGCCCATGCTTCGAACGACCTCGACATCCGCGCGATCGCGGTGTTCACGGAAACCGGCGCGACCGCGCGCCTCCTGTCCAAGCGCATGCCCCGGCCGCCGGTCTGTGCGCTGTCCTCGTCTCCGTCGGTGCTGCGCCGCATGAGCCTGCTGCGCGGCGTCTTTCCGCTTGCCTGCGGCAAGGCCGCGACCACCGAGCGCATGATCGAGACGGTGGAGCGCGCGCTTGAGCAGAGCCGCTTCGCGCGCCGGGGCGACATTGTCGGCATCGTGGCCGGGACGCGCACCAACTCCGGGTCCACGAACTTCATGCGGATGCATGTGCTGGGCGACCTGGTGGAGGAAGGGTCGGCGGTCAAGCCGGAAAAGGTCGACGCCTAGCCGCTGCATGTGGGAACATGCGGCACCGACAATCCTGCGCCTTCGGGCGGGTCGGGTTCCATCTCCGTCTCTTCTTGAGACACTTCGGGCTGTTCCAGGCAAGACCGGGGCCGCTGCTCCCTCGAACTTCAGTAGACTCGCTTCATGGGCCGTATCCGCATCCTCACCGACCAGGTCGCCAACCAGATCGCGGCCGGCGAGGTCGTCGACCGGCCGGCGTCCGTCGTCAAGGAGCTGCTTGAAAACGCGCTCGACGCCGGGGCGACCCGCATCCGGATCGAGATCGAGGGCGGCGGCCGCAAGCGGATCCGCATCAGCGATAACGGGCACGGCATGGGCCGCGACGACGCGCTGCTTTGCTTTGAGCGCCATGCCACCAGCAAGCTGCGCTCGTCCGACGACCTGCTGCAGATCGCGACCCTCGGCTTTCGCGGCGAAGCGCTGCCGTCGATCGCGTCCGTCGCCCGGCTCGAGCTCGTCACCCGCGCGGCAGACGAGGAAACAGGCACCCGGATCGAGATCCACGGCGGCCGGCTGGCGCGGGTCGAGGACACGGGCGGTCCCCCGGGCACGACCCTTACCGTCGAAGACCTGTTCTTCAACACCCCGGCGCGGCGCAAGTTTCTGAAGTCCGAAGGGACCGAAACCGCGCACGTGACGGCGCTTGTGACCCATTACGCGCTCGCGCACCCGGCGAAGCACTTTGAGCTCGTTTCGAGCACGCATACCCTGCTGCAGGCCCCGCCGGTCGCCGCGGCCGAGGAGCGGATCTACCAGATCTTCGGCCGCGACACGCTGGACGGACTGCTGCCGCTGGCCGCCGAGCGCCCGCTCGACCATGGCGGGCTGCCGGAGCCGCCGCCCTGGAAGCGCGACGAGGGCTACCGGCCGCCCCCGCCCGGCTTTCTCCGGCTTTCCGGCTGGACCTCGAAGCCCGAGGTCGAAAAGCTGAACCGCAACTCGATCTATATCTTCGCCAACGGGCGGCTGGTCCGCGACCGGCTGATCCTCCACGCGATCGCCGAGGCCTACCGCAACATCCTGCCGCCGACCTCCTACCCGGTCCTGCTGCTGTTTCTGGAGCTGCCGCCGGCCGAGGTCGATGTCAACGTCCACCCGTCAAAGACCGAGGTGCGCTTCCGGCAGCCGACCGCGGTGCACGACTTTGTGCGCGACGCGGTGCGCCTGACGCTGATGAAGACGCGGCCCGCGGCATCGTTTCTTCACGCGCTCACCTCGAGCCCGAACACCAGGGAGGCGCTGGCCTCGGGCGACAGCGTGCCGCTCGGGGGCGATACGCCGCCGGTCGAGTACCTGGACTCCGAGCCGCCGGGCGTACCGGCAGGCCCAG
>CAXSBW010000120.1:0-5504 GCA_964235795.1 uncultured Acidobacteriaceae bacterium | reverse complement strand
CCGGAGCTACCCATCCCGCCTCCGAAGTTGCCGGAATCCGTGGCAGCGGTGCTGACCGGCGTGGCCCCGGCAATCGTTGAGCCCGCGGCACCCAGCGGTTTGCCGAAAAAGCCGAGCGGGTGCACATGCGCTTCGCCCACCTGGTGAATCAGCTTCCAGTCGTCCTTGCCGGTCAGCGGATCAAGGTAGCGCCGCCGCAGAAAGCGGATCTCGTTGGTCTTGACCAGCTGGTCGACGGAGGTGGGATAGCTGCCGAACTTTTTGTAGTACAGCCGGATGGCGCGCTTGTACTGCTCGCCCCGGTGCACAGCTTCCAGCTCGCGGTCTCGCTGAATGGAGGCCGCGATCCGGGGGGCGGCGATGCCAAGCGACAACGTCACAAGCGCGACAAAAAAGATGACGGCCACCAGCACATAGCCGTTCTCACTCCGCGGCAGGCCGGGGCGATCGGGCGGGTGCAGGCAGCGCATGCGGGACTTAATTCTGCACCAGCGGCAGGCTTTGGGTGTTGTGATAGGGCAGGTCCTCGACTTCGATCGAGAACGGCGCGATATGAACGACGCGGTACCGATGGCTGACGACGTCGCCTTCTGAAGCGACAAAGACATCATCGCCATGGCTCAGGAAAGCTCGACGAGTGCCGTTGGGACGGGCCGCGTAGCCGAAGAAGCGGAGATCGATCGCCGGCGGCGGCGGCGGGCCCGCGTTGACCGGTATCTGCTGAGATGGACGCACCGGTGCCCGTACCTGCTCGATTCGCGCCGGTGCAGGGGTGAGCGCGGCGGAGTTTTGCGAAAAGATGTTGCGGCCCGATCCCGTGTAAAGGTAGTTTTCGGTTTCGGCCATCAGCTCCGGGTGAAGTGCCGGGTCGAGCGAGCCTGACGGCGTCGTTGTCGGGG
Source organism: uncultured Acidobacteriaceae bacterium (assembly GCA_964235795.1). Lineage (GTDB taxonomy): Bacteria > Acidobacteriota > Terriglobia > Terriglobales > Acidobacteriaceae > EB88. Next base: position 4,605 of record CAXSBW010000120.1, on the reverse strand, counting down.
ACGAGCTCGCGCCGGTACCGGCAGCAGCAGATCGCGATCTGCCCGGCACAACCGGCGCGACGGCGACGGCGGCTGGGCGGACTGCCACGGTGGGCGGAGGCGGCGTGGGCTCCGGGCCGCTGAAGATGGTGCGCGCCGCCATGACCAGAACAACCACGCCAAGTCCGGCCGCGATCGCGACATTTCTTTTGTTTTCTGTGCCGAGGCCCTTGAGTTGTGCCATTATTCGGTCTCCCCGGCGCTTTCCGCCCCGTGGCTGCCGGCCGCCAGGGCGGCGGCACTCGCCGCGTCGGCCCGCAGATAGGTCGTCATGCGGAGACGCAGGTTGACCACGCCGCCCTGCTGACCCGTGAGCGTGACGGAGCGGATGATGAAAAAGGCGTGATTGCGGTCGCGTTCCAGGTCGTTGATGAAGTGCATGACCGGGGTGTACTCGCCCGCGACATTGGCATCGATCCGTAGCTCGATCAGGCCGGGGATCGCCGAAGCGATGGGATAGCTGGCTCGGCTGAGGCGTACATGATCGTGCACGGTCAATGCTCCGAGCTCCGTCAACACAGCGGACTCGCTCGCCGGAATGCGTGCTGCGAAAAAGGTGTCGGCCGCGGTACGCGAGCTTTGCAGCTGTGCCGGGAGTGCCTGCAAGCGGCCTGCCTGTGCCCGCAGCTGCGCATAGGTTTGCAGGTCGGCGTTGTACTGTGCCGTCTGGTCGCTGCGGCCGTCATGCCAGGCCACCATGAGCCTGGTCGCGAGCACGAGATCGAAAAGCAGCAGCAGCCCGACAACGAGCAGGTAGGCGTTGAGCAGGGTCAGCCACTGGGAAGGGAGGCGTCGTGCGCGCATCAGGGAGTGCCTCCGAGGGGAGCCGGGATCGACGGCAGCGGGCGGCCAAAGGGTCGAGCCGGGTGCGGATTTTCGTTCGGGTCGGGCGGCTCGACCGGGCGCACCGGGTTGGTCAGCTGCGCGGGTGCGGGCTGCACCGGGACCGCGGCGGACGGAGTCGCGGTTACGATCGCTGCAGGGGAGCGCTGCACGACAATTCCGCTGTTTGCATGCGTGTTCGGCAGCGGCCGGTAATCGGCCAGGATGTCGAAGCTCACATCCTCGGGCGCGCCGGGCGCCGAAACCTGCTGCGTACGCCCGCCGCCGTTCTGATTGGCCAGGGCCTCGGCTGCAAGCCGGGGAGCGACAAAGTAGCGCGAGCGCTCGAGATTATGGACCACCTCGACGGCTCGCTCGCGGGCGCCCGTCACTCGCATGCGAATCGTGACCCGTCCGTCAGGCGATACCACCGGGTCGATCGCCTGGACCTGTACGCCGGAGGGCAGCGTGCTTTCGAGGTCGCTCATGGTCGCGGTCCAGGAAAAAGACTTGCGACGGAACAGGTCGTTCAGAAACGCGGCCTGGGCAATCACGTTGCTGTTGGGCCCTTCGAGTGCCAGCGAGCGGGCACTGGCCTGCTGACGCCGCAGCAGCGCGATATTGGTTTCCAGCTGGTCGACGCGCGCCTCTGCCAGGCGCGCTTTGGTTTGTGCGGTGTGCAGTACCAGCAGCATGGGCAGGGCGCACACGGCGAGCAATACGGCAGCCACACGCAGACGCGCGTAGACCGAGCGCAGCTCGATGTAGGGGCGAGTGGCGAGATTGAGATTGATATTCACGCGGTTCTCTTGGAGGTCGTTCTAGGCATTCAGCAGGGCTCCGGTGACCGGCGCCAGCAGCGAGCGCGGGGTAGAGCGCGATGCGAGCTCCGGGGTGGGCCCGAGTTCGCGCACGGAAATCCGCGGCTCGCCCTGCGCGCTCTCGCCCAGGCCGGCGCGAAAGTCGGCTGCGGTGCCGGGGCCGATGTAGAAAAGCTCCGACGGCGGCGTTTGCAGTGTGTCTTCAAAATAAGCCAGCGCGACCGAGACACTCTGCCGCACGTCGTCCTGCTCCTCGCGTTCGCGCGACTCGGCGCTGCGAGGCAGGCGCGCCGGAGCCTCCGGCGGCAGCGGGGCGTCATCGTTCGCAGTGAAATCGAGCGAGCGATGAAGCAGCAGCTCTTGCCCGCGCACGATGGTGGTTGTGAGCGTGTGGCCGTTGCGGTTGACCAGCAGGGTCGGCTCCGCACCGACCAGCGGCGTGGCCGCAAGCGTGCTCGGCAGCACGACGCCCGGCAGGAACCCCGCCTCGCGCACCACGCCCTCATACTGGTGCAGCACATCGCGCGGAATCGCGACCACCAGCACCCGGATGCCTTCCGGGCCCGTGCTCATGATCTGCCAGGTCACCGCTGCTTCATCCGCGTCGAACGGCACCAGCTTGCGCAGGCGGAAACGCAGGATCGGCAGCGCTTCCGAACGCCTGGAAGGCAGGGAGTCAAAATCCAGCAGCAGGACGCGCGCGGCTGCGTCCGGCACAATGAGTGTGAGGGCGCGATTGCCGGGCAATCGTCGGCCGCCCGGCAGTGGTCGTCCGCTTTCCGCGACCGCGCCGACAGCCGACCGTACGGCGGCGATCACGGCCGGGCGGTCCAGGATGTTGGGCAGCTTCCAGCCCGGATGCAGCAGCCCCGGCGCAAGCGAAACAAAGTTTGTCAGCAGGCCCGAGGCCGCGTCCTGCCGGCCGGCGAGTACGCCGTAGAGCGAGATCTCGCAGGCGAGCGCGGGGCGCAGGTTGATACCGGGAAACAGCAGCGGCAGCTTCTCAAACATGATGACGACCGCCGAGTGGGATGGATGAAAAACGCACTAGCGGTTCGCCTCGATAAATGTCACTTTGTTGATCTCTTTGAGCGTGGTCAGGCCGCGACGCACACGGTCAAGCGCCGACTCCCGCAGAAACTTCATACCTTCCTGCGCGGCCAGTTTGCGCACCTCGGAGGACGGCCTCTTCTCAAGAATCATTTCACGGATGGGGTCGGTCAGGTCCAGCAGCTCGTGAATGGCGGTGCGTCCACGGTAGCCGGTGCCGCCGCATTCCACGCAGCCGCGCCCGTCCTGGAAGGGAAAGCCGCGCCACTCCGCCGGGTCAAGGCCTGAAAACTCGAGCTCGTCGTCGGTGTAGGTGATGGTGTAGGAGCAGTGCTCGCAGATCATGCGGACCAGCCGCTGTGCCAGGATGCAATTGAGCGCGGAGACGAAGTTGTAAGCTTCGACACCCATGTTGAGAAAGCGGCCCAGCACATCGACCACGTTGTTCGCGTGCACCGTCGTGAAGACAAGGTGACCGGTCAGCGCGGAGTTGATCGCGATCTGCGCGGTCTCCTGGTCGCGGATCTCGCCGACCAGGATTTTGTCCGGGTCGTGTCGCAGGATCGAACGGAGGCCGCGCGCGAAGGTCAGGCCTTTTTTCTCGTTGACCGGGATCTGCGTGATGCCGCGGATCTGGTACTCGACCGGGTCTTCGATGGTGATGATCTTGTCTTCGTCGGACTTGATCTCGTTCAGCGCCGCGTAGAGCGTCGTTGTCTTGCCGGAACCGGTCGGCCCGGTTACCAGCACCATGCCGTAGGGCTCGCGAATGTAGCGGCGAAAGCGCTTCAGGTCTTCTTCGCCGAAACCCACGACGTCGAGCGTGAGCGACTTGAATTTCTCGCTCATCGATTCCTTGTCGAGCACGCGAAGGACGGCGTTTTCGCCGTGCACGGTCGGCATGATCGACACGCGGAAGTCGATCAGGCGGCCCTTGTAGCGCACCCGGAAACGGCCGTCCTGCGGCACGCGACGCTCGGCGATGTCAAGCTCGCTCATGACCTTGATACGAGACAGGATGGTCTGGTGATGCTCGCGCGCGATCGGGGCCATGGCCGGGTGGAGCACGCCGTCGATGCGATATTTCACGATGAGCTGGTCGTCGTAGGTTTCAATATGCACATCGGAGGCCCGCCGCTCCAGCGCCGTGAAGATCGTCGTATCGACGAGCCGGATAATCGGCGAGATGTCTTCCTCGCTGGTCAGCTTTTCGATCGTGATCGATTCATCGTCCTGGTCGTTGACCGAGATCACGTCGAAGGTCAAGCCTTCGGTCGCTTCGTCGAGCACACGCTGCGACTGCTCGGTTTTTTTCAGCAGCTCGTTGATCTGCGACAACGTGGCCACGCGCGTGACCAGCCGCTGGCCCAGCAGGCTCGCGATCTCGTCGAGCACCATCAGGCGGCTCGGGTCGGCGACCGCGATAATGAGCCGGTCTTCCAGCTGCTCGATCGGCACAAAGCTGTAGCGAAACATCATGTCGACCGGCACGGAGCGGAACAGGTCGTGCTGGATGCGAAAGTTTTTTAGATCGACGAACTCGCAGCGGTAGCGTCGCGCCAGCATCTGCGCGTGAGCGGCTTCGTCGAGTTCCAGCGGGAGCGGCAGTACGGGGGCTTCGGCCATGGTTTACGGGTCTCTTCCGGTGCTTGAATCGGTTCGTTTACGGTCGTTGCGGTGGCGCACCCAGGCGCCGCTCCACGGTCATGAGGCGCTCCTCGATCATGGCCAGTCGTTCATCCAGCACCCCATCGCCCGCTTCAAGCTTGCGAAGCCTCGCATTGACAGGTACCGCCCATTGTTGAAAAGCGGTCAGCAGGCGCGTTTCTATCGTTTCCAGGCGATCCAGGACCCTAAACTCAAGCTCGTTCAT
>CAXSBW010000119.1:0-5824 GCA_964235795.1 uncultured Acidobacteriaceae bacterium | reverse complement strand
CAAGCGCAGGCCAAGGCCCAGGCTCAAGCGCAAGCCATCGCCCTTCGTGACGCCGCCATCCTTGAAGTTCTTTACGCCGGCGGCCTCCGCGTCTCCGAACTCACCGGGCTCACCGTCTCGGGCGTCCAGCTGCCCGCCGCCCAGCTCCGCGTCCGCGGCAAGGGCGACCGCGAGCGCGTCGTGCCCATCGGTCGCTCCGCCGTGCTCGCGCTCGAACGCTACCTCCAACACGGTCGGCCTACCCTGTCCGCTCGCAATCCCCACGCCATCCACCTGTTCCTCGGGAGCCCCGGCGGTCGTTCACTCACCCGTCAAACCGTCTGGCAGCTGGTCAAAACCGCTACCGGCGCGGTCGGGGGCCCCCACACCCTGCGCCACTCCTGCGCCACCCACATGGTCGACCACGGGGCCGACCTTCGCTCCGTCCAGATCGTTCTCGGCCACGCCGATATCAGCACCACGCAGATCTACACCCACGTCGCCCTCGGACGCCTTCGCGCCGTTCACCGCGCGTTTCATCCTCGCGAACAGCGTTTCACGCAGCCCCCCATCCAGCCCGGGCCCGCCGAATGACAGCTCGCCGGCAAGCCTCGAATGCAGGGCCATCTCCCGATCCAACGGCTCTAAAATCAACGCCAAAGCAGGGTCCCAAGCCAGTCCCCGAGCCAGTCCCCGAGCCGACCTCCGAGCAGCAAACCCCACCCGTTTCCGCGGAGCTGCCCCCCGGGCTCCGCGACCCGCTCACCCGCTTCCTCAGCGCCCTCCAGCACGAGCGCACTGCCTCTCCCCACACCCTGCGCGCCTATCGCCGCGAGCTCACCGGCTTTGTCCTCCATCTCCAGGCCGACGGACTCAGCAGTCCCCAAGCCCTCACCCACGTCCACGTCCAGGGCTACCTCCACGTTCTGTACGAGCGCTCCCTTGCCAAGGCCTCCATCTCGCGCGCTCTCGCCGCCCTCCGTTCCTGGTGCGGCTGGCTCGCGCGCGAGGGAATTCTGCCCCACAACCCCGCCTCCCTCGTCAGCACTCCGCGGCTCCCTCGCCGTCTTCCCCGCGTTCCTTCCGCCGCCGAACTCAACGCCGCCATGGATTCAACCGCCTCCGTATCCGTCGCCGCCTGGCCCGAACGCGACCGCCTCATCCTTGAGCTGCTCTATGGCTGCGGCCTTCGCAATGCCGAGCTCGCAGCGCTCGACCTCGCCTCCATCGACGCCCCCGGCGAGCTTCTCCGCGTCCGCGGAAAAGGCCGCAAGGAGCGGTATGTTCCCTTCGGCCAGTCCGTGGCATATGCCTTGCTTGCCTACCTGCCCACCCGCGATCAAGCCCTTCGCAAAGCCCATTGCATCGACGAACCGGGAGCCCAGGCATGGGCAGGGGAACAGGCTGTCGAGGATATGAACTTACCGACCATCCAAGACCGGGCCCCGGGTGCGGACCGCTCGAAGCAGAACGCGATCGCAACCGGAGGGGAGTCAGGCAGGGAAGTGAAGTCGCCGGAGATCGACTTACCCCGCGTGGCTCCACAATCCATGCTGGCAAGCCTCCTCGCCGCCGGCGCGGGCCCGCTGCTGCTCCCGCTCCAGGTCGCCCCCCACGCGCGCGCACTTCCCGAGCGCGAACTGCCGCGCCTTACCACCCGCTCCATCGGACGCATTCTCAAGCGGCTCGCCATCGCCGGCGGCCTGCCGTCCGAGACCCACCCCCACACCCTGCGCCACGCCTTCGGCACCCACCTGCTCCAGGAGGGCGCCGACCTCCGAGCCATCCAGGAGTTGCTCGGCCACGCCCGATTGTCGACCACCCAGCGCTACACCCAACTCACCCTCGGCGAAGTGGCCGCCGTCTATGACCGCACCCACCCCCGCGCGCGCTAAGTCGCCAGTGACTTGCTTGCAGTCAGAAAGAGGAAAGTCATGCGTAGGTCACCCGGCAGAGTGCCTCGACAAGGCTGCCGAGAACCAGGGGTGTTGACATTTCGAATCTTGTCTTTGCCCTCGGCAGAAAAGACTGAACCACTTCTTTTGCAATCACGTATAAGTACCCATGATCTCAGGTCTGCCGACACGAATCTTCACCCTTGCAGCATCCTTGGTTAGCTTGAGCCTTTTTCACTCGTTCGCATTCGCTCAAAGCACTGCCGCTGCGCAACATGCGATGCGCGTGGAAACAGGCCTGCTTCCGGCTGTTGTGGTCCGGGGAGGCCCCTCTTCCAGCCTCACGCTTTCCGCGGAAATGGCTCGTCTGCATGTGCCGGGTGTCAGCATCGCCGTCATTCACAACGGAAAAATCGAGTGGGCGAAAGGCTTCGGAATCAAGAATCCAGGCGGTGCGGCGGTCACGCCGGAGACCCTCTTCCAGGCCGGTTCTGTCAGCAAGCCGATTGCCGCGCTCTGCGTTCTGCGGCTCGCTCAACAGGGAACCATCTCGCTTGATGAAGATGTCAATCGCATCCTGCACAGCTGGCAGCTTCCCTCGAATCGCTTTACAGCGGAGCGAGCGGTGACCCCACGGGCGCTGTTATCGCATACAGCCGGGACGGGTACTCATGGTTTTGAAGGTTACCGATCGGGAGCTCCCGTCCCTTCTCTCACGGAGGTGCTGAACGGCACCTCCCCTGCCAATTCTGAAGGAGTTGTTGTGACGCAGGCGGTCGGTGAGCAGTACCGCTACTCAGGCGGGGGCTACACCATCCTTCAACAGCTTGTGATGGACGCAACGCACACACCATTTCCGGCCTTGATGAAACATTGTGTTTTTGATCCGATCGGCATGCGTCGCAGCACGTTCAGCCAGCCGCTCGAAACTTCAAAACTGAAGTCGGCGGCGCTTCCTTACGACAGTGCAGGGCGGCCCGTCGCCGGCGGGCCGCATACCTATCCCGAGTTGGCCGCGGCAGGTTTATGGACGAATTCGACGGACCTGGCGAAGTATGTGATGGAAGTGCAGCGTTCTTTGAGCGGAAAAGCAAACCACGTCCTGTCCGAAGCCATGACGCGCACCATGCTGGAGCCGGTGAAAGGCGATTGGGGCCTGGGTCTTCAGATCGGAGGTTCGCTCAACGGGCGCTACTTTTACCATGACGGCTCAAACCACGGCTATAAAGCGACACTGGTCGGGTATGAGCACAGCGGCGATGGCGCTGTTGTGCTGACGAATGGCGATGGCGGTTACCAGCTTGGACTTGAGATCGTTCGTGCTATCGCGAAGGAGTATCGTTGGCCAGACTTCCACCCCGTCGAACGTGCGACCGTTCCGATGAGTCCCGCAGCCGGAGAACAGTTTATCGGTCACTACATCATCAAGGATCTGGGTACGTTTGAGATTCGGAAGGAAGGCCGAGGCCTGGTAGCGGAAATTTATGCCGGCATGGTGGACCCGCTGCTCGCTTCTTCCGATCGCTCGTTCTTCATCACCTCTCAAGATATCGAAATCAATTTTGCTTCCGCAGTCGATCCAGGTGCAGGTGAAATCAAGGCGGGGACTTTTCAGGCTGCATTCAAACGGGTGCCGTAACTTCGGACGCTTGAGTGACTACCACCTGGACTGCTGCCGCAAAGATGGATCGCTGCGGTTTTAACAGTAGTCCAGGCTGCCAGATAGACCGATGTTGCCGGGCGGTAACACCGCCGACTTCCTGAAGGACTTCGAAGCTGATCCTGAAACGCGCGGACTGAATCGTAACCCGCGTTTCGCCGTCATCGTACGAAACGCGGGTTATTCATTCCTACTCCTCGTAATACTCGAGCCCGAGGTGAGTAATCAATTCCTCGCCCATCACATGCCGCAGCGTGTTCTTGAGTTTCATCAGCTGGATAAACAGGTCATGCTCGGGGTACAAGCCTTCCGCCGTTTGCGGAGCCTTGAAGTAAAAACTCAGCCACTCCTGGATACCTGCGGCCGCCAGCTCCGGCGTCCGCTTCGCCAGGTCCATGAACAGGACGAGATCAAGCGCCAGCGGAGCCGCCAGGATCGAATCCCGGCACAGGAAATCCACCTTGATCTGCATCGGATAACCCAGCCATCCGAAGATATCGATGTTATCCCAGCCTTCCTTGTTGTCTCCGCGCGGCGGGTAATAGTTGATCCGCACCTTGTGATACATATCCGAGTACAGATCCGGGTATAACTCCGGCTGCAGAATATACTCGAGCGCGCCCAGCTTCGACTCTTCCTTGGTCTTGAACGACTCCGGATCGTCCAGAACCTCGCCGTCCCGGTTGCCCAGAATGTTGGTCGAGTACCACCCGGCCACACCCAGCATGCGCGCCTTGAACGCCGGTGCCAGCACCGTCTTGATAAAGGTCTGCCCGGTCTTGAAATCCTTGCCGCAGATCGGGGTTCGGGTCTTCTTCGCCAATTCCACCATGCACGGCAGGTCCACCGTCAGGTTCGGCGCGCCATTCGCGAACGGCACCCCTTCCATCAGCGCCGCGTACGCATAAATCTGCGACGGTGCGATTGCCGGGTCGTCATTGTTCAACCCCTGCTCGAACGAAGCGAGCGTGGCATGCACTGCGGTCGGCTCGATAAAAATCTCGGTCGAACCGCACCAGATCACCACCACCCGGTCCACCGTCGCCGAAAATTGCTGAATATCCGAGCGCAACTGCTGCGCCAGGTCGCACTTCGACCGGCCCGTCTTGACATGCGTCCCGCTCAGACGCTTTACATAATGCTGGTCGAAGACCGCCGGCATCGGCTTGATCGCTTCCAGAAACGGCTTGATCGTCTCCAGGTGCGAGCGTTCCAGCACGTTCGCCGTCCGGGCAGCCTCGTACATGTTCTCGTCGAAAATGTCCCATCCGGTAAAAACAATATCCTTCAGGTCCGCCAAAGGTGCGAAATCCTTGATCAGCGGCGACGTCTCGTCGGTCCGCTTTCCCAGCCGGATATGGCCCATCTGCGTCAGCGAGCCGATCGGCTTCGACAACCCGTTGCGTACCGCCTCTACCCCCGCGATCAGCGTCGTCGCCACCGCGCCCATCCCAACCGTCATGACGCCGAGCTTGCCCGTGGGCTGCTTGGGCTTTTGTGTGCTTCCGTCCATTGCCTGTGTTTCCGTCCTCTCCAGGGAAAATGCCGCCGGGGCGCTCTGCGCGTCGTGGACGCAAGCAGGCCGTCACCGCCTAACAGGTAAGTCTCTCCCCTCCGGGACGGCTTTGGCAAATAGTCTCGGTTTCAGGCCGCGGCAGCATCGATCCGGTCGCGGCGCAGGTGGCTCCAAACGAACCATACGATCCCCAGCAGGATCACGGCCTCGACCCCGACATGAAACCGATGAAACGCCGCCTTGAACCGAGGATCCGTGTCCCAGTGCTCGCCCAGTTTCATGCCCACGTATGCCAAGGCGTAGCACCACGGCCACGAGCCCAGGAACGTGTAGAGGTGGAACCGCCCCTGCGGCATCCGCGCGATGCCCGCCGGCAGCGCGATGAAAGTCCGTACCACGGGCAGCAAACGCCCCACCAGCACCGTCGCCGAGCCATATTTCTGGAAAAAGTGGGTGGTCCGGTCCAGGTCGTGCCGGCTCAGCAGGACGTAGCGGCCAAACCGCTCTACCAACGGTCGCCCGCCATACGCACCCACCCAGTACGCCACCGCCGAACCCAGGTTGCAGCCCAGAGCACCCGCCGTCGCCACGCCCCAAAGCGTCAGGTGATGCAGAAACACCTGGTACCCGGCAAACGGCATGATGATCTCCGACGGCAGCGGCACACACGCCGACTCGATCGCCATCAGCAGCGCCACGCCCACGTACCCCGTAGCCCCGATCACACCCGTAATGAACGCCGCCAAAGCAGCAATGATTTTTTCAGACATGCCG
>CAXSBW010000118.1:0-5855 GCA_964235795.1 uncultured Acidobacteriaceae bacterium | reverse complement strand
GGCTGCGAGCCGCGGTTGGAGTCACTCCCGGGTCGTGCTCCGCCGCCCGGTTGCCCGTAGCCGCCCTGCGGACGCCCGAAACTGCCTTGTGCCGGCGCCGGCTGTCCAGGGGTGCTGCCCGGTCGCGCGGGAGCGGTTTGGCCGCCGCCATAGGGCGCACGGCCAAAGGTATTGCCGGCCGTGTTGCCGCCCCGGTAAGCGCCCGGTTGGCCGCCAGGGTTCGCGGCAGGCCCGCCGGGCTGCCCACCCGGTCCTCGGTTGAACTCACCCGGCCCTCGGTTGAACCCGCCCGGCGCACCGCCCCCGCTCGCAGGTATGCCCGGCCCGCGATTGAACGTGTTGCCGCCGCGATTGAACGTGTTGTCGCCGCGATTGAACGTGTTGTCGCCGCGATTTACCGTGTTGCCGCCATTGTTGTAGGTGTTGCCTCCGCGATTGACCGTCACGTTATTGATAGTGGTGCGATTGCCTGCCCCGCCGAACCGCACTGCCTGCTGCTGGTTGAAGACCCGGGCCTGAGGATTGCGGTCAAAGTGCCCGTAGTTGCCGTGGTTGATCACCGTCACGCTGCGGGAGATATAGGTGTTGCGGTTGTAAAGCACGGTGCGCGAGCGCCAGTCCGGCTGCCAATTGTGATAGCCCCACGAGAAGTGGGTAAAAGCGGCCACCGCGATACCCACGCCGAAGCCGATCGCGAGACCCGTGCCGAAACCGATACCGCCGCGCGGCGGCCCATAGTAACGGTAGCGGGGGTACACGGCGATCGGCGCGCCATACACGGACCAGGGGTCGTAGTACGGCACATACACAACCGTCGGGCTCGCGGGCGCGATCAGGATGTCGTCCGGGGCATAGGTGACGGCCAGCTGCGGCGTGGTCCGCAGGTTGCCGGCCGCATAGGCGCGTTGACGCATCCCCTGCACGGCGCTCAGCACGTCCTGCGGCTGGTTGTAGTAGGCGTTGCCCAGCTGCGTGGTCCAGTCCATGTTGCTGTTCAGGTTGTTCAGCACCTGCGGAAACGCAACCAGCGACTTCACGCTGGGGTCCCAGGGCTGTGTGTTGGCCAGCTGCGCCAGCTGGTCAGGCGGGTACCCGGCGTTTTGCTGCACAAACTGCCCGGCGCTCGCCACCTGCGCGGGATAGGTCGCGGCTGCCAGTACCTGCGCCACCAGGCTGTCCGGGTACAGCGCGATCGGGGCGACCAGGGAGTCGATCTGTTCCGGCGCAAGCGCCTGGTAAGCACTTTGACCTTCGTAGTCGGGCGGGGGCGGCGGCGCGCCGTAGTCCTGCGCCACTGCACTCGCGAGGCTCAATGGCAGCATGGCGGCAGCCAGCAGGCCAGCCACGGCCTGCTGCCCGGCGCGCCGCATCCACCTCGTTGTTTCATCGCGAAAGATCGTGATGCCCGGTGCCTGTTTCCCGTTTCGTATCCCGCCCAGTTTCACTAGCATCGCCTTGTCCCCTGTGTCCGGCATCTTTTCTGGTCCTCAATCCCCAACAGCCATTCAAGGATCGTCTCAACAGTGCAAACCCGCCTGTCGCCCGATAGTTCCGCGAGCGCTGCTTCCTATATCGTCAAGGAAGCGATGAACCATCAGGGGCGTTTACAACGGCTGCGGATATGGATGCGCGCAGCGGGCCACGGCGCGCTGTTGGTGACGCACGGGCCCGATGTGCGCTACCTGACCGGGTTTACGGGTTCCAATGCCGCGCTGCTGCTGTTCTCCCGCGCCGCCGTGCTGCTCACCGACGGCCGTTACACCGCCCAGTCCCGCGAGGAAACCGCGGGCAGCCGGGTGCGGGTCGTGATCGCCAAGCAGCTGCTTCCCGCCGCAGGGGCCATCCTGGCAAAAGCCCGGGTCGCGTCTGTCGCCTACGACAGCGCCAACACCACCGTCGTCATGCTCGGGCGCATGGAGGCGAGCCTCGCCGAGTCGATGGGCAAAGCAGCGCGACGCAGGTTCTGGGTACCGCTCGCCGCCTCACCCGTCGCCACTCTGCGGCTGGTCAAGGACGCCGACGAACTGCGCTCGATGGAGGACGCGGCGCTGCTGGGCTGCCGGATTTTCGACGCCGCGCTGCCCCATCTCGCGGCCGGCGTGCCGGAGCGCGAAGTGGCTGCCGAGCTGGAATACGCGGCGCGCAGGATGGGCGCCGACGGCATGTCGTTTGAAACGATCGTCGCTTCCGGCGTGCGCTCCGCCCTGCCGCACGGCCACGCCTCGGCCCAGCCGCTGCCCCGGCGCGGGTTCGTCACGCTCGACTTCGGTGTTATGCTCAGGGGTTACTGCTCCGACATGACCCGTACCGTATACCTCGGCAAACCAACCCGTGAAGAACGAGCCGCTTACGCCTCGGTCCTGGAAGCGGAAGAGGCCGGCATCGCGGCTGTTCAGGCCGGCGTCCCCGCGGCATCGGTCGATCTGGCCGCGCGCACTGTTCTGAAACGGAACGGTCTGGGTCGATTCTTTACCCACTCCACAGGGCATGGGGTCGGCCTGGAAATCCACGAAGGCCCGAGACTCGGTGCCGGGGTGGAGGACGTCCTGGCCGAAGGCATGGTGGTAACGGTCGAGCCGGGTGTTTACCTGGCAGGCCGGTTCGGCATCCGCATCGAAGATATGGTCGCTGTCGAAGCAGCGGGAGCGCGCGTTCTGACGCCGACTCCCAAACAGCTGCTGATTTTGTAGAAGAGGCAAGTACACCCGCATGAATCCGGAAGAAATCGAAGCACTGAAAGACCTGATCGAGTTTCTGCAAGCGAAAAAGATCGGCGAGTTCCGCCTGGAGCGCGGCGAGCTGAAAGTGGAGCTCAAGTTTGAGGCTGCCATCGCGGCCGCCGCTCCGCAGGCACCCACGCAGCTTGACCCCATGCTGCTGGCGCGTTTGTTTGCAGCCTCACCCGTTCCGCAGGCGCAGGCTCCCCACGCACAACACGAGTCCGCCGGGGTCCCAGGCGGCGTTGCAGCCCAGACCGCCGTTGCGGCCGTCGCAGCGGAAGAAACCCTGCACACCGTCAAGTCGCCGATCGTCGGGACCTTTTACGGCTCTCCTTCGCCCGGGTCCCCGGCCTTCGTCAAGACAGGCGACAAGGTCGAGGCAGGGCAGCCGCTCTGCATCGTCGAAGCCATGAAGCTGATGAACGAGATCGAGTCCGACATGGCCGGCGAGATCGTGCAGCAGCTGGTGCAAAACGGCCAGCCGGTCGAGTACGGTCAGCCCCTGTTTACCGTGCGCCCGCTCTAGCGAGCGGTCGTCGCCGGTGTGAGCCCTCGCTTCGATAGACGGTCTCATCCGCGGCAACATCCTAGCTTGCGGGTGGATGAGACCGCTTCCAGCTCTTCGCCCAGCCGGGCTGCGCGGCCCGGAGAAACGGTTCCCATGTTTGCAAAAGTCCTGATTGCCAATCGCGGCGAGATCGCCCTGCGCGTCATCTGCGCCTGCAAGGAGCTCGGCATCCGCACGGTTGCGGTTTACTCCGAGGCCGATCGCAACTCGCTCCACGTCCGCTTTGCCGATGAGGCCATCTGCATCGGGCCGCCGCGCTCGTCGGAAAGCTATCTCCACGTGCCGGCCGTGATCGCGGCGGCCGAGATCGCCGACGTCGATGCCATCCACCCCGGCTACGGGCTGCTGAGCGAGAATGCGAACTTCGCCGAGGTGTGCCGGCAGTCCAATATCAAGTTCATCGGGCCGCCGCCCGAGGTCACGCGGCTGATGGGCGAAAAGTCCATGGCGCGGCAAACCATGAAGAAGGCGAAAGTGCCGATCCTGCCCGGCTCCGACGGCGTGCTGGCCGATGAAAACGAAGCACTGGAGTGGGCCAAAACGATCGGCTACCCGGTGATCCTGAAGGCGGTTGCCGGCGGCGGCGGCCGCGGCATGCGGATCGTGCGTACCGCGGCCGAGCTGCCCGCCTTGTATCAGGCAGCGCACACCGAAGCCGCCAATGCCTTCGGCAACGGCGAGCTCTACATGGAAAAGTTCATCGAGCGGCCACGCCACATCGAGTTCCAGGTGCTGGCCGATGAGCACGGCAACGTCCTTTCCCTCGGCGAGCGCGAGTGCTCCATCCAGCGGCGCCATCAAAAGCTGATCGAGGAAGCGCCGTCCTTGCAGGTGACGGCGAAGATGCGCGAGGAGATCGGCAAAACCATCCGCAAGTCGCTGGTCGATGTCGGCTACCAGAACGCCGGGACGATCGAGTTCCTGATGGATGAGGATGGCAAGCTCTACTTCATCGAGATGAACACGCGCATCCAGGTGGAGCATCCGGTGACCGAGATGGTGACCGGTATCGACCTGGTGAAAGCACAGCTGAGGATCGCCGCAGGCGAAAAACTTTCATCCATCCTGCCCGACCCGATCGCGATTCGCGGCCACGCGATCGAGTGCCGCGTCAACGCCGAACACCCGGAAAAGTTCACCCCATCCGCCGGCAAAATCACGGCCTTCAACCTGCCCGGCGGCAACGGTGTTCGCGTCGACACCGCCCAGTACGCCGAGGGCGTCGTGCCGCCCTACTATGACTCGCTCATCGCGAAGCTCATCACGCACGGCAAAGACCGCGCCGAAGCCATGGCTCGCATGGAGCGGGCGCTTGAAATGTTTGTCGTCGAAGGCATTCACACCACGGTTCCCCTGCACCGGCGCATCTTCGCCGACGCCGAGTTCCGCGAAGGCGCGTTCGACACCAAGTTCATGGAACGCTTTTTCGAGCGCGAAAAAGCCCGCCGCGCCGAGATGCCGCACATTGTGGCCACCGGCGCGTAAGGGCGAAGACCCCCTGCGCGGGAGGCGGTCACTTCGTGACGTGTTCTTGTAAGAGCGGCCTGGCGAGACTTCACCTCGCCAGGCCGCTCTTAAGTAAAAAGCCGCGCGAGCGGCCGCCTCCCGCGCAGGGGGTCTTCGCCCTACAGGATATTGACCGCGCGGGCGGCGAGCAGGGCGATGGTGACGAGCGAGATGGTGGCCTGCACCATCATGAGCGCCTTGGCCCAGCGAGACAGGATGGGTGCGTCGGTCGGCGAAAAGGCCGTGCTCGTGTTGAACGCGAGAAATAGGTAATCGATAAAGACAGGCGACCATTTTCTTGCCGCCGGCCCCTGCATCGTCATTTGTGGGAACAGGAACGCGCCTTCCGTGTGCGCGTCGCGCAGGTCGCGTGCATGCGGGCCGCCGGCGTCGAGCCGCCAGTACCACGACGCAAATACCAGTACGTTGCTGATCCAGAGCACGCTGGCCACCCCCAGCAACTGCCTCGGGGGTAAAGTGTGCCGCGGCAGCGAGCGCACCAGCACCGTCAGCGACCAGAGCAGAGCCAGCGTCACGACGGTGTTCAGCGTGTAGCCGAAGATCTGGTTCACGTGATGTCGGCCCTGGTATCGCGCCAGCACCGCGGGAATCGTGAGCAGCACGATCAGCAGCAGCAGCAGCCAGTCGGGCCCGGGCGAAAGCTGGCGCGGCAGTGCCAGCTCCAGCGCGCCCACGGCAAACGACGCCAGGATCGCCGGCCATCGCGGTTCCTGTGCGCTTGTTTGGGGCGGGGATGGGTCTTCAGGCATGCCACATTCTCCCATGGCAACTGCCTTCTGCGAAGTGAGCCGGATGGTAGCCCGGCAGGGTGATTTGCCGGCTCTCGGCTGCAGTGCGTGCACCTGCCGCACGCAGGCAGCCGCCCGTGACATCGCCGTGCCATCAACCTTGATGCCCCCCCCCCCGGGAGCCTGCACTCCCCGGGGCGGAAGAGCTCGCCCGGGAACGACTCGGGAACGACTCCGGAACGGCTCCGGCGATGGTTCCGGCAACGATTTAGGATGAGCTCTGTGCCGTTCGCCCTGCCGCCTCTTTATCCC
>CAXSBW010000117.1:3616-5968 GCA_964235795.1 uncultured Acidobacteriaceae bacterium | reverse complement strand
GCGTTAACCGTCGCGCACCCGGAGCTCAAAAAGCATTTGTTCAGCGAGGACGGCAAGCTGCGCTCGTTTGTGAACCTGTACCTGAACGACGAGGACGTGCGCTACCTGCCGGAAAAAGAAGCGACGGCGACCAAGGCGGACGACGCGCTTTCCATCATCCCCTCCATCGCCGGCGGGCTGCTAGCCGCAGGGGCAATAACGCCTTCGGCGCGGGACTAGCCGTCCGGGCCGAACGCCTTTCGGCGTAAAGACCGGTGCGAACCTGTACCGAGCTCCCGCGCTTTCGTATAGCGTCCAGCTCGACGTTTGCGTGCCGATGGATAACGGCGGTCGCCCGTGCTTCGGTCGAGGTTGAACCGATTTCCGCACCGTTTCCAGTCGGGTCCGCTCCCATGGTCCGGGAGAACCAAAACGTATGGGCAAGCTGGACGGAAAAGTAGCGGTTCTGACGGGGGCGACTCCGGCATGGCGCTTGCCTCGGCGAAGCTGTTCGTGGAGGAAGGCGCTTCTGTCTTCATCACAGGGCGTAGGCAGGACAAGCTCGACGAGGCCGTGAAACACCTCGGCCACAATGTGACGGCAGTGCATGGCGACGCGGCCAGCCTCGACGATCTGGATCGTTTGTATGAGGTAGTGCGACGCGAACAGGGGCACATCGACGTGCTTTTCGCGAGTGCCGGGCTGGGTGGGAGACGCTGCTGGGATCGACGACCGAGGCCGGGTTTGACGCAATTTTTAATCTAAATGCGCGGGGTACGTTTTTTGCCGTGCAGAAAGCGCTGCCGCTGTTTCGCGACGGCGGTTCGATCTTGATGAACGGCTCGCTGGCCAGCACCATCAAGGGCCTGCCGGGGCGCAGCGTATATGCCGCGAGCAAGGCCGCGCTGCTTGCGTTTGCGCGGGCGTGGCTGGTGGAACTGCAGGATCGCAACATCCGCGTGAATGTCCTGAGCCCCGGCCTCATCGATACCGCGCTCCTGGGGGCGATTCAGAGACAAGAGAGCACTACCGTGCAAGTGTGCCGCGCGGGGAGCTTAGCCGTCCGGAAGAGATCGCGGCGGCCGCTCTTTTTCTGGCTTCGGACGACTCCAGCTTCGTGAATGGGGTGGAACTGGGCGTGGACGGCGGCCTGGCCCGTATTTGAACGAGACCGGATAAGAGCGGGCCGGCAGGCGCTTGCGCCGAAACAGCCGGTTGTGTCATCTCAGAAACAGAGGACCCTTGATGGCTGCGACGACCGAGATTACCCCTGGAACACTTCCGGAATTGACGACCGACGATTTGCAGCGCTATGCGCGGCACCTGATTCTGCCCGAGGTGGGGGTGGAGGGGCAGCGGAAGCTGAAGGCCGCGCGGGTGTTGTGCGTGGGCACGGGCGGGCTGGGCGCGCCGCTGGCGCTATACCTGGCGGCGGCGGGCGTGGGCACGCTGGGGCTGGTGGACTTCGACACGGTGGACGTGAGCAATCTGCAACGACAGATCATCCATGCGACGCCGGATGTGGGGCGGTTGAAGGTGGACTCGGCCGGAAACAAACTGCATGCTCTGAACCCGGCGCTCAACGTGGTGAAGCACAATTCCATGCTGACAAGCGCGAACGCGATGGAGATCTTTGCCGGGTATGACGTGATCGCGGACGGGACGGATAACTTTCAAACCCGGTACCTGGTGAACGACGCGTGTGTGCTGCTCGGCAAGCCGAATGCGTATGGATCGATTTTTCGCTTTGAAGGGCAGTGCAGTGTCTTTGGCGGGACGCTCAAAGGCGAGCAGGGCCCGTGCTACCGGTGCCTGTACCCGGAGCCGCCGCCGCCGGGGCTGGTACCGTCGTGCGCGGAAGGCGGGGTGCTGGGGATTTTGCCGGGGCTCGTTGGGGTGATGCAGGCGACGGAGGTGATCAAGCTGGTGCTGGGAATCGGCGAGCCGCTGATCGGGCGCTTGCTGCTGATCGATGCGTTGTCGATGCGCTTCCGAGAGTTGAAGCTGCGCCGGAACCCGGAGTGCCCGGTGTGCGGGAACGCTCCGACGGTGCGGGAGCTGATCGATTACAACCAGTTTTGCGGGGTTGCCGGGGCGGCGGAGTCGGTGGGTGAAAGCACGATCAAAGGAGGCGGGATGCCGCAGCAGAATGGGGTGGAGCAGATTTCGGTTGGGGAGTTGAAGCGGCGGCGGGATGCGGGCGAGGAACCGTTTGTGCTGGACGTGCGGGAACCGTGGGAGTACCAGATTGCGAACCTGGGCGGGACGCTGATTCCGCAGGGCGAGCTGCCGGCGCGCGTGGGCGAGCTGCCGCAGGACCGCGTGATCGTGGTGCAGTGCAAGAGCGGCGGGCGAAGCCAGAAGGCGGCGGAG
>CAXSBW010000117.1:1710-3516 GCA_964235795.1 uncultured Acidobacteriaceae bacterium | reverse complement strand
GCGGCCCTGCTAGGCTTGAATGCATGAGGACTTCCCTGCTGGAACGCGTGGAGGAAAGGCCGGCGTGTGCCGGGGCGGAGGGGGAGGCGCGCGTGCCGGAGCAGGGGCATGGCGGCCGTTTGAACTGGAAGCTGACCTCGGCGCTGGTAATTTTCCATGCGCTGGCGGTGGCGGCGCTATTTTGTTTCTCGTGGACGGGGCTGCTTTGTGCCGCGGTGTTGTGGGTGCTGGCGCAGAACGTCGGGATCGGGATGAGCTATCACCGGCAGTTGACGCATGGTGGCTATGCCACGCCGAAGTGGCTGGAGTACGGGATGGCGCTTTGTGCGACGCTGGCGCTCGAAGGCGGGCCGCTGTTCTGGGTGGCCGTGCACCGGATGCACCACCAGCTGACGGACAAGCCGGGGGACCCGCACTCGCCGAGGGATGGGGCGTGGTGGTCGCACCTGGGCTGGATGCTGTGGGGTCGTTTGCACAATCACAACCCGCTGCTGACGCGGTATGTGCCGGACCTGTACCGGCAAGCGTTTTATGTGCGGCTGAGCCGGTGGCACTGGGTACCGCTGACGATGGTGGGCGTGGGACTGCTGCTTGGCGGCACGGCTTACGGCGGTTGGCGGCTGGGCGTGTCGTGGGTGCTGTGGGGTGTGTTTCTGCGCGTGGTGCTGGGGCTGCACGTGACGTGGGCGGTGAACTCGGCGACGCATATGTGGGGCACGCGGCGGTTTGCAACGCGGGACGACTCGCGCAACAACTGGTGGGTGGCGCTGCTGTCGGGGGGCGAGGGCTGGCATAACAACCACCATGCGCACCCGGTGTCGGCGCGTCATGGGATGGCCTGGTACGAGGTGGATGTGAATTACTGGGGCATCCGGCTGCTGGGGTGGATGGGGCTGGCGCGTCGGATCAAGGTACAGGACGTGACCGGCAATGCGGGTTCCGGGCAGGTCCAGGTGCGGACGCGCATGTTGCACGGCTGAGATGCGGGCGTTTGCACACCCACACTTGCCTGAAAACGTCTGTTTTGAAATCGAGGAGTGCCGCGGGATAGAGCATGTCTCCCGCGACGATGCGCCGCATGGCTCTGGGATTGGCGGCCTGATGGCGAAGCTGCGTTCCTTGTTCCGGTTATGCGGCATGGAGCTGCTTGTAGCCGTTCTCGTATCGGGGCAGGGGGATCGATGGATGGCGGTGCGGCTTTTCTGAACGAAAAGCCGCACCGGGTTGTCGCTGCTTACCCTACGCGTGTACGAGAACGAGTTTAGGCGCGGGTGTGGTTGTCGGCCCAGGCTTCGGCGAGCAAGGCAGCGGCTTTGGCGGCGGAGATCCGCCTGGCTTCGCGGCGGTTGGCTTCGCGGCCGCTCCAGAACACCAGGGCACTACAGGCAGCCAGGATGGTGCCGAGCAGGACAAAGATTGTCTTCATGGTTTTCCTTTTTCTCTTTGGAATCAAAGCGCCGTGCGAGCGAGTGCGCGCGGCGTTGTCAGTTGTGTGATGAGATGCGGATGGAGCCGGGCGCGTGGGCGACGGCGGATCCTGCCGATGAAGTCCGGCTGCTTGACCGTTGCCCTTTGAGGGTGACCGGCAGATTTGCCCTGGGCGAGTTGTTTGCCGGAGCACGGGTTCCTCGTCCAGTCGTCATAGCGTTGATCGCCGGCGCGGCGTGGGCTGGATCTTCGTCCTTGCCGACGACGGTGCCGGGCGCGAGCGGGTGGTCTGCGCTGCCGCGGAGGCCCGGGTCGGCGTCGACGACGGTAACGGCATTCCTGTCAAGACGGAGGTGAGCAGGTGAGCGCGACGTGCTC
>CAXSBW010000117.1:0-1610 GCA_964235795.1 uncultured Acidobacteriaceae bacterium | reverse complement strand
GGAGGCATCTTTCCAGAATGACGCCTGCGTTGCACCCTGGGCTATGACTTAGAATGGGGCGCGGTCGAAAGAGGTTCACGCCTATGTTCCGGATGCTTTTATTGGTTGTGGTTGCTTCCCTGTTCGGTTTGCCGGCTTTGTCTCAAGAGCTGCAACCGGAGCAAGTGACAGTGGACGCGCGCGCGGCGGGGACGCCGTTTCCTCACTTCTGGGAGCAGATGTTCGGGTCGGGCCGGGCGGTGCTGACACTGCGCGACAGCTACCGGCAGGATCTCCAGACGGTGAAGGCGGCGACTGGGTTCCGGTATGTGCGGTTTCACGCGATCCTGGACGACGAAGTGGGTGTGTACGGCGAGGACAAGGACGGCAACCCGGTTTACAACTGGAGCTACGTGGACCAGATCTACGACGGGCTGCTCGCTCGCGGGGTGCGGCCCTTTGTCGAGATCAGCTTTACGCCGAAGAAGCTGGCATCGGACCCGGCGGCGCTGCACTTTTTCTGGTACAAGCCTAACGTTTCGCCGCCCGCGGATTACGCGAAGTGGGACGCGCTGATGACGGCATTTGCTCGCCACCTGCTGGAGCGCTACGGGATCGACGAGATATCGGCGTGGTACTTCGAGGTGTGGAACGAGCCGAATATCGACTTCTGGGTGGGGAATCCGAAACAGAGCACGTACTTTACTCTGTATGACCATACGGCGCGCGCGCTGAAGGCGGTGAACCCGCGGCTGCGCGTGGGTGGGCCGGCGACGGCGCAGGCGGCGTGGGTGGACGCGATGATCGCGCATGCGGCGGCGGGGCAGGTGCCGCTCGATTTTGTATCCACGCATGTGTATGGGGACGATGTGACAGCCGATGTTTTTGCGGACAAGCGGTATGTGGCACCGCACCAGATGGTGGCGGCGGCGGTTGCAAAGGTGCATGAGCAGATTGCGCACTCGGCGATGCCGGGTTTGCCGCTGATCTGGAGCGAGTACAACGCGACCTATACCAACACGCAGGCGATTACGGATTCGATCTACATGGGGCCATGGATGGCGGAGACGATCAGCCGGTGCGACGGGCTGACGCAGATGATGAGCTACTGGACGTTTTCGGACGTGTTTGAAGAAATGGGCGTGGTGAAGACGCCGTTTTACGGGGGATACGGGTTGATCGCGGAGCGCGGGATTCCGAAGCCGGCGTTTCTGGTGTTTGCCTTGCTCCATGGACTGGGGGAGACGCGCTTGCCGGTTTTGGGGGCGAAGGACATGCTGGTGACGCGGCGGGCGGATGGGACGCTTGAGATCGCGGTGTGGAACACGGCGGAGCCGCCGGGGTCGAGTGTCGCGGAGAAGAGCGTGGCAATCACGCTTGCCGGGGTTTCCAGCCAATCCCGTGCGACGGTGCGGCGAGTGGATGCGACGCATGGGGACACGCTGGGGGCGTGGAAGCAGATGGGCTCGCCGGTATCGCCGACCCCGTCGCAGGTGGAGCAATTGCGGAAGGTAGGGACGCTTGGGGCGGCGGAGCCGGTCGGGATCAGCGATGGGCGGATGGTGGTGCGGTTGCCGTCGAGCGGGCTGGCGGTCGTTGAGGTGCGGCCTTAGCCATGGCGAACGAAAGCG
>CAXSBW010000116.1:3023-6089 GCA_964235795.1 uncultured Acidobacteriaceae bacterium | reverse complement strand
AAAGTGCGCGTGATGAAGACCGAAGGCACCGGGCTTGAAATCGACTGGCGCGACGGCCACCGCAGCCGCTGGAGCTTCGCCTGGCTGCGCCACGCCTGCCCCTGCGCCACCTGCCACGAGGAGCGCGAACACGACCGTCGTGCCCCCGGGGTGCCCCCGCCCGAGCCCGCCGTGCTGCTGCCGCTGTACAAGCCGCCGATCCGTCCGGATACCGTGCAGCCGGTGGGCCGCTATGCCATCTCCTTCGGCTGGAACGACGGCCATACCAGCGGCATTTACTCCTGGGACTACCTGCGCCGCCATTGCACCTGCGACCTGTGCGCCGAAAGGAACGGAAGGCTGGGCGGAGCGGCTTCAAACTCAGCTGTTTCGGAATCACCGGAATCGATGCCATAATGGTGGGCCATGCGTCCCCTTCGATTCCGCGCCGCCGCTTCCCTGTTTTGCCTTCTCGCCTCAACCGGCGCGCTCAGCGCTCAACAGGCGCATCGCCCGCCCGCGGTGCCGCTCATCACGCACAACCCGTATTTTTCAGTCTGGTCTGAGACGGACAAGCTGACCGGCAGCTCCACGCGCCACTGGACCGGCTCCAACCAGTCCTTTTCCAGCCTCGTGCGCGTCGATGGCAAGCCGTACCGGGTGATGGGCGACTTTCCGCGCGGGGTACCGGCGATGCAACAAACGGCCGTGCGCGTTGAGGCGACGCACACGGTTTACACCTTTCAGGGCGCGGGCGTGGAGCTGCAGCTCGCCTTTTTCACCCCGGCGTTTCCGCAGGACATGGACCTGCTTTCGCGCCCCGTTACCTACCTGACGTGGACCGCAAAGGCGATGGACGGGGGGCAGCACACGGTGGACGCGATGCTGGACGTGGACCCGATCATCGCGGTGAACACCGGCACGGATGCCGTGACCTGGGGCCGGTCGCAAACCGATTCTCTCCAGGTGCTCAACGTGGGCTCGCGTGAACAGGCCGTGCTGGGCAAGCGCGGCGACAATCTCCGCATCGACTGGGGCTACTTTCACCTCGCCGTCCCCGCGGGCGAGCACGCGCAAACCGCGCTGCTGGGCGGCGACCGGCTTGAAAAAGCGATCGCCGCGTTCGGCAAGGACGGCACCATCTCCGTCGGCGACGATATGGACATGCCCGCCGCTCCCTACAGCGGTGCCGCGCATCTTGACGCTGTGCTGCACCTGGGCTCAGTCGGCACCGCGCCGGTTTCGCAACACCTGCTGGTCAGCTACACCGACGGCTTCGCGATTGAGTACCTGAACCAGCGCCTGCGCCCCTACTGGCAGCGCAACGGGCAGACCGTGAGCGCCATGCTCGACCAGGCCGAAGGGCAGTATGCGTCGCTCGACGCGCGCGGCAATACCTACGACAAGCAGCTGACCGACGACATGACCCAGACCGGCGGGGCCGATTACGCCTACCTGACCAACCTTTCCTATCGCCAGTCGCTGGCCGCCTGCGAGGTCACCGCCGACACGCAGGGCACGCCGCTGTACTTCTGCAAGGAGAACTTTTCCAACGGCTGCACGGGCACCGTGGACGTGATGTATCCACAATCACCGATCCTGCTGTTCTTTAACCCGGCGCTGATGGAAGCGCAGGTGGAGCCGGTACTGCGCTACGCCGGGCTGCCGCGCTGGAAATTTCCATTCTCGCCGCATGACGTGGGCCAGTACCCGCTGGCGAACGGGCAGGTGTACGGCGGCGGCGAGCAGACCGAGGACGACCAGATGCCGGTCGAAGAGTCCGGCGACATGCTGATCATGATCGATGCGATCGCGCAGACCGAGGGCAACGCCCACCTGGCCGAGCGCTACTGGCCGCAACTGACGAAGTGGGCCAACTATCTTCGCGAAGCGGGTCTGGACCCGGCAAACCAGCTTTCCACCGATGACTTCGCCGGCCACCTGGCGCACAACGCCAATCTGTCGATCAAGGCGATCGACGCGATCGGAGCGTATGCCGACCTCGCGAAGCGCCTGGGCCACAACGACGTTGCGAAGCAGTATCGATCGGCCGCGGAGGGGATGGCGAAGCAGTTTATGCCGATGGCGGCTGACGGCGACCACACCAAGCTCGCCTTTGACAAGCCCGGCACCTGGAGCCAGAAGTACAACCTGGTGTGGGACACGATTCTAGGTCTGCACCTGTTTCCCCCCAGCCTGCGCGAGTCGGAGATCCGGTTTTACCTGGCGCACAACAACGAGTACGGCGTGCCGCTTGACTCGCGCGCAACCTACACCAAGCTGGACTGGGAGCTGTGGTCGGACACCATGGCGACCCCGGAACAGTTTGCCCAGCTGATCGCGCCGCTGGCCAAGTGGGCCGATACCACCCCGAGCCGTGTGCCGCTGACGGACTGGTACGACACCCTTTCGGGCAAGCAGCAGGGCTTCCAGGCGCGCTCGGTTGTTGGCGGCTTGTTTATCAAGGCGTATGCCGATGAACCGCTGGCAAAAAAGTGGCGCGCGCTGGCTCAGCCCGCGCCGGCGCGTTGAGACTCAGGGGCGAAGGGCTGTTTGCGCAGGCTCTTCGTCCCGCTGAACGCCGGGCTCGAGAAGCCTCATCGCAGCCTTGGCATCCGTTGCGACCTGCAACGCGCCCCGGTGCTGTGCCCGCACAAACCCCTGCTCCACGGCATGGTCCGCAAACCGCAACAGCCCGTCGAAGTACCCAAGTGTGTTGACCAGCACGATCGGTTTCGCATGGATCCCGAGCTGTCGCCAGGTCAGGATCTCAAACAGTTCATCGAGTGTGCCGAAGCCGCCCGGCAGCGCGATGAAAGCATCGGCGCGCTCCGCCATCAGCGCTTTGCGCCGGTGCATGGTGTCGACGTAGATCAACTCCGTCAGCCCGGCATGGGCGACCTCGCGATCGCGCAGTACCTCCGGCAGCACCCCAATCACCGGTGCTCCCGCGGCAAGGGCGGCGTCGGCCACCGCGCCCATCAACCCGACCGAGGCCCCGCCATACACCAGCCCCCACCCGCGGCCGGCGATCAACGAGCCGAGTCGCGCGGCCTCTTCGCGGTAGGCCGGATTGGTGCCGTCGGC
>CAXSBW010000116.1:0-2923 GCA_964235795.1 uncultured Acidobacteriaceae bacterium | reverse complement strand
TGCACCCACTTCTTCAAAAAATGAACCCCCAGCAGGCCGAGGGCGTGCAGGCCGTCGACGGCCCGGTGCTGCTGCTGGCCGGCGCGGGCTCCGGCAAAACGCGCGTCATCACGCATCGAATCGCTTACCTGATCCAGGAGCGGGGGGTTGCGCCGGACGCGATTCTTGCCGTCACCTTTACCAATAAGGCCGCGAAAGAGATGGCCGAGCGCGTCGAAAAGCTGATCGGCGCGTCCACGCTGGCCAAGCCGCTGCTGGCAACGTTTCACTCGTTCTGCGTACGCATGTTGCGGCGGGACATCGAGGTATTGCGCGCGCCCGACGGAACGGGCGCCATCTCCGGCCTGACCCGCACCTTTGCCATCTATGACGAGAGCGACCAGCAACAGCTCGTCAAAGGCATCATGCGGCGCATGGGGCTCGACGACAAACAGCTCACTCCGCGGACCGTGCTTTCGCGCATCTCCTGGGCCAAGAACCACATGCTCAACCCGCAGGAGCTCTACCTGCAATCAGCCGACGCGCAGGCCGAGCGTATCGCGCATCTGTACGAGGCATACGGCAAGGAACTGCGCAAAAACAACGCGCTCGACTTCGACGATCTGCTGCTCGAAGCCGTGCACCTGCTCAAGGCGAGCGGCGAAACCCGCGAGCGCTACCAGCGTCGCTATCGTTACCTGCTGATCGACGAGTACCAGGACACCAACCGCCCCCAGTACGAACTGATGAAGCTGCTGACCGGGCCCGAGCAGAATGTGTGCGTGGTGGGCGACGAAGACCAGAGCATCTACAGCTGGCGCGGTGCCGACATTCGCAACATCCTTGAGTTTGAAAAGGACTTTCCGGCGACGAAAACGATTCGCCTGGAGCAGAACTATCGTTCGACCGAGGTGATTCTTGCGGCCGCCGGCGCGGTGGTCGCACGCAATGCGCAGCGCAAGGGCAAGGACCTGTGGACCGCGCGCGAAGGCGGCGCAAAGATCGGCTACTACGAGGCACCGGACGGCGAAAACGAAGCGCTCTTCATCGCGGACTACATCAACAAGTACTTGCGCGAGGCGGGGCAAACGGTCGAGCAGCCGCGCGCCGCCGTGCTGTACCGCACCAACTCGCAGTCGCGTCTGGTGGAAGAAGCACTGCGTCGCTACGGCATCAGCTACACCATGGTCGGCGGCTTCTCGTTTTACGAGCGCGCCGAGATCAAGGACATCCTTTCGTATCTCAAGCTGGTGCAGAATCCGCACGATTCGATCGCACTGCAAAGGGTCATCAACACGCCGACACGCGGCATCGGGCGCACCACGCTTGAAACGCTGGAGCGGCTCGCCATCGAGACCGGCACCACGACGTACACGGCCATCGGCCATGCATTGAAAGAGCGGCTGCTGCCTTCGCGCGCATTGATCGCGCTCGACGGTTTTCGCCGCATGATCGAGGACGCGCGCGCTCTGCTGGCACCGGACTTCGCGGCTAAGCTGAGCGCCGATGTAGCGGGCGCAACCGACGCCGATGCGACGCTCGCGCTGGGCAACGCGCACACAGCGGACACGCGCGACGACCAGCCGACCGAACTGGACCGCACACTGCACGCGGGCGACGATACGAGCTTTGCGTTCGGTGACGCGGCGCAGGGGATGCTCGCGCTGGGTGGCGACGAAGACGCCGGATTCAACCCTGCGAGCTTCGGCGACACGAACGAGGCGGAGGCATTCGATCCAGCCGGCTTTGAGGATGCAAGCCCAGCGCACCGGAACACACAACAACTCGATGCGGCAGCCTTCAATCCTTTTGCCGACGCACCCGCGACCAAACGACAGGGTTTGGGCAATCGTGTGCAACGGCTCGCAGCCTCGGCCGACGACGCGCGCGCGCAGCGTGAAGCAGAGACCGAGGCCGCATTCCGCAAACCCGGCGACCCGGCGACTTTGCCGGAGCTGATTCGCTTTCTCAACGATCGCTCCGGCTACATCCGCGCGCTTGAGGAAGAAGGAACGCCGGAGTCGTTTTCCCGCATTGAAAACCTGAAGGAACTCGCAAACGCCGCGCAGGACGCGCAGGAGCGAGGCGAGTCGCTGGCCGACTTCCTGGACCATGCCGCGCTGGTTTCCGACACCGACAAGATCAACCCGGACGCGCGCGTCACGCTGATGACGCTCCATGCGGCCAAGGGGCTCGAGTTTCCGGTGGTGCTGCTGTCGGGCATGGAAGAAAACCTGTTTCCGCATTCGCGCACGCTCAACGACCCGGCGCAGATGGAAGAGGAGCGCCGGCTCTGCTATGTCGGCATGACGCGCGCCATGGACGCGCTGGTACTGACACGCGCGCGCTACCGACGGCGCTACGGCAACGACATGCCGGAAGCGAGCGTTCCTTCACGTTTTCTGGAAGAAGTGCCCGCGCACTTGATCGAGGACGTGGCCGGGGGTGCCGCGGCGCAGCGCAGCGTGAGCGGCTGGGGCAGTTACGGGTCCGGATCCGGTTACGGCGGAGGGTATGGCGGCGGCTCGCGCTACGGCGGGGGGGGCCGCAAAGGCACCGGGGCTGCCGACGGCGACCGGCACTATTCCTACGAGGACGAAGATCAGACTTATCGCCCGGCGCAGGGCGCGGGCGGTCGCCCGGTTGCGGCCGCGCCGTCACGCAATGTGGCGGCGGCGGGAAGTGCGCGATTCAACGCGGGCAAAGCCGCGGCTCCGGACTCGCTCGACAACATCGCGCAGTTCTTCGGCGGTCGCGGCACCGGCCCGCGACCCAAGCTCGAAATCGACGCCGCAACCGGCGCAACCGGGTTCCGCAACGGCCAGCGCGTGCGCCACCCCAAATACGGCGAAGGCCAGGTGGTACGCCGCGAAGGCGACGGCGAAGACGCGAAACTGACCGTGACGTTCGCCCAGCACGGGGTCAAAAAACTGGTGGAGAAGTT
>CAXSBW010000115.1:0-6307 GCA_964235795.1 uncultured Acidobacteriaceae bacterium | reverse complement strand
TGACCCAAACTCTTGGTAATCTCCCGAGTCCTTCGACACAAACAGCGCTGTTTTTCGCTTCTTCCTTCTCACCTACCCCGCAGTACCAATATGAAGACGGCCAAACGCCTGCACTGATGGTTTATCAAACGCCGGGAACGGTCCTGGGGTCGGCGCCGTCGTATGGAGTCGCGTCGAACGGCTTCCCCGATTCAACGGAAGGTCTGGCCGGTTTACTCGCTGAAAGCGAAGTCCTCGGCTCACCGTTGGAGCGCCATGAGACTGGTATTTCTCCTCTTGCTTCCTCCATGGCTGGCAACGGCTCAGGGCTTCGACAGCGACTCAATCCGAATCTTCATGCGTCGCCGCCGCCGGCACCGCCTCAGACTTTTGCGGCGTTTGAGCGCCAAGCGCAGGAAAAACGACTTATTTCAGGTTTGTCGATTTCACAGTCGTCCATGATCTACCAGCAGGACCTGCGCGATTACCAGCGTCGAGGCCAGCGCCGCTCTTCTCTGGCTCGATCGAACGCCCTGCTCCACAGTGGGCCGCAACAGGAGATCATTCAGAATCCCATGCACTGATACGCAGCAATCTGTGGATTATTTCCCAGAACTAAGAATTTACGACGTGACACACACAGGAGGTGGTATGAAAAGTTCTATTTGTATCTCTGTTGTTGGTTCCGGCTATGTCGGACTGGTCGCTGCGGC
Organism: uncultured Acidobacteriaceae bacterium; assembly: GCA_964235795.1. GTDB lineage: Bacteria > Acidobacteriota > Terriglobia > Terriglobales > Acidobacteriaceae > EB88. The sequence continues at coordinate 5,615 of CAXSBW010000115.1, read as the reverse complement.
GTGCTTCGCCGAGATCGGGCACAGGGTGATCTGCGTCGACAACGACGAAAGCAAGGTGGCGATGCTTCGTGCCGGCGGCGTTCCGATTCACGAAGAGTACCTGAAGGAGCTGCTCGACCGGCATCGCGGCACTTCGATTACATTTACCTCGGATTTACGTGAAGCTACACGCGAGGCGGACGCGATTTTTATTGCGGTCGGCACGCCGCAAAGTGGAACCGGTTCGGCCGATCTGTCCTATGTCGATGCGGTGGCCAGCGAGATTGCCCGTTCCATCGACACCTACAAAGTGATCGTTGAAAAGAGCACTGTTCCCGTTTACACCAATGAGTGGATTCGCCGCGTGGTGGAGCGGAATGGTGTTCCACGTGAACTGTTCGATGTCGCTTCCAACCCGGAGTTCCTTCGCGAAGGCACCGCGGTGGTCGACTTCCTTCACACGGATCGAATCGTGGTCGGCACGGACTCACCGCGCGCCGCCGCACTGATGTCTGCTATCTACGAACCGCTGACCAGCGGGTCTTACTACACAAGGGAAAACAGCGTTCCCGGGGAGCTGAACGAAAACAATCTGCCGCCTCTGCTCCATGTTTCAACCAAGGCAGCAGAGCTCATCAAGCACGCTTCCAATGCCTTTCTTGCGGTGAAGATTTCATTTATCAACGTAGTCGCAAACATCTGCGAAGCCGTGGGCGCGGACGTCAAGCAGGTAGCCCAGGGCATGGGGATGGATGCTCGTATCGGGCCGCGCTTTCTTCAGGCCGGCATCGGGTACGGAGGGTCCTGCTTCCCGAAGGATGTGGCGGCGTTTCGCTATGTGGCCGAGCAGTTCGGCATTCCATTCGGTTTATTGAGCGAGGTGGAAAAGATCAACGTCGAGCAGAAGCGCCGCTTTTTCCAGAAAGTGCGTTCGGCGCTCTGGACCTTCCGGGGCAAAAAGCTCGGCGTTCTTGGGCTCGCCTTCAAGGGCGGTACGGACGATATCCGTGATTCACCCGCGATCGAGATCGTCGAGATGTTATTGCGCGAAGGCTGCTCGATTGACGCTTATGACCCGGCTGCCATGGAGCGTACGGCTGAGGTGCTACCGTCTTCGGGATCGATGCACTACGTCGATGATGCCTATGCCGCTGCCCGTGGAAAAGATGCATTGCTGATCCTGACGGACTGGCAGGAGTTTGCAGAGCTGGACCTGGATCGCCTGCAACAAAGCCTGCGATACCCCATCGTTCTAGACGGGCGAAATCTGTTTGATCCGGAGCACATGGCATCGCGCGGTTTTACGTATCACAGTGTGGGTCGCCAGGATGCTTTACCAAGCCGGCAACCGGTCGCACAGGCCAAGTCGGTCTAATCGGGTCCTTTATTGTGTGCGGAGTACGTCTCGAGAACGCGCCGCACACAGCTTTACATTGGAAAACGTGCTGAACAGGAAGAAAAGCCGTTGAGGAGGCATTCATGAAGCTTAAGGATGAAAAAGTTGTAGTTTGCGGAGCGGGCGGCTTCATCGGCGGTCACCTGGTCAAGGATCTGCTGGCGCAAGGGATCAATGTTGTGCGGGCCGTGGATGTGAAGCCGCTTGAAGAGTGGTACCAGACCTCCAAGGGCGTTGAGAATCTATCGCTCGACCTGAGGGACCGTAGCAACTGCCAAACAGCGGCTGACGGAACCGAGGTAATTTTTCAGCTTGCGGCCGATATGGGAGGCATGGGTTTCATCGAAAACAACAAAGCCCTGTGCATGCTTTCGGTCCTGACAAATACGCATATGCTCATGGCTGCGCGAGAAGCCGGCGTCGAGCGCTTCTTCTTTTCGTCCTCGGCATGCGTGTACAACGGGGAAAAACAGACGAATCCCGATGTGGTCGCGCTTAAGGAAGAGGACGCCTACCCGGCACTGCCGGAGGATGGTTATGGCTGGGAAAAGCTGTTTTCCGAGCGGATGTGTCGTCACTTTGAGGAGGACTTCGGCCTGACGACGCGCGTTGCGCGCTATCACAATGTTTACGGACCGCTCGGGACCTACGAGGGAGGACGGGAAAAGGCTCCTGCGGCGATGTGCCGCAAGGTCATCGAAGCGAAACAGAGTGGCAGGCATGAGATCGAGATCTGGGGCGATGGTCACCAGACCCGGTCCTTTATGTACATCGACGATTGCACACGCGGGACGCAGGCGATTCTTGAGTCCGAGATTGATGAGCCGATCAACCTGGGATCGAGCGAGCTGGTCACGATTAACCAGCTAGTCGACATCGTCGAAGAGATCGCGGGCATCAAGCTCGAGCGCCGCTACAATCTCGGTGCGCCCAAGGGTGTAAACGGCCGCAATTCCGACAATACACTGATCCAAAAGTATCTCGGGTGGGAGCCCTCCATCAGGCTGCGAGACGGCATGGCTAAAACGTATGCCTGGATCGAGAGCCAAATGCTGGCTCCGGTCAGTCAGTAGCGAGAGTCCATGGAAGAGTTTGCCATGAGTCCGGCGGAGCGGTCGCGCGTTCGCCGGATTTTGATCTACCGTCTGGGTTCGCTCGGCGACACGATGGTGGTGTTGCCGTCACTACATCTGCTGGCGCGTCTCTTTCCCGACGCGGAGCGGCGTATGCTGTCGAATCAGCCGGTGCACGGTAAAGCCGCCCCTTCCTCCGCCATCCTGGACGGCTCCGGGCTGATCACCGGGTACATGAGCTACCCGGTGGGAACGCGCAGCCCATGGACCCTGGCAGGGATTGCTTTTAGAATTCGCGCATTCGGTCCCGACCTGTTGGTGTATCTGACAAAGCCGCGCGGCGAGGTTGTGCTGGCACGGGATCGTAAATTCTTCTCCCTTGTTTGCGGTGTTTCGAAGATCGTCGGGCTGCCAACCGGCAGCCTGGGAACCAATCTGCCGTTGGCTCCGGAGCGCTGGGAAAGCGAGGCCGCGCGACTGGCGCGCACGCTCGCACCGCTCGGACCATTGGACGTTGACGATCTCCGCAACTGGGATCTTCGACTGACTGACGACGAGCGCACCATGGCTGCGCAGGCATTGAGTCCGCTCGGGCAGCGCCCCCTGCTGTCCTGCGGCCCCGGAACCAAGATGCAGGCAAAGGATTGGGGCGCTCCGGGCTGGCGCCTGCTGCTCGACAAGCTGGCAGAAGCGTACCCGGAACACGGACTGGTTCTGGTCGGCGCGAAAGACGATCACACTGTCAGCGAAGAGGTTTCGGAGGGCTGGGCCGGACGATCGCTGAACCTTTGCGGTGCCCTTGCCCCCCGAGTGACGGCTGCCGCCCTGGCACGCACGGAGTTGTTTCTCGGTCCCGACTCCGGTCCCATGCATTTCGCCGCAGCCGCCGGGGTTCCATGCGCGATCGCTTTTGCGTCCCGCACCGAGCCCGGTATCTGGTACCCAGTGGGTGAGGAGCACCGGGTGGTGTATCACAGGCTTCCTTGCTCCAATTGCGACCTTGAAACCTGCACGGTCAACCAAAAGCGTTGCCTGACCGGCATCACTGCCGATGAGATGTTTGCGGCAGCGCAGGAGGCTTGGCGGGCAGGGCAGCGAAGCCGGGCAGAGCGGGACGCGGCCTCCGCTGTTGAATCGAGCGTCTCAAACAGGCAGCTTCACTGATCGGAGAAAGAATGTACATCGTTACAGGCGGGGCAGGCTTTATCGGCAGCAACCTGGTGCACGAGCTGAACCGGGCCGGCATCGACGACATCTTGGTGGTCGACAACCTGGCGGATGCCCGCAAGTCGCTCAATCTTCACGGCGCACGCTTTGTCGACTACATGGACAAGCACGAGTTTCGTCGCGCGCTGGCTGCCGGGGGGCTTGGCCTGCCCAGGGTCGAGGCCATTCTGCATCAGGGGGCCTGCTCCAACACATTGGTCGATGACGGCGTGTACATGATGGACAACAACTTCACCTACTCCAAAGAGGTTCTGCATTATGCCATCGCAATGGATGCGCCGCTGGTGTATGCCTCCACCGCGGCGGTTTACGGCCTGAGCGGTCCCGGAAAGTTTTCGCCGACGCGCGAGAATGAAAGACCCCTCAACGTGTACGGCTTTTCAAAGCTGGTATTCGATCACTATGTGCGCGATCTGTTCCGGCGCGGTGCGGTGCCGACAACCGTGGTCGGCCTGCGCTACTTCAACGTGTACGGGCCGCGCGAACAGCACAAGGGCCGCATGGCGTCCGTAATCCACCACTTCAGCAGGCAGATGCTTGAGCTCGGCAAGGTCCGGCTGTTTGCCGGCTCCGGCGGCTATGCCGATGGTGAGCAGCGCCGCGATTTCGTCTATGTGCGCGACCTGTGCCGGCTCAACCTGTTCTTCGCCGGCATCGATGTACCTGCGGCCGAGCGCAAGACTTATCACGCGATCGTCAACGCCGGTTCAGGCTCGTCGCGCACGTTCAACGAGGTCGCCCGCGCGCTGATGAAGGTTCACGGTGAAACGTCGATCGAGTACATCCCTTTCCCGCATGATCTGGACGCGCGCTATCAGCACTTTACCGAAGCGGATCTGCACGCGCTGCGGGGGACCGGGTGCGATCTTCGGTTTACACAGTTGGAGGACGGGGTGCGAGAGACATTCTCGGCTATGTCCACAGCAGTGTAATCGACATGACACGCACGTAAGCATTCTTAAATTCTGGCTTGATCCTCCGATCTTCGAAGGCCTGTATGACGCGTGCCGGTATCCTCGTTCACAGTTTTGAGGATGTACCCGAGACAGCCGGCCTTGCTGCCCGTGAGCTCGTACTTATAAAACGGTAAAGCTCATCGGTCGTATCGTAGGCCACCAAACACTTGCGCCGAAGATCATCACGGTAAGCCCGCTACGTCGAACAAGGCTTAAGCTCTCAAGCGCCTCCGCATAGTATTTAGCTGTGTACCTACCGGTCACCCTGAGGATTCCTACAATCATAACTGCCGCTGTAGGCTTCAGGACTCAGCCAGCGTCCGCCGGCGCTCGAATGCTCCCGGAATTGCGCGTTGTCCAGCCGCTCTTGTAGTCATGATCCATCCCCGCAAGATGATACAGGTCCAAATCCGTGCCCTCATCCGTGAACCCGTCGCCGAATGGCAGCGACAAGTATAACCCGGCTGTGTTGCCGGCGTCGTCGGTCAGCATCCGCTCGGAGCCCAGCCAGTCTTGGTGCTCGAAAACTACGTCTTCGTAAATCCGCTCCACCAATAAGGTCGACCCGGGCATCAGGCCGAGCCTGCACAAGAGTTTCCAGCCTTCCTTACCGCATCTTGTGCGATAGTGCGGACACACCCTCTTGAGACAACTCGCTATTCGCGCAAATGGCGCTAGCCAACCCATGCACACTCTAAACGATTAACTCCAGGCTTCATTATCAAGGAGTAATGCTTAGGGACATCGCAACACTATGCTGTTGCCCGCTGTCAGCATTTGCAATCACTACTACGTTTGCCGTAGTAGCTTTTTGGTATGCATGGACACACCCGCATAGCTCAAGAATGCAGAAGCCTGCGAGCATAACTGTTACAGCGACAAACGCCCGGCGTCGACCAGCAACTCGGAAGCAGAAGGAAAGCGGCAGCCACGACAAAGAAAGAAGTACACGAGATGTCATACTTAAAAGGTGCGGTAAGCTAG
>CAXSBW010000114.1:0-6384 GCA_964235795.1 uncultured Acidobacteriaceae bacterium | reverse complement strand
CTTACAGGAGAATTGCTCTAGCTCTTCACGCGGAAAAGACCGGCAAAGCTCCCGCGCACGCTCCAAAACACAATGAGCCACAGCAGAAACGCGATCAACCCGTTGAGGATTCCTTTCGGTGCCATGGTCGCGTGGAACAACAGGATGTTGGCGATCACGGGGCCCACCAGCACCAGCGCCAGCGGCACAAACACACCCGCGAGCAGCAGCAACCCCGTAGCAAGCTGCACCGCGAAGGCAGCCTGCAGCATGTGCGACTGCGCGATCGCTCCCATGTACTGCAACGCAAGCGGCGACATCTTTTCATTGCCCATATGGAGGAAGTGCAGAAAACCGTTCAGTCCGAAAACGGTAAACATCAAGCCCAGCAACAACCGTGCCATCGTGCCGACAACCCTCATCCGTGTTCTCCTTGTGTGCCGCAGGCCGCGAATTTGCCGCAGAGCAACTTGCCGGTAGATGCCTCGCCCGTCAACAGGGTTCCCGGAATCGCGTTCCTGGCGATTCGGGGCAGTGCCTGTACGCCCCCCTGGGCTTCTTTGCGCGATATAGTTTCACCCCAGGGAAATGAAAGCACTACGGGGAGCGGTCCGCGCTGTGCCATACTGCCGTTCTCACCTGTCACGGAGACCGCCCAAGCCCATGCCGCTCGATCGCCGCTCGTTTCTCGCCGTTGCCGGCCGCTTTGGCCTGCTTTCCACCTTGTTTCCCGGCGCGCTTTACACGCTGGCCGCGCAGCCTTCGGGCGATGTTGGGGAACCGAAGCTCGCACCCGTGACCCCGGCAATGATCGACGCGGCAGCCGTCCTCGCCGGGGTTTCGATCGCCCCGGACCAGCGGGCAGCCATGCTTGAGGCCCTGAACGATCAGCGCGAAAGCTACAGCGCCATTCGTGCGCTGCACCTGCCCAACTCGGTCGCGCCCGCGCTGGTTTTTGATCCGCTGCCGCCTGGCGCCCGCTTCGAAACCGCGCGCATGCCCGCCCGCTACAGCACCCCCGCTGCCACCGCGCAGCCACCGGCCCATCTGGAAGAGCTGGCATTTTTGTCCGTCATGGAGCTTGGCGGCCTGGTCCGCCGGCGCGAGGTCACCTCCGTCGCGCTCACCGAGATGTACCTGGCACGGCTCAAACGCTACAACCCGCTGCTGCACTTTGTCGTGACGCTGACCGAAGAGCGTGCGATGGCGAAAGCCCGTGCCGCCGATGCCGACGTTGCGAAGGGTTTGTATCGCGGCCCGCTCCACGGGCTGCCCTGGGGCGCGAAGGACCTGCTCGCCGTCAAGGGCTACCCGACCACCTGGGGCGCGGGCGGCTTTGAACACCAGTCCTTCGGCGAGGACGCAACGGTGGTGCAGCGCCTCGACGCTGCCGGCGCCGTGCTGGTCGCGAAGCTCACGCTCGGTGCACTCGCGATGGGCGATGTGTGGTTCGGCGGTCGCACCCGCAACCCGTGGAATCCGCAGCAGGGCTCAAGCGGATCGTCGGCAGGCCCGGCCTCGGCCACCGCTGCCGGGTGCGTCGCGTTTTCGATCGGGTCGGAGACGCTGGGTTCCATCTCGTCGCCGTCGACCCGCTGCGGCGTCACGGGCCTGCGCCCGACCTTCGGCTTTGTGCCACGCACCGGCGCCATGGCCCTGTCGTGGAGCATGGACAAGCTCGGCCCCATCTGCCGTGCGGTCGAGGACTGCGCCGCGGTGCTCGACGCGATTCACGGACCCGACGAACAGGATCTTTCCGTCAAGCCCGCTGCTTTTAACTGGAACACGGATTCGGACTGGCGCAGGCTGCGCGTGGGCTACCTCGAGAGCGCGTTTGCCGAGCCCAAACCGCAGGTGGAGCAAGGCGGCAGGCAGGCAAGCGCGCCGCGCTCCCAGTCCGAGAAAAAAGCAGCCGAGAAACGTGCCGCTGAGCGCAAAGCCGCCGACGCGCGACGCCGCTACGACCACCGCTATGAGCTCGCGGCGCTCGACAAGCTGCGCGCGATGGGGGTACAGCTCAAGCCGGTCGCGCTGCCGAAATTACCGTATGCCGCCATGGTGCCGCTGCTCACCGCGGAGGCCGCCGCCGCGTTCGACGAGCTGACGATGACGGGCCGCGACAAGCTGCTGACCGCGCAAGGGCCTTACGACTGGCCCAACTCGTTTCGCGTCGCGCGTTTCTACCCGGCCGTCGAGTACATCCAGGCCAACCGCGCCCGCTCGCTCGCGATCGCGCAGCTGTCGAAGTTGTTCGAGCAGGTTGACGTGATCGTGGCGCCGAGCGGCGGCGAACAACTGCCGGCAACCAACCTGACAGGCCACCCGGCCGTGATCGTGCCGAACGGCCTGCGCGGGCTGGATGCGCCGCAGTCGCCCCACACCGACACGGGCGAGGACGACTCGATCGGCGGCCCCGGGACGCCGGTCAGCCTGACGTTTCTCGCAGGGCACTACCGCGATGCAAACGCGCTGCTGCTGGCCCGCGCCTATGAGCAGGCCACCGGCTTTTCGAAACTGCACCCGAAATTGTGAACGCAACCGACTCCGTCGCCAGGTACACGCACCACGGATCTCGCGCCCGGGCTTTCCCTTGGAACGAAAAGCGAGAGTCAACCTGCTCGCGAAATACTTTGTAGCGGGCTGGGCAGCAAAACAATGCCACCTGGCCCGCGACAAACCTCGGTGCGAAGCGCAACGCCGCCCGTTCGTTCAGGCCCCCACGACGCGGTAGCCGAGCTGGAACGGATTGCCGGCGACCGAAGCCAGCAGGAACCACCCCGTGGCCCCGATGTGCAGCGACGGCCCGTAGGTGTAGCCGAAGCCTGTGTCCATGACACTGGTCGCGGCCACCAGGCCCAGCCCGGCAGGGATGGCTTTTCCGCCCACGGTTTTGCCTGTTCCGAGCGTCTGCTGTACCAGGATCGACTGCTGCAGCAGCGCCAGCGCCGCCGTCAGGTCGGTCACGATGGCCGCCACACTTTCACCCTTCAGCACGCGCGCAATCAGCGCGGCCGCCGTATGCCCCGTGCCTTCCAGCCACACCGCCTGCGGATCGTCGGCGGTCGTGGTCAGGCTCGCCGACGAAAACACCATGCCGTGCACGGTCTGGCTGCCGGTCAAGGACGAGTGCGGCGCGCTGGCCGTATCGGTTGCCTGCAGGTGCGCCAGCGCGTAGTCGATCGTGCCCTGAGTCGCTTTTTGCAGACCCGCCAGGTACGACCACGTTTGCACGTCTTCGGGAATCGGCGCGGTGTTGATCGTGACCTGATCGCCCAGCGTGCCCGTGTAGAAAAACGGCCCGCCGGCGTTGAACATGGCCAGGGCAAACTGCGCCGCATGCGCCGCCAGCGCCGACCAGCTCATGCCGTTGCTCGCGTTCGCGCCCTCGGTCAGCCGGCTCAGCATGGTGAAGAACGCATAGGTGTCGATGTTGTGCTCGGTCGACTTGCCGTTGGGCGAGGACACCGACTGGTTGTACTCGTTGATCACCGTGCCGAAGCGAAAGCCGCCCGGCCCCTGCGTGTCGTAGGCGTTGGTCACGATCCAGTTGCCGACCGCCAGCGCCCCGGTCAGAAAGCGGCTGTTGCCGGTCTTCGCATAGAGCTGCGCCAGCGCCATGCCGGTCCATGCCTGGTCGCCCACCGTGCTGCCGTAGAAGTAAAACGGCGCCGCCGCCGGGGTGATGTACACCCCGTCCGCGTTGGGCACATTGACGAAATACGCCTGCGCGAATCGTCCATCGGCCACCGGAAAGTTGTGCGCCTGCGCATACAGCAGGGCTAGGCCCAGCGTTTCGGCGCGCGCGACATCGTCCGTATCGCCGGCCGCCAGGTACGCGTGAATCGCGACAGCGTTGTCATAAGTAAAGGCCGTCGCGCCCACGGCTTCGTCGCTGTAGCTCTGGGTGAGCCGCAGGGTCGCGCCGGTCGCATACGCGTCCATCATGCGGTTCTGGAAATCGAAACCGTGGTTGATGGCATTCAGCAGGGTTTGCACATCGGCGTTCAGGTCGCCGGGAGCAGTTTGCGCACGGGCGGTTGCCGCCCCGAAAGTGAAAGGCACGGCGAGCGAAACAGCGGAAGCAGATCCGAGGGCGAGAAGGTTGCGGCGAGACAGCTGGGGCATTGTTTTCTCCTGAGAAATCGAGCGCTGCCACTGTATCGTGCCCGCCGAAGCCTCGGCAAGGCCAGGTGTGAATCCTCACAAACGCAGCCCTGGCCCAGCGTAGACGAGGTCAGGGTCAGGACGGCACAAAGCGGTCTTATCGACCCGCAGGCTCGGGCGATGGGCGGACGAGACCCGCCGCAGAGCGGGGCTCACGAGGCTTGCCGGTCCACCATCGATAATGAAACCGCCTCCAGTCCCCGCTGGTAGGCTGGTTTTCTATGGCTTCCATGCTTGAGCTGGCGCACGTGACGAAACAGTACCCGCGCGCGGGTTCGGGCGGCCCCGTCACTGTGGTGGACGATGTTTCACTCGTCCTGCGCCGAGGTGAGACTCTCGGGCTGGTCGGTGAGTCGGGCTCCGGCAAAAGCACCCTCGCGCGCATGGCCCTGGCGCTCATCCCACCGACCTCCGGAGCGATCGCGTTCGATGGCCACTCGATCCTGGGCGCTTCCGCGTCCGCGCTGCGACAGCTCCGTCGTCGCATGCAGCCTGTGTTTCAGGATCCCTACGCCGCGCTGAACCCGCGCATGCGGGTCCGCGACATCCTGGCCGAACCGTTTCTGATTCACAGGCACGAGGCTGCCCGCTCGAAGCCCGCGCTTGAAGCCGCCACCGCCGAACTGCTCCGCATCGTCGGCCTCGACGCGTCGGCGCTGCCCCGCTACCCGCACGAGTTTTCCGGAGGGCAGCGCCAGCGCATCAACATCGCCCGCGCCCTCGCCCTGCGCCCCGAGGTGCTGGTGCTCGACGAGCCCGTTTCCGCGCTCGACGTCAGCGTCGGCGCGCAGGTCGTCAACCTCCTGCGCTCGCTCCAGCGCGACTTCGCGCTGACTTACCTGTTCATTACTCACTCCATGCCGCTGGTTCGCTATCTCGCGACGGAGATCGCGGTGCTCGAAAAAGGCAGGCTGCTCGAGTACGGTCCCGCCGCCGAGGTGATCGCAGCCCCGAAACACCCGTACACGCGGGCGCTGGTCGCGGCCACGCCGGTGATTGCGGGGTAAGGCTTCGCCGCTCCCTTTATTTCAGTTGTCGTCAGGCATGGTTCAAAGCGGTACGCGGGGGTCAGATTTTAGTGCTACTCGCTTGATCATCCACTTCCGCACGTCCATGCGTTCTATGCCGGTGTCGAATTGATCGTAGAGTTGCTTGCGGATGGAGCGGTCCGCGTCGCCGTCAGGGATGATGTCATCTCACCTGGTGCAAGCACCAGCGATGTGCGCTATGTGCTGGACTCGGCTCATTTGAACTCCGCCGAACGCTCTTTGGAGAAGCATCCATGGCTGACAAAGTCGATGCCCAAACCGCCGCCCGGCACGACGCGGATATCGAGGCCTGGTTCGCCAGATACGGCAGCGTGCCCGAACGTGCCTACGCCGAATCCGTCGACTTCAACCTTCAGCGCCGCGTCATGATTCTTTGCATGTCCAACAGCCACCGGGTCGAGCTGCCGCTTGACGACATCCAGGGCCTCGCCTTCGCCTCCTCGACCCAGCTGCGCGAGTTCGAGATGCTGGCCGGGGCACGGGCATGGACTGGCCTTCGCTGGGCGTGTCGTTCAGCGTGCAAGGGCTGCTTGCAGGCTCGTACGGCAACCGGCTTTGGATGGAGGCGCTGGAGCGCCGGGGCGCGCAGCCTCAACCGAAGCGCAAGCCGGCCGCTCCCCGCGCGAATGGGGCCAAAAGCGCCCGCGCAAGGCGAAGACGAGCACGGCTTAGGAGAGGACTGTCCCAAGCTGTCCCAAAAACAGGTATCGTAGGAGCATGGGGCGGCGGCACAGTTACAACATCAATGTGCGCTGGACCGGCAACTTGGGAACAGGTACTTCGGGGTACAAGGAGTACGAGCGCTCCTTCGAGCTGTCAGCCCAGGGCAAGCAAGTGATCGCCGGCTCATCCGACTCAGCCTTTCGAGGAGACCGAACGCGCTGGAACCCGGAAGAGCTGCTTATCGCTTCCCTATCTGCCTGCCACAAACTTTGGTATCTGCACCTTTGTGCCGATGCAGGATTAGCGGTTCTGGACTACTCCGACGAAGCGGTGGGAGAGATGGAAGAGCTGCCGGAAGGCGGGAGAATCACCCGCGTTTTACTGCGACCTTACGCGACCTTTGCCGTCGGTACTGACTTAGACAAAGCTGCTGCGCTTCATGGAGCTGCACATCGCGCATGCTTTATTGCGAATTCCGTAAATTGCGCGGTGCTCTGCGAACCTACGTTCAGGCTTGCTCCTCCATAAT
>CAXSBW010000113.1:0-6486 GCA_964235795.1 uncultured Acidobacteriaceae bacterium | reverse complement strand
CCCCCAGCTCGGGCGCGTTCTCCGGGTCGTGCACGGCCAGCATCCCGGCCGCGGCCCACGACGAGCCCTCCATCGCGCGCCCGCTCTCGAGCACCGTCACTCGCAGGCCTGCTCCGGCAAGCTCCAGCGCCAGCGCCAGGCCAATCACCCCGGCACCCGCGATCGCCACGTGGCCGCCTTGTTGTAACCCGCTCAACGGTCCGTCCGCTCCTCCCGCAGCGCCAGCCCCCGTTGCCCCTGGAAGCCTACCGTGACCGAGAACTCCCGCCGGGTCGCCCATTTGCCCGGTGCAATCGCAAACCCGAACAGCGCCAGCCCTTCAGCGGCCTCGCCCGGTTTCAATACCAGGTCGCGCGGCAGCAGCGCTCCCGGCACCTGCGGCAGCCGAGGCAGCGCGCGCACCTTCGCGACATCGCTTGCGGTGGCCGCGTTCGCGAACAGCTGTTCGCCATCCGGCAGCGTCAGCGTCGCCCGCTGTCCCGTCTCTTCGAGCCGCATCGCTTTCGTCAGGTTGCGCGCCCGCAGCCGCACCCAAACATACATCTCGTCCGACTTTTGCACCCCGCCGCCGTAGCCCTCCATCATCGTCCCGCCCTGGCGAAACTCCGTGTGCAGCGGCACCGGCGTAATGGCCTCCATGGCCCCATCGGCTACCCGCGGCTGCCGCGTGACAAACACATACGCCCAGGTCATGAAAAACAGAAAGCACGTCGCCGCGATCAGCGTCAGCGTTCGCCGGCCCCCGCTCTGCTCCGCCGTCATCGTGTCCAGCGCCACTACCGCACCTCCGCCGGCCGCAGGCGCAGCCCCGCCATGAACTCCGTCAACGGCCGCGTGTTCAAAACATCTTCCGCCCGCAGCCCGGCCCGCCGCAGCTGCCGCACCCCGTACCCCAGCCTGCCCAGCCCCGCCGCCGCATGCGCGTCCGTGTTGATCACGATGCGGCAGCCCAGCTCGCGCGCCAGCCGCAGGTGGTTGTCGCTCAGATCCAGCCGCTCGGGCGAGGCATTGTGCTCCACCGCGCAGCCCACCTCGGCCGCCCGCTTCAGCACCGCCGTCACATCAAAGCGCATCGGCTCGCGCCGCAGCAGCTGGCGCCCGGTCAGGTGCCCCATCACCCGCACGTAGGGGTTTTCGACCGCGCGCAGCAGCCGCTCCGTCAGCTCCGTTTCGCCCTGCGCAAAGTGCGAGTGCGTGCTTGCGATCACCATCTCCATCCGCGCCAGCACCTCGTCCGACAGGTCGAGCGACCCATCCGCCAGGATATCGACCTCAATGCCCGGCAGCACGCGGATCCGCCCTTCCATCGCGCGATCGACCTCTTCGATCCTTGCAATGTGCGCGAGGGCCCGCGCGTCGTCCAGGCCATTCGTCATCGCCAGCTGCTTCGAGTGGTCCGTGATCGCAATGTATTCGTACCCGAGCGCGAGCGCCGCCTCGGCCATCGCCGCGATCGTGTCCCTTCCATCAGTCGCGTCGGTGTGCATATGCAGGTCGCCGCGAATGTCGCCGATCTCGATCAGATTCGGCAGGTTGCCGGCCTCGGCCAGCTCCAGCTCGCCGCCGTTTTCGCGCAGCTCCGGCGGAATCCACGCAAGCCCCAGGGCCGCGTAAATTTCTTCTTCGCTCGCCCCGGCCACAAACGATCCGTCTTCCACCCGCGCCAGCGCGTACTCGCTCAGCGTGTAGCCGCGCCGCAGCGCGCGTTGCCGCACCGCCACATTGTGCGTCTTCGAGCCCGTAAAGTACTGCAGCGCCGCGCCGAAGGAGCCCTCCGGCAGCAGACGCACATCCACCTGCAGCCCCGAACGCATCCGGAACGAAACCTTGTTCGCCCCCTTGGCCAGAATGGTCCCTGCGAGCGGCCAGGCCGCCGTGTACTCCACCGCCGCGGGCACCCGGTCCTCCGCGCAGCCCGGCCCCGTCACCAGGATGTCCAGGTCGCCGACCGTTTCCCTCCCGCGACGCAGCGAGCCGGCCGGCACAATCCGCTCCAGGCCGGGAAACTCGCGCAGGTACGCGATCAGCTTTTCCGCCGCCTGCTCCCCTGTATGGATCGCAAACCGGCCGGAGTTGCGCTTGTAGTCCGCAATGCCGGCCTTCAGCTTTTCCAGCGCCTTTTCGCCGAAGCGCGGCAGCGTCGCCGCGCGCCCGTCCTCCAGCGCTGCCGCCAGTTCCTCGATCGAGCCCACCTGCAACGCGTCCCAAAACAGCGCCACCGTTTTCGGCCCCATCCCCGGCAGCCGCAGCAGCTCCAGCATCGACGGCCGATAACGCCCCATCAGCTCTTCGCGCAGAGGAAACGTCCCCGCTTTTTCAATCTCCTGGAGATTGGCCGCCATGCCCTTGCCGATGCCGGGAATCGCCAGCAGCTGCTTCGGCTCGCCCACCAACGTGCTCACCTGCACCGTGCTCGCCTCCACCGCTTCGGCCGCTCGCCGGTACGAACGAATCCGAAACGGATCCGCCGCCGATATCTCCAGCAAGTCCGCCGTTTCCTCCAACATCGCCGCGATCAGACGGTTGTCCATGCTTCTATAGAAGCATGGACAACCGTCTGTAGACGCTTGGAAAACCGCCTGCGCGGCCGGCGGCCACTTCGTGGCGTGTACTCGTTGTGTTTGCATTGCTGACAAAGCGGCCCTCCCGCTGGTCGGCATCGGCATACCGACCGCGACCATCGGGAGCGCCACCGCCCCTACAAAGACACGCCACGAAGTGGCCGCCAGCCGCGCAGGCGGTTTCCCAAACAAGAAACGCCCTGCCCAGTCGTTCCGGGCAGGGCGTTTCTTGTTTCGGTACTACGCGATCGCGCGGTGGCGGACGACCTGGTCGGCCTGCGGGCCTTTCTGGCCCTGCACCACGTCGAACTCCACTTCATCGCCTTCTTTCAGGCTTTTGTAGCCATCAATCTGGATGGCGGAATAGTGCACAAACACATCCGGCCCATCGTCCCTGCCGATGAAACCGAAACCCTTAGCATTGTTGAACCATTTGACTGTGCCTTTGAAGTGTCCCACCGGCGGTGCCTTCCTGTGTGTGCGTGGATTGCGGTCGGAACCTGTGCCGGGTGGCGCGCCTGTTTGGAAAAGACGCGGCAGCTCCGCACCGGCTTTCGCTCCGTCCCCGTCTGGAACACGGAACGTACAGGGGAAGTCGCGGCCGCGCAGCCCTTTTTCTCGCAGGCTTTGCGTCTCGTTTGATCCCGCTTGCCCGCTCCAGCCGAGGCGCTCCCTTTTGGACGAACGCCGTGCCCATTCAGCGTTTCGCTTTGCCGTTCTTTTTCGCGTCCGCTTTCCTTCGCGCCCGCAGCAGCACATACAGGCTCACCCCGACCAGGGTTTTGCCATCGAGCACCTGCCCCTGCGCGATCAGCTCCTGAAGGGCTGAAAGCCGCATCGGGTACACCGTCAGGGTTTCATCCGGTTCAAGCCGCGCCTTGCCCGCGGTCAGCCCTTCGGCCAGGTAGATCTGCATCCACTCGCCCAGAAAACCGGGGCTCGCAAAGTAGCGCACCAGCTCGGTCCAGTGCTCGGCCGCGTAGCCGGTTTCTTCTTCCAGCTCGCGCCTGGCGCCGGCCAGCCGCTCCTCGCCCGGCTCGATCTTGCCCGCGGGCAGCTCCCACAGGTACTGCCCGGCGGCATGGCGGTACTGCCGCTCCATGATAATCAACGGGTCTTTTCTGCCTTTCTTGCCGCTTTCATCCACCGCCAGCACGACCACCGACCCGTTATGGCGGATCACATCCCGTTTCGACACATGCCCGTTCGGCTCGCGCACCTCTTCCTTGAACACGGTGAACAGCGGCCCTTCGTACACCTGTTTCGAGTGCAACACCTCGGCCTTTGCTTCTTCACCGCCGATCGGCAGCGCCGTCGGTACTGCCTTGTCTGTCTCCATGCTGCCGGGTTTTCCGTGTTTCTTCGCCATGGCTGAACTTCCTCCTGAACGGGCGCGTCTCCATAAGAGATGTCATCCCGGCGAAAATCGCGTATCCCCATTTGCGACCGTGCGGCAAGGCCAGGTCCGGCGCGCGTGAGAAACTGAACACGAGGATGGAATTGAGCCCTGTGGCCGGTGCGTGTTATCCCCTTTCCGTGCTTCCCGGCCTGTCTCGGCTCGCGCTCGACGCGGTCGCGGGCGAGCTCCCTGATCTGTTTCCCACCAACCCCACCGGCTTCGAATGGATGGCGCAGACGCCTCGCCCGGTCGCGCCCGGCCCCGCCCTGGCGGACCTGCTCCAGGCACAAAACCAGGGCTGGCAGGCAGGCCCGGCGGCCCTGGCGCATCTCGCCCGGCTTCGCGCGGGGGCCCGCGCCATCGTCACCGGCCAGCAGGTGGCGCTCTTCGGCGGCCCTCTCTACACACTTCACAAAGCCGCCGGCGCCGTGAGGCTTGCGACGGAAGCGACCCGTGCCACCGGCATCCCGCACGTGCCCATCTTCTGGCTCGCGACCGAGGATCACGACTTCGCCGAGATCGACCACGTCGCGTTCCCCAGCCTTTCCGACGCGCCCCATGCGCTCACCACCGTACGCCTCGGGCATCATCCCGACGCCCATGCCGGCAAGCCGGTCGGCGGGCTTCCCCTCGGTACTTCCATCGGGCCTGCACTCGCTGA
Source organism: uncultured Acidobacteriaceae bacterium (assembly GCA_964235795.1). GTDB lineage: Bacteria > Acidobacteriota > Terriglobia > Terriglobales > Acidobacteriaceae > EB88. The sequence continues at coordinate 1,865 of CAXSBW010000113.1, read as the reverse complement.
AGCTGCGTCCCTGCTGGGCGAGCACTCTGAAGCCTTTGCCCTGCTGGCCGACTGTTACCGGCCCGAGACCACCTTCGCCGACGCCTTCGCGCAGTGGCTCGCGGCCACATTTCGTGAGCAGGGTCTGCTTGTTTTCAATGCCGCCGGTCACGAGGCCCATGCGCTCGGGGCCGACGTGCTGCGTGCCGCGATCGAACACGCCGCCGAGCTTGAAGAACTGCTGCTGGCCCGCGGCGCGGCGCTTGAGGCTCGCGGCTACCACCAGCAGGTGCTGGTCAAGCCCGGCCGCAGCCTCCTGTTTCTGCTCGACGGCACCACCGGCGCGCGGCTGCCGCTTGCCCGTGAACCCGGCGCCGGCTGGATCGCCGGCAGCGGCCGCGCCAGCCAGGTTTTTTCTACCCGGGCCTTGCTCGACATTCTCGCGAGCGAGCCCGAACGGCTCAGCCCGAACGCATTGCTGCGGCCCGTCTTCCAGGACGCGATCCTGCCGACCGCGGCCTACATCGGCGGCCCGGCCGAGATCGCTTACTTTGCGCAGACCGGCGTGCTGGCGCAGCGCATCCTGGGCCGCCAAACGCCGGTGCTGCCGCGTCTCAGCGCCACCCTGCTGACCGAACGCGAGTTCCGCACCATGGAGCACGACGAGATCGATCTGCCCGAACTTTTCACGATCCCGGAGCGCGAAATGACCGAGCGCATCGGCGCGCGCCACCTGCCGCCCGAGGGCAAGCGCAGGTTGCAGGCCGCCGGGCAGAGCATGCACGGCGAGCTTGAAGCGCTGACCGAGTGGATGCGCTCGCTCGACCCGGCGCTGGGCCGCTCAGCCGAGGTCGCCGCGAGCAAGATGCGCTACCAGATGAATCGCCTGCGCCGCCTGGCCGCCCATCGTGAGCTCGAACGGAACACCGCGATCGCCCGCCGCATCGGGGCTTTGTACCGCGGCGCGTACCCCGATGGACACTTGCAGGAGCGCGTCACCGGCGCGGCCGGAGCCCTGGCCCGCTTCGGCCCCGACCTGCCCGGCGCACTCGTGGCTGCCGCAGGCGAGCCCTGCCCGGGGCACAAGTTAATCGTTCGATAGCTATCGAATGGTTCGATCGATATCGAACGAAAAAGGAGGGGACTGGAATGGAGTTTTTCGACGTGACCTGCCCGGACTGCGGCGGCGTTCTGCGGATCGACCCGGAAACCCGGGCCGTGATCTCGCACACCGCCGCCCCGCGCAAGCGTACCTTCGACGACTTTGAAAGCGCCGCCAGGGCCATGCGCGAGGGTGAAGGGCGCAAGGAATCGCTGTTCAAACAGGCGCTGGACGCCGAGAAAAACAAGGAAGACGTGATGAACAAGCGCTTTGCGGAAGCACTTCGCAAGGCCAAGGATTCGCCTGCCTCGGAGCGGCCCTTGCGCGACTTCGACCTGGACTGAACCCGCTGGCAGTGGATTGGGCGGCGAACCGCATCACACTCGTTGCTGAAGGAGAACAGAACCGATGGATCTTGCGAATGTGGCGGCGGACAAGAAGGAAAGCATCCTGGCAAACGTGGAAGACGTGCACTGGTCGCATCACGTCGCGGCGGCGACCCTGGTCGCGGGAGCGATCCTGCTGGTGCTGGGCCGCAAGCGTCAGGCCATGGTGATTGCGGTGGCCGGCGCGGTGACGACGCTGATGGAGCGGCCGGAAGCGGCGCAGGAGCTGTGGAAAGAGCTGCCGACGCATATCCGCAACGGGCAGGACTTTCTGGTGCGCGCTGAAAGCTTTATCGAGAAGCTCGGGGAGCAGGCGGCCCGTCTGCGCGAGGTTGTCGGGCGCCAGGCCTGAAACACCGTCGGGATCCGGCAAGGGCCTTCCGCGAGGGAGGCCCTCC
>CAXSBW010000112.1:0-6532 GCA_964235795.1 uncultured Acidobacteriaceae bacterium | reverse complement strand
TGAGCCTCGTCGCGGACCTGCTTGAAACCGGCTGCGGTTTCGGCACGGGACTGCCGCGAGTCTGCCTGTGACTCGGCGCGTAGCTGGCCGACGTCTTTATCAAGCTTGTCGATGTCGGCGCGGAGTTGGTCCGTGTCCGCATGCGTTTCCGCGCGCAGCTCGCGGAAAGATGGTGTGACAAACTCTTCCAGAGCCTTGCGAACGGAGGCGATCGAGTCTGACATCAGCTTGGCGTCCATGCAGCTCCCTGCCACTATCCTACCGTGCGTTCAGCCGGACCGCCAGTTCGCCGCGCGGTACTTTGGTCTGCTCGCCGGTGGTGAAATCCTTGACCGTTACCATGCCGCTCGCGACCTCGTCCTCGCCGAGCAGGATGATCTTGCCGGCAAGCTTGTCGGCGACTTCGAAGGATTTTTTCAGCCGAAACGAGCCGTCGCCCAACTCGACACGGAGACCGGCGGCGCGCAGTTCTCGGGCCAAGGCAAGCGCGGCCGGGTTTTGCGCTTCGCCTAGAGGCGCGATCAACACGTCGGCTTTGGATATGGTCTGAGCGCCAGCGGCCTGCGATTGCAGCGTCAGCACCAGCCGGTCGGCCCCGATGGCGAAGCCGATACCCGGAGCGCGCGGGCCGCCCAGCATCTCCGACAAGCCGTCGTACCGGCCGCCGCCGAGCAGAGCGTTTTGGGTGCCGAGGCCGGCGTCATGCGTGAACTCGAAGGTGGTGCGGGTGTAGTAATCGAGACCGCGCACCAGGCGCGGAGCGACCGAGTATGGCACCCCGCAGGCATCGAGCGCAGCGCGAACCTGGGCGAAGTGGGCGGACGAAGCGTCATCGAGAAAGTCGGCGATCTTCGGCAGGGAATCGATAGCCGGCTGGTCGGCAGGCACCTTGCAGTCGAGCACGCGCAGTGGATTCGTCTCGGCGCGACGCTGACAGTCGGCGCACATCGTGGGCGCAACCTCGCGCAAAGCCTCGCGCAGCGCGGCAATGTAGCGCGGCCGGTCGGAGGCCGACCCGACGGAGTTGATCGCGAGCTTCCAACCCGTCACGCCGAGCTCGTCCAGAAACGAAGCGAGCATCTCCAGCACTTCGGCGTCGCGAAGGGCCGACTCCGACCCCGCTGAAGGCGGCCCGATGACCTCCGCACCGATCTGAAAGAACTGCCGGTAGCGGCCCTTTTGCGGACGCTCCCGACGGAACTGCGGGCCGATGTAGAACATCTTTTGCAGCAGCCCGGTCTCGCCCAGCCTGTGCTCGATGTAGGCACGGACCACGCCTGCGGTGTTTTCAGGGCGCAGGGTCAGCGATTGCGCTTTTTCGCTCGCCGCGCGCGCCCGGTCTTCCCAGGTGTACATCTCTTTGGAAACAACATCGGTTTCCTCGCCGATGCCGCGAGCAAAGAGCTGCGTGTCTTCAAAGATGGGCGTACGGATCTCGCCGAAGTTGTAGCGCGCGAAGAGGCGACGCGCCGTGGCCTCGACATGGTTCCATAGCTCGGTTTCAGGCGGCAGAAGATCGCGCGTGCCGCGGACTGCTTTCAAAGGGGTCATGGTTGGCTGATTGCCCAGTTTATCAGCCGACGGAAGAGGGTCATGCCTGAAACGGCAACCCGTCCTTCCGCCCCGCCATCTCGTTTAGCAGGTCGCAAGGAGGCGTCCACACATGGCAGCAGGTCGCAAGAGCATCGTCCTCGCCCTGGTTCTTACCGCGCTGCTCGGCCCATTCGGCATGTTGTACGGCACGGTTGTCGGCGCGATCATCATGGGCATTCTTTATGGGGTACTCGGCATCCTGACAGCCGGAACAGCGTTGTTTGTGCTCCACCCTATTTGCATTATCTGGGGCGTGTATGCCACGCATCGCGACAACGTGAACGCCGGCGTTTAAAGGCTTCGTATCGCCTGCGCCGTGTAATCGAGATAATTGCGCGCGTACATCCGGATGAGGTCGTAATCCTCATCCGTGACGGCTCGGCGCACCCTTGCCGGCAGCCCCATCACCAGCGAACGCGACGGCACCACCATGCCCTCGGGCACCACGGCGCCGGCGGCAACAATGGAGCCTTCTCCGATGCGCGCATTGTTAAGTACCCGTGCGCCGATGCCGATCAGGCAGTGGTCCTCAATAACGCAGCCATGCACGGTGGCATTGTGGCCAATGGAAACTCCGTCGCCGACATGCACGGGGTAGAGATGCCGCATGCCGTGCAGCACGGCGCAGTCCTGCACGTTGGATTGCGCGCCGATGCGGATGGAGTGGACATCGCCGCGCACGACCGCATTCATCCAGACACTGCTGTGTTCGCCGAGTACGACGTCGCCCAGGATCTGCGCCGAACTGTCGACGTAGCAGGAATCGGGAATAACGGGCAAAATGCCGTTCCAGGCGCGGATCATGGTTCATTATCAACGGAGCCCTACAGACCTGAAAAAGGGTGCGCCGTGGCGCACCCTCCTGTCGAATGCCTGTCTACTTGGCAGCGGCTGCCGCGTTGCGAAAAGCCTTGACCTGATCGTGCGAGCGCTTCACATGCTCGAACTGTTGCGCGATCACAGCGCGTACCGTGTCGGAAACAGCGGCATCATCGAGGGCTTCCTGGTAAGCCTTCTTGGCCGCATCTTCCCCTTGTTCCGCGGTATCCAGCAGCGTGTGGTCTCCGCCGCCCAGGCGAGCCTTGATGTCGCCCCAGGTCCGGTGAACCGCACCGATGGTCGTGCCGGTTTCGTGAACGTCAGCATCGGTGACGCGATTGACCGTGCGCTCCAGTTCGCTCGCATAGCTGCCGCGAACCTTGGCTTCTTCCATGAAAAAAGAGCGGTGTTCCGGGTGTTCGAGATGCTCGCCGATGTCGACGAACCCTTTCTCGCCGTCGCGCAGCACCGAGATCAGGTTACGGATGGATTTGTCGTCGTTCGCCATAGTTGCCCTCCACTTAAACAGATGCCAGTGCATGGAGCGATGTTGTGCGTCAGGCGAGCGCCGACGCCGCCATGCAACGACAGAAACAACAAGGCGCGCTCACAAGGAGCGCGCCCGGGATTACAACCTGGAGGGAACTAGGCTGCCGCAGGGGTGCCCAGAGCCGCCTTTGCCTGCCCGACAAGCGCGGCAAAACCCTGTTCGTCGCGAACGGCGATGTCGGCGAGCATCTTGCGGTCGAGCTCGACGCCGGCCTGCTTCAACCCATGCATCAGCTGCGAGTACGAGATACCGTTGATCTTGGCGGCTGCATTGATGCGCACAATCCACAGCGAGCGATACTGCCGCTTCTTCTGTTTGCGACCGCTGTAAGCAAACTTCAGTCCGCGTTCGACGGCCTCCTGCGCGGCCTGGTAGAGCTTGGACTTTGTAAGAAAGTAGCCGCTGGCGCGCTTGAGGATCTTCTTGCGGCGGTCATTGCGCTTGGTTCCACGTTTGACGCGTGGCATAGGGTCTGCTCCTTTTTAAATGGCTGATTGGCGGCTGGAGGCAGAGGCTGCCTCTTCACTCGCTGGTGCCTTGGGTCTCTCGAACACAGCTCGTAAAGTGTGTTCGGGGTCGGCGCTATCAATTAGCGCTTCCCGCGTGTCTGCCTGTGGGCAGGTACGGACTCAGGCGTAGGGAATCATGCGGGCAACCTTGGCGTAGTCGGCATCCGAAACCAGCGCCGTGTGGGCGAGCTTACGCTTGGTCTTGGTTTCCTTCGACGTCAGGATGTGCCGCATCTTGGACTGGCCGCGCTTGATTTTGCCGGTCCCTGTTTTTTTGAAGCGCTTGGCGGCACCCTTGTGGGTCTTGAGCTTGGGCATGGGGATTGCTGCTTTCCTGCTGAAGTAGGCACTAGGAACAACATTTGCCAGTATACATGGAGTTTCGCGCGGCTCACCCTGCAACAGAGCCGCGGCTAATAAAGAGCGGAGCAGCCGCAGCCGGCACGCTATGCATGACGTGGCATGCACCGTGAGTGCACGAACTGAAAGCAGGCCCATGTTGGCGCGATGGGCAGCCATAAAGAGCTGCCCTGCAGGCTTACTGGACTGTGGTTTGCGCAGCCGGGGGAGCGGGTTGAGGTATCGGAGCCGGTGCGGCTTTTTTCGCAGCGGCTTCCTTTTCCGCCATCATCTTCTTACCCGGTGCCAGGATCGCGTGAAGGGTTGTCCCTTCCATGCGCGGCATAAACTCAACCGTGCCGTTTTCGCCGATGTCCAGGATCAGCCGGTTGATGATGTTGTAGCCCAGATCGCGATGAGCCATCTGCCGCCCGCGGAAGCGCAGACTGGCCTTCACTTTGTCACCCTCGGTCAGAAAACGCACAGCCTGGTTCTTCTTCGTCTGGTAGTCATGCTCGTCCACCGTGACGGAGAACTTGACTTCCTTGATGACGATGATCTTCTGCTTCTTGCGCGCCGCACGATCGCTTTTGTCTTTCTCATACAGGAACTTGCCATAATCCTGGATGCGGCAGACCGGCGGAACAGCGCTGGGCGATACCTCGACCAGATCAAGGCCGCGCTCTCGTGCAATCTTCAGCGCCTCGAAGGGCGGCAGAATGCCGAGCTGCTCGCCGCTATCGTCGATCACGCGCACTTCGCGCGCACGGATCTTGTCATTGATCCGGATGAACTGCTTGGCCGAACGTTTATCGATGACTTTCCTCCACTTTCAGCGCCGACAGATGGAGCGCCTCGCTCACCAGCATAGCATCTCGCGCAAAAAGGCTGGCGAGCTACCGTGTTTGTGTCTCGACGAGAACTGTTCCACACAGACTTTGCGACACATTCTGTGAGATGCAGAGCGTCACAAGCCTGTTTGCCGGCGAAGGGGAGGAAAGCGTGACCCGGAGGAAGTTTGCGGTCAGAGCGCTGCCGTCGCGCAGCGTTACAGCCGAAAGGGTGCGACCGATGAAGCGCTCAGCGAACCGGCGATGTTTCTCCTCCGCCAGCGATCGCAAGGCCTCCATGCGCCCCCGAACGACCTCGGCGGGCACCGGCGAGCCTCGGTGCAGGAGTTCCGCAGCCGTATGCGGCCGGGGAGAAAATGGAAACAGGTGGAGATAGGTGAGCGGCGAAGCCTCAACCAGGTCATAGGTCTGGCGAAACAAGGCGTCGGTCTCGCCGGGAAAGCCGACCATCACGTCGGCTCCAAGGGCCGCATCCGGCAGCGCTGCCCGCAATGCCTGCACCTTGTGAAGGTAGTGCCAGGGCCTGTAACGCCGGTGCATGCGGCGCAGGATCTCGTCGGCACCCGACTGGAGCGGCAGGTGAGCGTGCGGGGCCAGCCGTGGATGTTCTCCGGTGCTGTGGTGGGCAAACAGCTCGACCAATTCGGGCGTCCAGTCCATCGGCTCTACCGAGGAGAGCCGAAGTCGCGGCAGGGTCGTTTGTTCCAGCAGCGCCCGGACCAGGTCCGCAAGCGTTTGCGTCGGACGGAGATCGCGCCCCCATCGGCCCAGGTTGATGCCGGACAACACCAGCTCCTGTCCGCCGCCCAGCGTAAAGGCCCGCGCGGTCGCGAGCGCGTCGTCCAGCCCGACCGAACGGCTGGGGCCGCGCGTCTCCGGGATCACGCAGAAGGAGCAGCGATGGCCGCAGCCGTCCTGCACCTTGAGGATGGGCCGGGTGCGGAATCCGGTCGCGGGGGCCAGTGCTTCATGGTGTTCGCCGCCGACCCAGTGCGCAGGGTAAGGCGTGTGCAGGGTGGTCAGCGGGACAAATCCACCGGGCCGGTCCAGGTCGCCGAGAGCCAGGCGTGCGACTGAAGCCTTGTGGCTATTGCCGGCCACAGCGTCCACGCCCGGCAGCGCCGCAAGCTCCTCCGGGGCGCGCTGCGCATAACAGCCTGTCACCACGACCCGTGCGCCGGGATTGGCGCGGCGCACGCGCCGGATCAGCGCGCGGGCGGTTTTCTCAGCCTCGGCTGTGACCGAGCAGGTGTTCACAACCACGACCCCGGCCTGCTCCAACGGGCCCGCTACCAGGCCGCCCTCCCGCTCGAGCGCCGCGGCGATGGCGTCGCCATCGGCCGCCGAAGCCCGGCAGCCCAGCGAATGGACATAATAAGAAGGCATGAGTCAGTTTACGTTCTCGCGCCCGGCAGCACGAGAGTAACAGGAAGCCGCAAAAAAGCCCTGCTACGATTGGGTGTCTCGCTTAAGCGTGAAAGGGAGAAAACGATGGCAGCGAAGCGGCGCATACTGCTGGTGGATGATGAACTGACGATCCTGCTGACGCTCAAGGCCGTGCTTGAAGTCAGCGGCTTCGAGGTAGAAACGGCAGCTTCGGCCCGCGAAGGCCGATCCAAGATCAAGACTCACACCTACGACATGGTCATCACCGACATGCGCATGGAAAGCGAAAGTGCCGGGCTCGAAATCGTCCAGGCCGCCAAAACCGCTCCCTACCGCCCGGCCGTCGCCATGCTGACAGCCTTTCCCCTCCCCGGCTCCGAGTGGGACGATGAAAGCGCCGACAAGATGCTGGTCAAGCCGATGAACACCCACGACCTGCTGACCCAGCTCGAAGCCCTGCTGGCGAGCCACGAGGCGAAGAAGGG
>CAXSBW010000111.1:4067-6743 GCA_964235795.1 uncultured Acidobacteriaceae bacterium | reverse complement strand
TCGCCCCACATCCCCAGGTCGCGGTGACGGCCCGGCATATAAATGGGAGCTTCCCAGCGCTCAAACTGGCCCGCCAGGTGCACTTCCAGCTCCGGCACCAGGCGCTTGACAATGTCCAGCTTGTACTCGCTTTGAGTGGTGCCGCCGGGGGTGAAGGCGTTCGAACCTGGATCGGCCGGCACCGTGCCGGGGATGAAGTTCTTGTCCGCCTTGACGCCTCGAAAGGAGAACTGTACCTGCTCCTGTGGCGTCAGGTGATAGGTCAGCCAGGCCTGCACGCCCTTGTCGTCGCGCCCGATCGGGTCGGTATACAGGAAACCTTTATTGGTGGTGCCCTGCTGCTGCACAGCCTCGTAGTAGTAGAACTGCCCCGGCCCGGAGACTGGATTTCCATGGCAGCGATCCGTCACACAGTCCGTCGAAGCGGCTTCAAGGCGCAAATCGAGTGCCGGCACCTTGGGAAAATGAGAAAGAAAGATACCGGGATGAACAGCGGCGCGACGCGGCGCGGAAATGGGGCTGACATCGTCGTGGGCGAAAGAATCCGTGTAAAGCGTGACCCAGTCGCGCAGCAGCGGCAGCCTATAGGTGAAGTCAAAGGCGCTGAAACGCGCGCCGGGATCGTTCTTTGAGAACTTGATGGAGTCGGTCGTCCCGTTGGTATCCACAAAGGAGCGCAAAAACGTGTGCAGGTTGACGGGCTCGTGCCCTTTGCCGCCCCAGATCACCGTCCGTTCAAAGCCCATTTCCAGGTTCTTGGTCGGGTGGATGCTGATTTTTTCAGCATGCACCCAGGGGTGGTTGGGCTGGGTGTGTCCCCCCAGAGTTCCGACAAAGAAGTCGTAGCGGATGGGCCCGGTGGCACGTCGCAGCAGCGGCACGTAGAACGGCTCGACGCGGTTGATCTCAAAGCTGTAAATGTTGTCGGCGTTGGTGCTCCAGGCCATGGCACCGCCCTGCGCCGGGCCCAGCCAGTGATCCGACTTGCCGATCGACAGCTCGTGTTTCCAGAGGTGGTACGAGAGGTCGGCCTCAAGAACCCGGAAGTGAAACACCGACGAGATCGGGCCGACCGGGTCGGTGGCCTGGCGGATGGCCGGGTTGTACGGGATGTAGTCGAGGACCTGCGACAGGTATTGGCCGAGCGCGAGCGAGTAGCCCGGCGCACCGGGCGCGCGCTGCAGCTCAGCGCGCACGTGCAGCGTGGCGCGACCGGCCTCGACGCGGCCTTCGGCACCCGTCACATTGTTCAGGCCGGGCTGAAAAGGTCTTCCGTAGTCATTGATGATGCTTTGACCCAGGTGGAAGCTGTCGTTGAGGATGGGGTTCTTGATGTACAGAAAGCGTGAGTAGACGCGGTCCAGTTCAGCATGTTCCCCGGTAAAGTACAGGTCCGGCCCGACCTCGTTCAGCACGGCATGGTAGATGGTTTCGGCTTCTTCCTGTGCCGGGCCGTCCGCGTCGATCGACGGTGCGTCGGTGTTGTCGAGCATGTGGAAGATGCTGAGACGGGTCCAGGGACGCAGGCCGAGAAAGGCCGTGTCGAGGTAGCCGAGCGCATGCAAACGGTCCAGCGCCGGGTACACCCAGCTGTCCATGGGGACATAGATAGAGCCTTGTCCGTCACGGTCCTCGACCGAGTAGGCCTGGCGGTAGTTGCGCGGAAGATGAAGATCCGGCAGGGGGCCCGACTGGGACCGCACTTCAGGTCCGGAGGTCGACGGCTGCTGTTGGGACTGGGCCGGGCTCAAAACAGGGAACCCGAAGGCAGCCAGCAAACAGATCGCGACGCTGAATCTCACTCTCACCTCGAATGCGGCAGACGCTCCCGATCTCCTTACCCAGGATGGCGCTCAAGGGCAAGCCTAGATGAAGGGGCGGGGGAGCACAAGGGCGCACTGCCGCGCGCTCGACCTATCCATGCAAAAGCCGGCCCAAACTGGTTCAGTGTTCCAAAATGGGACTCAGGCCGGGACAGAAGCATGAAATTCAGGCTTCGGTCAGCTCGCGAATCAGCCGTCGCTCCAGCCCGTTGCGCCAGCTTTTGCCGAATGCCCCGCGGGCGCGCAGCATCGTTTCCAGCCGGACAAGCGCGTCGGACCCATCCGCCGAGCCCTTGCGGGGGCGCGGCACACACGCCAGGTGGCTGGGTCCGGCGCCCAGGCGAGCGCGTTGAGCGCACTCAAAAACAACCCGGTAGATCGCCAGTGCGTCATCGCGATCGACCGGGATGGTCGGAAAAGCCGGCGGGGGCTGCGCGGGATCCGGATTCGCTACCCTGGCCGTACCCTCTGAAACAAACAGCAGCGGCAGGCGGAGCCGGGCTGCGTGCGCACCGACCCCGGCCCAGGTCTTCGGCAGGGCCGTCGCGGGTGTTTTCCCTTCCGCGAGCCCGGCCGAGGGGGGCAATAGAACGACCAGGACCGCGCCCGCACCCTGGTGCACGACGGCCGAAAGAGCGCCCAGAACAAAGGCCGCCGCGACGGCCTCACCCTGAGGCAGGGGCAGCAGCCCCGTGCGCAGATCGCCGGCCGCGGAGGAAGCCCCGCGCAGCGCTTGCAGGGCTATGCCTCCACGCCGGGGCCCCGCGATGAGGTCGATGGTCTGAAGATTCGCTTCAAGGCCGGCCGCGACTGCTTCGGCAGTTGCCGGCGTGGCCCCGACGGCAGGTCCCTT
>CAXSBW010000111.1:0-3967 GCA_964235795.1 uncultured Acidobacteriaceae bacterium | reverse complement strand
GGTCCCTTGACCAGGGATTGCGCCAGGCGCACCCGCAGTACGCTTGCATACAGCCCCTGCAGCAGCTCGTCGCGAACTCTCGCTTCTTCTTCCTTGCTCACTCGCCTGCCTCATGCACCACGCAAGCGCCGGGAGCGCAAGCGGGAGTTTTCAACATAAATGTGTATAAAGCTGTGAAACTGCGCTGCCGGTACGAGGGAAGCGCCGTATTCACGCGGCTTTCACCTTCCTGCACTGGAAATGCGGCACCGGGCGAAAAAAAGGGCCGGACGCCGTTTGGCCCCGGCTACGAGGAGTAGTCAGCGTTGATGCGGACGTAGGCTTCTGTCAGATCCGTCGTCCAGAAACGGCAGCTGCCTTCACCCAGATGGAGCTGGATGGCGATCGTGAAACGGCGCCGCGACATGGCGTCATGCACCGCACCGGTGTCGAAGGCGGCGGCGCGCCCGCCGTTTTCACATACGGGCAGCCCATCCAGCTGAATGCCGATGCGAGCCGGATCGACCGGCACGCCGCTGCTGCCGATCGCCGACACGAGCCGGCCCCAGTTCGGATCGCTGCCGGCCCAGGCCGTTTTCACGAGCGGCGAGTGGGCGATGGCGCGGGCGACGGTCAGTGCTTCGGCGTCGGACGGCGCGCCCTCGATCTCGAGAGTGACGACGTGGGTGACCCCTTCGCCATCCTCGACGATGGCGAGCGCGAGCTCCTCGCAGATTGCGTTGAGCGCCTCCGCAAAGGCAGGGTCCTCTGCGGAAACCGCGACCCCGCTTGCCCCGGAGGCCAACAGAACGAGCGTGTCGTTGGTGGAGGTGTCGCCGTCGATCGAGATGCGATTGAAGGAGCGCTCGGCGCTCCGGTTCAGCAGCGTTTGAAGAGCCGGGGCCTCGATGACGGCGTCCGTCAGCAGGTAGGCCAGCATGGTGGCATGCGGGGGCGTCAGCCGGGGGTGGATCATGCCGGCGCCTTTGCAGGCTCCCGCGAGCCGGACCGTCTGCCCGCCGATCGCGATCTGCCGGTGTGCGACCTTGGGGCGGGTGTCAGTGGTGAGGATGGCGCGGGCAAAGGCTGAAAACGCCGCCGGGCTTCCATCGAGCGCGTCAAACACCGCAGGCAGGGCAGCTGTCAGCTTGTCCACGGGCAGCGGGACGCCGATGATTCCCGTGGAGCCGGGCAGGACTTCCTCCACTGGGCAACCGAGGATGTCTGCCGCCGTGGCGCAGCTTTGCCGCGCGGCCTGGAGGCCGGCCTCGCCGGTGGCACAGTTGGCATTGCCGCTGTTGACGATCACGGCCCGCAAACGACCCCCGGTGGCACTGAGGTGCTCGCGACCGACCGTGACCGGCGCCGCAACCACCCGGTTGCCGGTGAACAGCGCCGCTGCCTGCGTACCCGCAGCGGCGACAATGCAGGTGAGGTCGGGCTTGCCGCTCGGCTTGATGCCGGCTCGCGTGGCCGCGAAGCGAAACCCGCCGGGCAGGGCTTCGGCGGGCAGCAGGTCGGCAGTGGGCGACGGCTCCAGGGGCAAGGGATTTGCGGTTTGCGGGGCGCTGTTATGCATGCTGGCTCTACTGTATCGAAAGCGGGAGCAAAGGGAATGCAGGGAAGTTCGGACAGCTTTCTGTCCATGCGCGGTGTTTTCGTGGCGCGGGCCGATGCCGTGGTGCTGCACGACATATCGCTTGAGATCGCGCTCGGCGAGCACCTGGTGTTGCTGGGGCCAAATGGCTGCGGCAAGTCGACGCTGATCAAGCTGCTGACGCGCGAGCTGTACCCGGCCGCACCCGGGCCGGGTGAATCGCGAGCGCAGTTCACCCTGTTAGGCCGGGAGCGTTGGGACCTGGGTCAGCTGCGGCCGTTCTTCGGCGTTGTCGGGGCAGAGCTGCCGGGCGAGCGCACCGCGACGACGAATGGGCTGGACGCGGTGCTGGCCGGGTTCTTCGGTGCGTCGGCCCTGTGGCCCCATCATGCGGTCACGCCCGAGATGCATGCCTGTGCCGAAGAGATGCTGGAGCGGATGCGAGCCGGCCATCTTGCCCGCAAGCCGGTCGGGGCCATGTCGGCGGGCGAGCAGCGACGCATCACCATCGCGCGGGCGCTGGTGCATCGGCCACGCATGCTGCTGCTCGACGAGCCCTCGAACGCACTGGATCTGCGGGCTCAGCGGGAGCTGGGACTGGCCCTGCGCGCGGTCGCCCAGGCCGGCACGGGGCTGATTTTGGTAACGCATCAGCTTGCCGATATCCTCCCGGAGATCGACCGGGTGGTCCTGATGAAGAGCGGGCGGATCGTGGCCGATGGCCCGCGCCGTGACCTGCTGACCGGGCCGGTGCTGAGCCGGCTTTTCGGGGTTGAGATCGCGCTCACGCGACGCGACGGATGGGTGCACGCATGGTGAGCAGGCATGGCCTGCGATCCTTTGCGCGGGCTCAACAATGGCCTGCAAGGAGGCTCTTGACGCCGCGAAACACCGGCGGTATGTTGGAGCTACACAGGAAAGGAGGGCGATCCAATACATGACAAGTTCTGACTGTAGTTTGTGCGACGCAGTATGTGAGGTGTCTGAGGCTTAGGGCTCCTTCCAGCTCTAGACCTGGCGGATTGTTATAGACGCCGAGGCCCATCTCAAGAGCAGTTCACGCAGGATTGGGTATGCGTGGGCAGTTTGGCTCGAAGGATGCCTCAGGTCAATCTCAACAGTGCACCGGCAAAAGGCCCGCTTCCGAGCGGGCCTTTTGTTTTCTCGGCTGCGCTTTACAATCAAGCCATGGAACCGCTTGTCATCGCAGGCAGGGCTTTTCAGTCGCGGCTGATCGTGGGCACCGGCAAGTACAGGGATGGCGCGGAGACGCAGGCCGCCATCGAGGCTTCGGGTGCCGAACTCGTCACGGTGGCCGTCCGAAGGGTGAATCTCGATCGCTCGCGCGAGTCTTTGCTGGACTTTATCGACCCGCGACGCTACTTTCTGCTGCCCAACACCGCCGGCTGCTATACGGCCGATGAGGCCATTCGCGCGGCAAGGCTGGGCCGCGAGGTCGGGCTGTCGGACTGGGTCAAGATCGAAGTGATCGGCGACCAGGCCACGTTGTACCCCGATGTGCAGGCGACGCTTGAAGCCACGCGGGTGCTGGTCAAGGAAGGTTTCACGGTGCTGCCGTATACAACGGATGACATCGTGTTTGCCCGTCGGCTGATCGACGCGGGCGCGGCCGCCGTGATGCCGCTGGGCGCGCCGATCGGTTCCGGGCTGGGCATTTCGAACCGGGACAATCTCCGGATACTGCGCGAACTGATTCACGAGGTGCCGCTGATTGTCGATGCCGGTCTGGGCACGGCCTCTGATGCGGCGCTGGCCATGGAGATGGGCGCGGACGCAGTCTTGTTGAACTCCTGCCTGGCCGCGGCGCAGAAGCCCGTCCTGATGGCCGAGGCGATGAGCCACGCAGTGCTCGCCGGGCGGCAGGCGTTTCTGGCCGGGCGCATGCCGCGCAAGCTGTATGCCACGGCATCCTCGCCGCTCGAAGGTGTTTCGCGGTAGCCGTCGGAACCGCAGAGCCTTAACTCTGCTTCGCGGGATGAGATCGCTGGCCGTCACGCTACACTCAGGTTGCATGCGCGTATTTGGGATCGATTGCGGCACGGAGTGGACCGGCTACGGCGTGGTCGAAGTGGAAGAAACGGTGCGCGAGCGGCGACTTGTGCCCGTGTGCGCCGGGGCCATCCGGCTCCCCAAAAAAGACGCGCTTGCGCCGCGGCTCGCGCTGGTGCATCGCGAGCTGCACGCGCTGATCGGGCAGCACCGGCCCGATGCAATCGCGGTTGAAGCCGTCTTTCATTCCGTCAACGCACAGTCCGCGTTGAAGCTCGGCCATGTGCGCGGGGTTGCGCTGCTGGCCGCCGCCGGACACAACCTGCCGGTTTTCGAGTACGCGCCGCTCAAGATCAAGTCCAGCGTGGTCGGTTATGGGTT
>CAXSBW010000110.1:5346-6798 GCA_964235795.1 uncultured Acidobacteriaceae bacterium | reverse complement strand
ATCGGCACGAGCGAGGTGGAGCATGTGCTGGCGACGCAAACAGTGCCGCAGTCTCGGCCGAAGACGTTTCGGATCTCGGTCGAAGGCGAGCTGCCGCACGGCGTGACGGCGAAAGATATGGTGCTGGGCATTATCGGGCGTATCGGTACCGATGGCGCGACGGGATACGCGGTCGAGTACGCGGGGTCGGCGATCCGGGCGCTGTCGATGGAAGGCCGGATGACGGTGTGCAACATGAGCATCGAGGCGGGCGCGCGCGCGGGCATGATCGCGCCGGACGAGACGACGTTTGCGTACCTGGAAGGCCGGCGATTCGCACCGAAGGGCGCGGAATGGGAGCGAGCAAAGGCAGAATGGCGCAAGCTGCCGACCGACGAGGGCGCGGTGTTCGATCGCGAACTGGTGATCGACGCCGCGGAACTGGCACCGTGCGTGACGTGGGGCACGAGCCCAGGAATGGTCGTCACGATCACGGACGCGGTGCCGGATCCATCGCTCGGCAAGACGGAAGCGGAGCGGAACGGACTTGCGCGGGCGCTTGCCTATATGGACCTGCGGGCCGGAACGCCGATCGAGGAGATCGCGATCGACCGCGTATTTATCGGCTCGTGCACCAACGCGCGGATCGAGGATTTGCGCGCGGCGGCTCGCGTTGTGGCCGGGTATCGCGTGCATGCGAGTGTGCGCGCGATGGTGGTGCCGGGCTCGCAGCAGGTAAAGGCGCAGGCAGAGCGCGAAGGACTGGACTTTGTATTTCGGCAGGCGGGGTTCGACTGGCGGGAGCCGGGCTGTTCGATGTGCCTGGGGATGAACCCGGACATTCTCCAGCCGGGCGAGCGGTGCGCTTCGACCAGCAACCGCAACTTTGAAGGGCGGCAGGGGCAGGGCGGGCGCACGCACCTGGTCTCGCCCGAGATGGCGGCGGCGGCGGCAGTGATGGGGCGGTTTACCGATGTGCGGACCTGGCAGTACAAGCAGGCGGAGGTGCTTGCCTGATGGAACCTTTTCGGACGTTAACGTCGGTCGTGACGCCGCTCGCGCTGTCGAACGTGGACACGGACCAGATCATTCCCAAGCAGTTTTTGAAGCGGATTGAGCGGACCGGCTACGAGGATTTTTTGTTTTACGACTGGCGGAAAAAGCCGGAGTTTTGCCTGAACGACCCGGCGTACCATGGGTCGCGGATCCTGGTCGCGGGGAAAAACTTCGGTTGCGGGTCGTCGCGCGAGCATGCGGCGTGGGCGCTGGCGCAATACGGATTCCGCTGCGTGCTGGCACCGAGCTTCGCCGATATTTTTCACTCGAATGCCGGGAAGAACGGGATTCTGCTGGTGGAGCTGACGGAGCCGGAGATCGAGCGGATCACGTTGCAGGCAAAGGCCGGCGATGGATACGCGCTGACGGTTTCGCTTGAGGAGAACCTGATAACGGATGCGTTTGGGCTGCGGCTTC
>CAXSBW010000110.1:0-5246 GCA_964235795.1 uncultured Acidobacteriaceae bacterium | reverse complement strand
CTGGAAGCCGTGGAAGCGAATGCGTGCCCCGGTGCCGGGGCGTGCGGCGGCCAGTTTACGGCGAACACGATGGCGATGGCGTGTGAGTTTTTGGGGATTTCGCCGCTGGGCCTGTCGGGGGTGCCGGCGTTTTTGCCGGCGAAGCTCGAAGCCTCGCGGCAGGCGGGGCACCTGGTGATGCGGGCCGCGCGCGAGGGTCTCAAGCCGTCGCGGCTCATCACATCGGTCTCGCTTGAAAACGCGATTGCGAGCGTAGCGGCATCGGGCGGTTCGACCAATGCGGTGCTGCATTTTCTGGCGATCGCGCATGAGCTGGGCCTGCCGCTGACGATGGACGACTTCGACCGAATTTCAACCCGGACACCGCTGTTGTGCGACTTGAAGCCGGGCGGCAAGTATGTGGCAGCGGATTATCACCGGGCGGGCGGGTCGCGCCTGCTGGCGCGCCGGTTGCTGGAAGCGGGGCTGATCGCGGGCGACGCGCCGAACGTGACCGGCAAAACCCTGGCCGAGGAAGCGGCGCTGGCTGAGGAAACAGCCGGGCAGCAGGTGATTTTTCCGGCATCGCAGGCAATCAAGCCGACCGGGGGGCTCGTGATCCTGAAAGGCAACATTGCGCCCGAAGGCTGCGTGATCAAGGTGGCCGGGCACAAGCGGCTGACACACACGGGGCCGGCGCGGGTGTTTGAGTCGGAGCCGGAAGCGTTTCGCGCGGTACAGGCAGGGCGCATTCGCCCGAACGATGTGGTGGTGATTCGCTATGAAGGCCCGCGCGGCGGCCCCGGGATGCAGGAAATGTTGTCGGTGACGGCGGCGATCGCGGGGATTCCGGAGCTAAGCGAGAATGTGGCGCTGCTGACCGATGGGCGTTTCAGCGGCGCGACGCGCGGGCTGATGGCGGGGCACGTGGCGCCGGAGGCGGCGATGGGCGGCCCAATTGCGGCGGTGCGTGAAGGGGATACGGTGGTGTTCGATATACCGGGGCGCTCGTTGCGGATCGATGTGCCGGACGAAGAAATTGCCGCGCGGCTGGCGAGCTGGACAGCGCCTGCGCCGCGGTATGCGCGCGGGGTCTTTCGCAAATACGCGGACTCGGTTTCGTCGGCTTCGCTTGGGGCGGTTACTACGTAAGGCTAAGACCCCCTGCGCGGGAAGCGGCCACTTCGTGGCGGGTACTCGAACGACGGGAGAAGCACAATGAACAGCAGCAATGAGCGACCGAATCCGATGCAGGACTGGCAGATGGGCCGGGGCGCGCAGCCTGCGCCCGCGGCACCGCGGCACACGCACGACGAAGTGATGCAGGCAGAGCACACCACGGCGGCCATCGAGCTGACGGGCGCGGAGATTGTGTGGGCGACGCTGGAGGGCGAAGGGGTGCGCGAAGTATTCGGGTACCCGGGCGGCGCGATTTTGCCGGTGTACGACGCACTGCGCAAGTTTCCCATCCGGCACATCCTGGTACGGCATGAGCAGGGGGCGACGCACATGGCCGACGGCTACGCGCGGGCTTCCGGGCGGGTGGGCGTGGCGATTGCGACCTCGGGGCCGGGCGCTACGAATATGGTGACGGGCCTGGCGACGGCGATGCTGGATTCGATTCCAATCGTTTGCATCACGGGGCAGGTTTCGAGCAAGGTGCTGGGTTCGGATGCGTTTCAGGAAGTCGACATCACGGGCGCGACGCTGCCGGTGACCAAGCACAACTACCTGGTGACCCGGGCGGACGAGATCGCGCCGGTGCTGCGCGAGGCGTTCGCGGTGGCGCAGGCGGGGCGGCCCGGGCCGGTGCTGGTCGATATCACAAAGGACGCGCAGCAGGCCATTGCAAAGTTCAACTTCGCGGCAGCGGCACCGAAGCCTCGGCGTCCGCACCCGATGCTGAAGGCGGAGGCAGGATCGCTGGCCGGTACGTTGGCGAGCGCGGCAGAACTGATTCGCGCGGCGAAGCGTCCGGTGATCCTGGCCGGTCACGGCGTGATCAAAGCCGGGGCGACGGAGGCGATGCTGACGCTGGCGGAACGCATGGGGATTCCGGTGGCGACAACGCTGCTGGGGTTAGGCGGCTTTCCGGCGTCGCACCCGCTGGCGCTGGGCATGATGGGGATGCATGGCGAATCGTGGGTCAACGATGCCATTCAGAAAGCGGACCTGTTGATCGCCTGCGGCATGCGCTTTGACGACCGCGTGACGGGCACTCTGGCGACGTATGCGCCGCATGCGAAGAAAATTCATATCGAGATCGATCCGTCGGAGATCAACAAGAATGTCAAGGTGGATGTTGCCCTGCTGGGCGACCTCGGCGAGGTACTGGACGGGCTGCTGCCGCTGCTCAGCGGAGCAGACACGGCGAATGAAAGTGCATGGCTGCGCGAGATCGGCATGAGTAAGGGCGAGGGCGCGGTGCGCGACATCCGCAACCTGCCGGATCTTGGCCACCTGTACGCGGCGCACGTGATGCACGACCTGTGGCGGGCGACCGGCGGCAACGCGATCGTCGCGACGGACGTGGGGCAGCACCAGATGTGGGAGGCACAGTATTACCGGCACGAGCAGCCGCGCACGTTGATCACGTCGGGCGGGCTGGGAACAATGGGCTTTGCATTGCCGGCGGGGATCGGCGCGAAAGTCGCGTGCCCGGACCGCGAGGTGTGGGTGATTGCGGGTGACGGCGGATTCCAGATGACGGCGTGCGAGCTGTCGACGATCGCGCAGGAGAATCTCGACATCAATATCGCGATCGTGAACAACGGCTACCTGGGCATGGTGCGGCAGTGGCAGGAGTTTTTCTATGACAAAAACTATGCGTCGTCGCCGATCCTGTCGCCGGACTTTGTGAAGCTCGCGGACGCGCACGGCATTGCAGGAGCGACGGTGCGGACGCGGGGCGAGGTGGATGCAGCGCTGACGCGGGCTCGCGGTACGAAGGGGCCGTTTCTGATCAATTTCCTGGTGGAAAAAGAAGAGTCGGTGTACCCGATGATTCCCGCCGGGGCGGCGCTGCATGAGATGATCCTGCGGCCTGCGAGTGGTCCGGACCCGATGCTGGAGACGGGGGAGGATGCGTAGGCATTCCACTTAAGCCCTGGTACAAAGTTCACAGTGTCGGGCTGGCAGGCGGAACGTGTTACAACCTCACTCAAGGTAGACGATATGCATGAGAATTTTCAATTCGGGGCGACGCTGATCGCGATCCTGGCCGGGATTTTATTTGCCCGCAACGACCAGAAGGAGTTGCGCGCGGATTTTCGGCGCATGGAGGACAGGTTGGAGGGTCGTATCGATAGAATCGATGGGCGCATCGATCGCCTTGACAACGAAGTAAAAGGTTTGCGGAGTCAGTTCGATGGCGAGCTGAAAGCACTGCGCAAGGACTATAGCGAGTTCTACGCTGAGCAGCGTCGTCATGATGAAGCGATCGAAACTTTGAAAAAGAAGTAGCTCTCTCTTTCAAGCTTCAGAAGGAACACATTCCGTAGCTTGGCTGATAACCTGCTTTTCAGGACAGACCTAAAGATTTGGTCTAGAGTGTTCGCGATTGAGCCAACTTCTGATCATCTGCAATCGTTGCGAGATAACGCTCTTCATTATTGAAGATGAAATTTCTGTAGGGAACATAGCAGTCCGGTACGTCGGCTCCCCTCACGACTCAAGCAAAGGAAAGAATGCTGCACACATTTGTTGCACTGGTCGAAGACAAACCCGGGGTTCTGAGTCGCGTTTCCCTGCTCTTCCGGCGGCTGAATGTGAATATTTATTCACTGGTCGTCGGGCAATCGGAGCGCGTCGGGACGTCGCGGATGACGATTGTGGCCGAGGCTTCGTCGACTGCGGGGCACCGCATCGCGGCTTCGCTTTACAAGCTGGAAAACGTGGTGAGCGTGGATGATGTGGGCGCGCAGGCGACGGTGACGCGCGAACTGGCGCTGATCAAGGTCGCCGCGACGCCGCAAACGCGCTCTCACATCTTCGAGCTGGTGGAGGTATTTCGCGCGCGCATTGTGGACCTGGCGACCGAGTCGCTGATGATCGAGATCACAGGGGTTGAAAGCAAGATCGAAGGGCTGATCCAGGTGCTGGAAGAAAGCGGTGACCGGGTGCTGGAGGTGGCGCGGACCGGGCGCATGGTGATGCGGCGCGGCAAGCACGGCTCGCGTGTGCTGGGGGCGATGCGGGTACCGGGGGTACTCGGTGAGGAGCATGAGGCCGAGGTGCTGGAGCCGGATGTGACGGGAGACCAGCGCTTTCGGGATTGAAGGTCGACACGGCGTGAGTGGCCGGATTGCCGACAGTAGGCACTTACGCGCGCTCAGAATGACAGGTTCGGGAAGCTATTCAGTCCGTCCGGCTCAGAATGCAATGTGCCTGTTGCCGGCAGACAAACTAACAAACACAGCCACACACACACGGAAGGAATACGGAACACCCATGGCGAAGACATACCACGACAACGATGCGGACCTGTCAATCATTCAGGGCAAAAAAGTGGCGATCATCGGTTACGGCTCACAGGGTCACGCACATGCTTTGAACCTGAAGGACTCGGGGGTGGAGGTGCGGATCGGGCTGCGAACGGGGTCGAAGTCCGAGGAAAAGGCACGCAAGGCAGGGCTCGAAGTCAGCGCGGTGGCCGACGCGGCGAAGTGGGCGGACCTGGTCATGATCCTGGCACCGGACGAGCTGCAGCGCGGGATCTATGCCGAGCACATTGCGCCCAGCCTGGCGGCCGGCAAGGCGCTGGTGTTCGCGCACGGCTTCAATATCCGATTCGGGACGATCACGCCGCCGAAGGATGTGGACGTTTTTCTGGTCGCACCGAAAGCGCCGGGGCACCGGGTGCGCGAGGTGTTTCGCGAAGGCGGCGGCACCCCGGGGCTGATCGCGATCGAGCAGGATGCGACGGGACACGCGCATGCGCTGGCGCTGTCGTATGCCAAGGGCATCGGCTGCACGCGCGCGGGCGTGATCGAAACGACGTTCAAGGAAGAGACCGAAACCGACCTGTTCGGCGAGCAGGCGGTGCTGTGCGGGGGCACGGCGGAGCTGGTGAAGGCGGGCTTTGAAACGCTGGTCGATGCGGGGTACCAGCCGGAGATCGCGTACTTTGAGTGCCTGCACGAGCTGAAGCTCATCGTGGACCTGATGTATCGCGGGGGCCTGGCGTATATGCGGCATTCCATCTCGAACACGGCGGAGTGGGGCGACTACCAGTCGGGCAAGCGGGTGGTGACGCCGGCGGTGCGCGA
>CAXSBW010000109.1:5013-6867 GCA_964235795.1 uncultured Acidobacteriaceae bacterium | reverse complement strand
CCCATCAGCCGCTCCACCAGCCCGTCAAACCCCTCTAGGTCCGCATACTCGATCACCACCCGCCCGCGCCCGTTCTTGTCCTCGATCTTCACCCGCAACCCCAGTCGCTCGCGCAGCGTATCCTCCATCTGCCGCACGTTCGCGTCTTTCTTCTCCGGCGTTTTCCCAAATCCATCCTGCTCCCGGTGCCGCCGCTCCGGGTCGATGATTCCCTTCACAAACGTCTCCGCCTGCCGCACACTCATCGCCAGCGCCGTCATCTTCTGCGCCGCGCGCCGCATCTGCTCCGGGCCTTCCAGCGCCAGCAGCGCCCGCGCATGCCCAAACGTCAGCCCGCCCGTCTCCACCGCGCCCTGCAACTCCTCCGGCAGCTTCAGCAGCCGCAAGAAGTTTGAAATCGACGCCCGGTCCTTGCCCGTCCGCACACTCATCTGGTCCTGCGTCATCCGGAACTCGCGTCCCAGCCGGTCAAACGCCCGCGCCTGCTCCATCGGGTTCAGGTCAGCCCGCTGCAGGTTCTCGATGATCGTCGCTTCCATCGCCTGCGCATCGTTCAGCGCCGCCACCACCGCCGGAATCGTCGCCTTGCCGGCCTTTTGCGAAGCCAGCCAGCGCCGTTCCCCAGTTACCAACTGGTAACGTTCACCCTCCAGTGGACGTACCAGCACCGGCTGGATCACCCCCACTGCCCGAATCGAAGCCGCCAGCTCCTCCAGCAGCCCCTCATCAAAACGCATGCGTGTCTGATAAGGATTTCGCTCGATCTTATCCAGCTCTATCTCAAAAGCTTTCCCCGGCGAAGCAGCTCCTTTTCGCGCCATCTGTGGCTCCACAACCGACGCAGGCCGCGCTGACCGCGGCAGCAGCGAGTCCAAACCCTTACCCAGCGCCCGCCGCTTCCCGCCCGGTCCTTTCTCCATCACCGCTTCCACCATCATCCGCCAACCCTCTATGTGTTAATTAAGTAATTACCCCTACGAGTAAGGCCAAAACCGCACTTCACGCACTGATGCCTGCTGCTTCGCCGGCTTTCGTCGGCTCTTGACTCCATTGCGGTTCATCAGCTCCAGCGCCAGGTCGCGATAGGCCTCCGCACCCTTGGAGCGAGCGTCATACAGCAGCACCGGCTGCCCATAGCTGGGCGCCTCCGCCAGCCTGATATTCCTCGGTATCGTCGTTTTCAGCAGCTTTTCACCAAAATGCTGGCGCAGGTTTGCCGTCACCTGCTGTGCCAGGTTGGTGCGATCGTCATACATCGTCAGCAGCACACCCTCGATCGCCAGCTCAGGATTCAGATCGGCCTGCACCCTCTCGAGCGTATGCAGCAGCTCTGAGATCCCCTCCAGGGCAAAGTACTCCGCCTGCATCGGGACCAGCAGCGTGTCAGCCGCGACCAGCGCATTCAGGGTCAGCAGGTCCAGCGCCGGCGGACAATCCAGCAGAATGAACTCGTGAGCCTCCCTTGCCTCCGCCAGCGCCTCCCGCAGCTTCGAGGCTCGATTTTCCTGCTCCAACAGTTCCACCGTCGCACCGACCAGGTCCTTGCTCGACGGAACCAGCTTCAGCGATGGAATCTCTGTCTGGAGCGCGGCGCGGGCGAGCGAAGCTCCATCCACCAGTACGTCATACGTCGATAAGCGCTCTTCATCGCGCGCAAACCCAAACCCACTCGTCGTATTTGCCTGGGGATCAATGTCAACCAGCAGGCAAGGCAACTCCTCCAGTGCGAGAGCCGCTGCCAGGTTGATGGCGGTCGTTGTCTTCCCAACACCGCCTTTTTGGTTCACGATCGCAACCACCTTGCCCATACAAAGAAGATAGGCGGCAGAACACGATTCAGCAAACAGGGAGTTC
>CAXSBW010000109.1:0-4913 GCA_964235795.1 uncultured Acidobacteriaceae bacterium | reverse complement strand
ATCGAAGATGTTCCACGTGGAACATCTTCAGAGATGGCCGGCACTCGCCCAAGTGCAATCAGGCTGTGATGGCTGCCGAGAATGGGCACTGACGGCCGCCACACCACTTCGGGCAGCAATTCGCAGGTTCGATCCAACTCTGCCTGGGTCGTCATGAGCGCCAACCAGCCTCCCGGCGCGACCCGACCGCTCGCCTCCAGGCAGGCCGCACTCATGCTGTCAACAGCACGCAGGGTCACAGCATCGAACAGGCGACCCTGCGGCAATGCGGCAACTCTTCCTGCATGCACCGTTGCCGTCGAGCCCAGAACCCGACACAGCTCTTGTAAAAACGCCGCCTTCTTCCCCTGCGACTCAGCCAGCACGACGGCGATCTCAGGCCGCGCCAGCGCGCATACCGCTCCCGGAAACCCTGCGCCTGACCCATAGTCCAACAGGGTCGCGATTCCAGACGGCAATGCATCAGCACAAGCCAGCGACTCACCGAAGTGCCGCAGCACGATACTCTCCGGATCGCGAATTGCAGTCAGATTCGTGCGCCCGTTCCAGCGCAGCAGCAGCTCCAGATACTGGGCCAATTGCGCTGCAAGCGCGCCATCTACATGCAACGCAGCACGCTCCAGCAACAGAGCCGAGATAGCTCTCGGGGTCACTCGTGCGGCAGATGCCACCGGTGAGCGGCCGCAATGAAGCTTGAAAAGATGGCAAGCGATGGCTGGTCGCTCGTATAGAGGCGTTCAGGGTGCCACTGGACGCCAAGTACGAATTGCTCCTCTGGCGCGTATCCCTCGAGTGCCTCGACGACCCCGTCCGGCAGCGCCCGCGCAGCCACGATCAATCCGTCTCCCGCACTCTCGACAGCCTGGTGGTGGCTACTGTTGATCCTTGGAGCCTCGGCATCAAGAAAAAAGCTGCGCAGCAACGGAGCCGCCGGCTGCACCTCCACCTCGTGCAAAAGCACAGCCTGATCGATTGCCGGCGCATGACCGCTTGCCAGATGCTGCCTCAACGTACCTCCACGCCAGACATTGATCATCTGAAGGCCGAAACAAATCCCCAGCAGCGGCTTGCGCAGATGAAATGCATCCTGGAGAAGGAGTTCATCCGTGGCCTCTCGACCCGGATCGGAGGATGCTGTTTCAGGTGCGGGGAGCTGCCCATACTTTTGCGGATTCACATCGGCGGGGCTGCCCGGCAACAGGATCCCGCTGCAACCAGCGACGAGTGTCGCCGTTCTGGCTGGGGGCAGTCCAAGTGAAATACGAATCGGTTCTCCGCCAACGGCTTCAACGGCTGCCGCATACTGAGGCCAGCAGCGCTCATTGTATTCAGAATGAGAAGCGGTTGGCGTGGGGATCGCGATGCGCGGTTTGTGGCCGTTGCCAATCATGTATTTCTATCGCCTGCAACGTAGGATGCGGGCGGAGCGGGTGCCTGCGCGACCGGACTCGGCTTGCGCCAGGAGTGCTGGAAAAACAGTACCGAGATCTGCCGGTGCAGCTCGGACGTAAGCGAGTCCAGGTCTCTCGGCGTCAGGCCGGCCGTTGCGATCGGCTGGCCCACGGCTACCGTCACAGGACTCGGAAAGTAGGTTTTGCTGTGCATGGGCAGCAGTTCGTGCGTTCCGATCAAGGCCATCGGCACAATCGGCACCTGGGCCCGGATGGCCATGTAGGCGGGCCCGTTGAGAAAGGCGGCAGGCTCGCCAGTGGACGTGCGGCCTCCTTCCGGAAAGATAAACAGGGGCATGCCGGCGCGTAGGGTTCGTATACCGCCGGACAGACTGGCGATCGAGGCCCGCGGATTGTCGACGTTCACTGGAATCTGGCCGGAACGCCTGAGATGCCAGCCGATAAAGGGGATGGACCATAGATTGTGCCGCGCCACGATGCGGAACTGAAAGGGCAGGACTGCAAAGATGGCGGGTGTATCCATATAAGACAGGTGGTTACAGGCGTACACGGCGACCTGGCCATCTTCGAGTTGCTCGGCATTGACAACGCTGAGGGAGGCGCCGGCGAACTTCATGGAAGCCCTTGCCCAGGATTGTGCAATCCGGTGCTGGCGCCTGCCGTCCTTTTCAAAAAGAGAAGCGATGAGAGAGGCAGTGCCGAACAGGACAGTGCCGACAATGAACATGGGAGCGCGCACCAGCGTCGAAACAAGGCTGTCCAGAACCGGCAGTGGATCAGGGCGGGGCTTAAGAGGGGCCATGCTTTGCTCCAGAATAGCGCACCTCGATCATGCCGGCGCGATGCACTGGTGGATGGCTGTGTGGCAGTCGTGCGCACATTGTTCCACGTGGAACAATGCGGTCGATTGGAATGGACAGGTGAAATGTTCCACGTGGAACATTTCGCCTGCTCGCCTTTGCCGTCAGGCCTTGTTCCTGCTTGAATGCAGAAATGACAGGCACTCGCCGACAAGCGCAACCGAGCCGGCGACGACGATCAAGCCATTCTGCGGCGTAGAAGCAAATGCCTCCTTAAGCGCCTCGTCAGCCTTGGCAAGAACCCGGAAGTCGGCTCCAACTGCCTGTGCGGCCGGCTCGATCGATTGAGCCGGCGCAGAACGCGGCGTGTCGGCCTGGGTCAGAATGACGCGATCGAAGATGGGGAACAGGATCTGGGCCAGCTCTGCGACGGCCTTGTCTGCCATGCAGCCGAAGACCAGGGTGCGCGGTCCTGCGACCGGCAATGGCGAAAGCGATGCTCGCAGGGCCCAGGCACCGGCAGGATTATGAGCGGCATCGAGCAGCAAAGGTGGTCCTTGCGGGGTTTCGACAAGCTGTAGGCGGCCTGGCCAGACTGCATTGCGGATGCCGCTCTCAATGGCGGCCGCGGTGATCTGCATGTTGTGGCTGAGGCCAAGCTGAACGGCGGCCGCTATGGCGAGAGCGAGATTTCTTTGTTGGTGCGAGCCGGCGAGTGCGGAGTCGATGTGGAGTATGGCTCCGCCGCAGACATCGGCAGGGAGGCTGATTTCGTAACGATTTCGAAGCAGGCCCACCAGGTCCTGCGCTGGATCCGGGCTGGAACCGGACGAGCGGGCAGGGAGGTAGTCGGCGGCGTTGATCGCTTTGACGCCCAGCGGCACTGCCACTTCGCCGATGACCTGATTGGCCTCGGGATGCTGTGGCAGTGTGACGAGAGTGCCACCGGGGCGGAGAATGCCGGCCTTTTCGCGCGTGATGGCAGCGATGGTGTCGCCGAGCCATTCTGTGTGGTCAAGGGAGATATCGGTCAGGATGGAGAGGATGGGTTCGACGACGTTGGTGGCATCGAGACGGCCACCGAGACCGACCTCCAGGATCGCCAGGTCGACAGCAGGGGGGCCGGCAAATGCCAGAAATGCGATGGCCGTCATCGTCTCAAAAAACGAGGGTGCATGGGGCAGGTCGCCGCTCACGATGAGTCGTGCGGAGGCTGCTTCTACCTGCACAAAGCGGGAGGCAAGATCCTGATCGGAGATGAGCGCGTGGCCGACCCGGATCCGTTCGTTGAGGGTCTCCAAATGTGGAGAGGTGTAAAGGCCGACGCGATGGCCGCCGGCCTGCAGGATGGAGGCCAGAACGCTGGCGGTAGAACCTTTGCCGTTGGTGCCGGCGATCAGAACGGATGGAAATTGCCGGTGCGGATGGCCGAGTGCCTGGAGCAGAACGCGCATGTGCGCTAGATCGAACTTGCGGCGGCTGTGGAGTTCGCCGCCCAGGGTCAGGAGGCGGGCGATGGAGGCGACATCGGTTGACATACATAGCCAGTGTATGCGGAAGAGCCATACCGGCTGTCATTTTATAGGTCGATTGGACCGGAGAGAGGTCAGGCGCGACCTATCCTGGTCGACTTATGGGGAGAAAGGCTAACGCAGTAACACTATGTTACGGGCGCAACTTGCTGTGTTTGACATTACTGCAAGTATGGCAGTGGCTGCTATCGGACCACCCCGGCTGCTGCCTGAAGCAGGGCGCAGGGAGTGATGGAGGCCGGCCCATGCTGTGCGAAGCCGCGGTGCCGGCCGTGCACATCTGTCTGCAGGGTATGTGGGGCGGCCCGGTGAGGCGGTAGCGTGTTACCGGCAAGCACTTGCCGTCGATGGCAAATCTTAGGAGGCCCATAACAAACTGGGCAGCCTGTTTGCCCCGCTGAGGACCGGAGACCGCGCTGATTTTGCGCGCGGCATATGAGTTGAAGCCCGGAGCGACCGAAGTTCGTGGATCCGGCCCAGGCGCTGTATGAGGCGGGACGCTACGTCGAAGCGATAGAAACTACCAGGCCGCGATCCTGGCAGACCCTGCGAGCGCCGGATTTCAAGATGGTCTGGGGAATGCGCTGTGCGCCGCAGGTCTTTGAAAAAGCCCGAGTGACGTTGCAGCGGGCCGTCGCGCCTACACGGAGCTACAAATCGCATGCCGCGAGCTGGGACGAGCCGAGCGGGAGGAGCTCGCGCGCGAGGCGACGCGTGAGCTGCTGGGCTACCGTTTTGCGTATACGCTTGGCCGTCCATGTGCCGGTGGCCAAGGACAACATCGACCAGCCGCACATGCACCTGATGTTCTCGGAGCGTGCCGTGAACGAGGCGATGCGGGAGATTCCCGAGGAGCGTTTCTTCAAACGCAACGGGGCCAAGAAAGATCCATCCTGGAACGACCGCAACAAGCCCAACGAGGTACGGGAGAAGTGGGTCGAGCTGATGAACCGGGCGATGGAGCGGGCAGGGCAGGAGCAGAGGCTCGATGCTCGCTCCTGGGCCGATCGGGGCGCGAGGACCTCGCCGCGCTTCGGGAAGAAAAACGCTTCGAGGCGATGGCCCGGAAGCCATGGAGCGGCACGAAAAGATCGCTGAACGGAGACGGCAGCGGGCGGAGCTTCCCGCGCCTCATCTCGACCAGGCAGCGGCGGCGACGCAGATCGAGC
>CAXSBW010000108.1:4969-6872 GCA_964235795.1 uncultured Acidobacteriaceae bacterium | reverse complement strand
CTTTCGCGTGCAAGCGCAGAGCCGGCAGCGTCTCCCCGACCCGCTCCGTTGAACATCGATAAAGCAAACAGCAAGGGCTGACCTTGCCGAGTGAGAACCGTCCGCAGCGCCCCTGGAAGCACACCTGGAGCGCCCTTGAAGCGCCCCTGGAACTCATCGGCTCATGCAGCGGGCACTGGCGGAGCGCGCCTGCGGACACAGCCGACGATCGGCCCGGTGCGCGTCGCCTCGTTTGCCCCTAAAACGAGAGATCGGGACCTTGCTCCCGGTCCGCTTTCACGAAACGGCTGCAAGGTCCCTCGCTCGTTTACCTGCGCTTGCTTACGCCGCCGAACACGCGCGTCACTTCCCGCACAAACGGCTGCGCCGCTGCCGGGGTCGGCGTCGTTCCGCCCAGAATCGACTGGTACGGAATGTCCTTGCCGTAAAACGCCTGAGTGTCCTTCGTGTTCTGGTTCACCTCATCGCCCGACAGGTCGATGCCCGCGAACAAACCCTTGTTCCGCGAGTAGGTCAGGAACTCCGCGCTCGCCAGCTCCGTCGTTGACGCCTGCGAGTCGCGGCCCACCGGCCCTGCCGCCACCGAGGCATCGCCGCCCAGCTTGACCTTGGCCTTCAGCAGGTCGTCCCCGCTCTGCTTCGACACACCCACCAGCACCAGGTCCGTCGATTGCCCGCCGGCCTGCAGCCCAAAGCTCACCCCGGCCATCTGCACAAACACCGGCGCGCTCCAGCCCTTTTTCGCCACAAAGCAGGTCGCGAGGCCCTGCCCGTACTGCGCGCCCCCGATAAACGCGCCTTTCTTAAAGCCCGGTACCACCAGCACGCAATGCGCCTTGCGCGCGATCCCGTTCGGAATGCCCTTGTCCGGCACCGCCGTCAGCTCATGCAACAGCTTGGTCGAGGCCGCGATCCGGTCATTGAGCTTCGTCGATACATCGCTGTCGGCGGCCATCGCCACCCCCGGCAACAAACTTGTCAGGAACAAAACTCCCGCGCGTACTTTCATCCGTGCTCTCCTTGTGCTGTGCATAGTTTATCCGCGTCGGCTTTCCACCATCTAAAATTCGACCGACATCCGGGGTTCCAAAGAGAGATGCATGAAAACGCTCCAGCGCCATGCTGTCGACTGCAAGCTGTCCTTGCACTAAGTCTTTGAGTCATATGTAGAACGACATAGGTTCAAGATGCGTCCATGGCGATCTGACCGTCATGGCGCCGTACTCACTGTATGCCGGAGCTATGTCGCGCGCCATGACGAATGTGCGCGATGATCACCAGATCGGCAGAGGCCAAACGATACAAGATGCGGTAAAGATGGGGTGGGGTGCCATGGAGAAGCTGATGGTAGCTGCCATGGTTGCCGACCGGCAAGCCGCGTTCCGGCATAGAGGCAAGACTGCGAATGGCGTCTCGAGGCCCTGTAAACCATTTCGCGCGGCAGCGGACGAGTCCGCACGGAGGTATTGGTCGATCAGCTCAAGGTCTCGCTCGGCGAGAGGCGTAATCTCACCCCGACATGCCATGACGGCTCTGGAACTCAACGAAAAACGCTTCCGCAGGACGGCTTCTTCCATCTTCTTCGGACTGCCGGATTGCTTCTCCCTCGTCGGCCTGGGCCGCCAGGTCGAGCAATCGCTGATAACCGGCAACATCCTGAATCACAGCTTCCGGAATGCCGTTCGTGGTCAGCGTCATAGGAGCGTGATTTTGTTTAAGCTGCGCAAGCAGGTCAGCAGGACTGGTATGTAGCGGCTGTGTTTGCGGCATCGTCGGCTCCCCTGTACTCTAACGCGAAGCAGCCTCCAGCAGAGCTTTTGGCGGTACGGGATCTATAAGAGCCGACGTACTCTCGTCACCACATAGCAGCAACGAGGCTGATCTCGAAGTATCTTCTGCTTCC
>CAXSBW010000108.1:0-4869 GCA_964235795.1 uncultured Acidobacteriaceae bacterium | reverse complement strand
ACTCTCGTCACCACATAGCAGCAACGAGGCTGATCTCGAAGTATCTTCTGCTTCCGACGCAATTCGACTTGTATCTCTGACATAGCCAAAGATAACTTGTCGAAATACTTTCAAGTTGCCGTCGTAAGAGATTGACAATCTTACGACGGCAACCGGCTCATCACACTTCCAGAATCACCGGCATGATCAACGGCCGGCGGCTCGTGTGCTTTTGGATATACCGCTTCAGGTCGATGCGGATTTTTTCCTTCATCACTCCGGGATCGGCTTTTTCCTCGGCGCTGGACGTATCGAGCGTCTGCGTGATCACATTCGCCGCTTCCTTTAGAATGGCCGCGTCCGCGCCGATAAAGCCGCGCGTCACCACCTCCGGCGCCCGCTCCACCTTGCCTGTCAGCTTGTTGATGGTCAGAATCGGCAGCACGATACCGTCCTCCGACAGGTTCCGCCGGTCGCGAATCACCACGTCGCCCACCACGTCGGAGGTCGAACCGGAGTCGATACATACCCGCCCCGCCGTCACCTTGCCCGACTTGCGCGCCCGCGTGCGTGTGATCTCCAGGATGTCGCCATCCTCGATCAGCACCGCTTCGCCGATCACGCCCGTCGCCTTGGCCAGCTCGGCATGCTTCTTCAGGTGGCGGAAGTCGCCGTGCACCGGGATAAAGAACTTGGGCCGCAGCAGGTTGATCATCAGCCGCTGCTCTTCCTGCGACGCATGCCCCGAGACATGGATCAGCCCCATGGTGCCGTCGTCGTACAGGATCTCCGCTTCTCTCCGGTACAAGTGATCGATCACGCGATAGATCGACTTTTCATTGCCGGGGATCACACGCGAGCTCAACAGGACCGTGTCGCCCGGCGAAATCCGCGCGTGCTTGTGATTGTCGACCGCGGCCCGCGAGAGCGCGCTCATCGGCTCGCCCTGCGTACCCGAGATCAAGACCATCACATTTTCCGGCGAGTGATCGCCGATCTGCCCCGGATGAATCATCAGCCCCGGCGGCAGGTTCAGGTAGCCCAGGTCCTGCGCGATCTCGCTCGACTCCATCATGGAGCGCCCGACGACCGCGACCTTGCGCCCATGCTTCTGCGCCAGGTCCAGCGCGATCTGGATCCGGTAGATGGAGCTTGAAAAGCATGAGAAGAACAGCTTCTTTTTTGTCCGCTGGAAAACCTCGTCGAGCCGAGGCTTCACTGCCCACTCGCTCGGCGTGTAGCCCGGGCGGTCCACGTTGGTCGAGTCCTGCAGCAGCGCCAACACGCCCTTTTGCCCGTACTCGGCAAATTTGTGCAGGTCGAATGCCTTGCCGTCCGGCGGCGAAAGGTCGATTTTGAAATCGCCCGTATGAACGATCACACCCACCGGCGTTTCAATGGCCAGCGCAATGCAGTCCACCAGCGAGTGCGTCACGCGAATCGGCTCAATCGTGAACGGCCCGATCGTGAACTTCGCATTCGGCGCGATCTCGACCAGCTCCGTCTGGTCGAGCATCTTGTGCTCTTCCAGCTTGCCTTCCACATAGGCCAGGGTGAACTCGGTGCCGTACACCGGCACGTTGATCTCGGACAGGATCCACGGCAGCCCACCGATGTGGTCTTCGTGGCCATGCGTCAGCAGAATCCCGCGCACCATCGCGCGGTTCTCCACCAGGTAAGTGATATCGGGGACAACGATGTCGACGCCCAGCAGTTCGGACTCCGGGAACATGAGCCCCGCGTCGATCACCAGGATGTCGTCTCCGTAGCGGACGGCCATGCAGTTCATGCCGAACTCGCCGAGGCCCCCCAGGGGTATGAGTTTTACGTTTTCTTCAGCCATCTTTGAACTTCAATGCTATCAGGTGCCGCACTCGGAAGGAGCCGCGCACAAAATCAACTCCCGGCGCGTCACACTCGCGTCGCATTCTTTGTTCCGTGGTAAACGCGATTGCAGCTCGCCTGCGGCCTTTCGATCGCCGCGGGTATCTAATCCAAATATGCAAGTGCCCGTGGATACCTGGCCCCAATCGGCCGATCGTATGCTGGAAGTCGCCGGGCTGCTCATCGCGGCCTCGCACATCGTTTTCCTGGTCCTGCTTGTGCTCTGGTTCGGCGTGAACCGCCCAGGCACCTGGGCCTTGTTCAAGGCGCGCCTTCGCGCCGCCATGCGCGGGCAGCCCTTGCCCGAGCGCATGCCCGGCGCTCCCCAGTACGAAACCCGCATCTACCGCCCTACCGGCCCCGATCTGCCCAAGCGCGGCACGCTTGAGCGAAAAGCGCTGATGGAGCTTTCCGACGCCCGCCGGCGTGCCCGCGAGCAGTAAACGTCAACCTGCCGCGACCCGCGCCGGCATGCGCCTCGACAGCACCGTCATCCCGATCGCCGCCAGCGCCAGCAGGGCAGCGGCCAGAAAAAAGGGCGACCCCGGCAGGTGCACCACCGCATCCGCCCCGATCGACTTTGAAAAGATGTAGGTAAACAGGCCCGGCCCGATCAGCCCGGAGACCCCGCGCAGCGAATGGATGGCCCCCTGCAACTGCCCCTGCTCATTCGCCTCGGCGCTCGAGCTCATCAGCGATTGCGCCCCCGGCCATACAAAACTCATCCCGTTCATCACCGGGATGCCGAGCCACAACAACACACCTGTTTTTGACAGGCCGAACATCGTGAAGCCGATTGTGCCCAGCATCAGCCCCAGGACCATCGACCCGCGCTCGCCGATCCGCTTCACCACCCGCTTCACCAGCACCCCGCCATACAGGCCTGAGAACAGGCCGACCGTTCCCAGCGACAGGCCCACCGTACGGTCCGACCAGTGATAGCGGTAATCGCCATAGAGAACATACACATTCATCAACGACTGCTGCGCCACATAGGCCAGCAGCAGCACCGCCGACAGGCCCATCATCAGTCGCGAGCGTGTCAGCATCCTGAGCGAGCCGACAGGGTTGGCCCTGCGCCACGAAAACGGGCTCCGGTTCTCCCGCTTCAGGCTTTCCGGCAGCACAAAAAGTCCGTACAAGCCGTTCAGCAGGCTCAGCCCGGCTGAGGCCCAGAACGGCGCGCGCGGGCTGATGCCGCCCAGCAGGCCGCCGATCGCCGGCCCCAGCACAAACCCCATCGCAAAGGCCGCCGCCAGCAACCCGAACGAAGCCGCGCGCTTTTCGGGCGGCGTCACGTCCGCGATATAGGCCTGCGCCGTCGGCACGCTCGAGGTCGTCAAGCCCGACACGATGCGCCCCAGCAGCAGCCAGCCCACCGTCGGCGCCCAGGCCATCAGCAGGTAATCAAACCCCAGCCCAAAGTTCGACAGCAGCACGATCGGCCGGCGCCCCCAGCGGTCTGAAAGTGAGCCCACCACGGGCGAAAACACAAACTGCATCCCGGCGAAGACCGTCCCGAACACACCCAGCAGCCTTGACGCCTCGGACGGCGTCCCGTGCATCAGCCCTTCCACCAGCCGCGGCAGCACCGGCGCGATCATCCCCAGCGCCAGCATATCGAGCGCGACCGTGAAAAAGATAAACAGCGCCGCATTGCGACGTGGTCCGCCCGGCTGCATCCCCGCGTCCCTCGGCGCACGGTCGAGCGTATCGGCCACCGCCGGCTGCGCGCCCGACAGGTTCAGTGCGGATGGATCGGTTTCTTCGCTACGCTTCGGTTCGGTCGGCATCACGTGTGAGTCTACCGGAAACAGGCCATGGAACCGGCAGCACCTTTCGCGCGTATCGCAAGCAACGACGACCGTGGACCGGGTCGTCGAAAAGGGAGCAACCATGCAACAGTACGGACGCCTTCTTCTTCTCGGCTGCACCGCGATCCTGCCTTTCGCGCCGGGTGTCAGCCGCGCCGACGACAACTGCGGCAAACCGGATCACCCGTCTACCTACCAGCCCCGGGCCGGTGATGTGTCCAGTTCGACGCGCCTTGACGTGACGCGTGCATTCAGCGGCACGGGCAAACTTGAGATCGATGTCTGCTCCGGCGAACTGCGGGTTGAATCCTCGCGCAACCCGGATCAACTGCGGATCAGCATCGCTTCCCCCGGTGCCGATGCGGATCTCGCCCGGTACCTCCAGGACCTCCGGATTTCCGGCACAGGTGCTGTCATCAACGTCCGCGTTCCCGGCAAATATCATCCGGTCGTGACGGTTGCAGTCCCCAGCTCGACCCGTCTCCATAGCGAGATCAACCTCGGTACCGGCACGCTCGTGCTCCATGCCGACGACATCGCCGGCGATCGCGAAGTGAACGTGGGTGCGGGGACCGCGCGCATCCTGCTCGACGGCGACCGCGATTACGCCACGCTTGAGGCCAATGTCGGCATGGGTACGATGGAGGACGATCGCCACGGCGGTGCTCACGCCTACGGTGTTTCCAGCAAGAGCATGGCAGGAAAGGGCAAGGGGTCCATCGAGCTCAATGTTGGCGCGGGCAAGCTCGTTTTAGCGCCCGGCCCTCAGTAGCAGGGGCCGGGCGCGGTACGATCGCGGTATGGACAGCACCGAAGCCCTGACCCTGCTCGAGCGATCGAGCGACCCATTCGAGCTGTTTGCCGCCTGGCTCCGGGACGCCGAAGCGAGCGAGCCCAACGACCCCAACGCGGCCGCACTCGCGACCTCGACCCTCGACGGCATCCCTTCCATTCGCATGGTCCTGGTCAAGCGGTCCGACGCGCGCGGCTTCTGGTTTTTCTCGAACGCCGAAAGTCAAAAGGGGATGGAGCTCGAGCGCAATCCGCGCGCCGCCCTGTGCTTCCACTGGAAAACCCTGCGCCGACAGGCCCGGGTCGCCGGGGTGGTTTCGCCCCTGCCTGATGATGAGGTGGACGCATACTTCCACAGCCGAGGCCGCCGCAGCCAGATCGGTGCCGCCGTTTCGCAGCA
>CAXSBW010000107.1:2212-7233 GCA_964235795.1 uncultured Acidobacteriaceae bacterium | reverse complement strand
ATCGCGACCACCCGCCGCTACCGCGAGCTGCTCGACGACCGCTCGATCGAGGCCGTGATCGTCGCGGTGCCCGACTTCGCGCACAAGCAGGTCGTGCTCGACGCGCTCGCCGCCGGCAAGGACGTGTACTGTGAAAAGCCCATGTCGCACTCGCTCGCCGACGGCGAAGCCATGGTGCGCGCCGTGCAGACCGGCCACAACTTCGTGCAGGTCGGCTCGCAGCGGGTGTCGTCGGCGCTCTTCGGGCAGGCGCGGCAGTTGTTCGCGCAGGGGACCATCGGCGAACTGCTGCAGGTCGAGCTCGAACTGGGCCGCAACTCGCCCGGCGGTGCCTGGCAGTACCCCCTCCTACCCGACCTGTCGCCCGCGACCCTCGACTGGGACGCCTGGCAAGGCTCGGTCGCGAAGCGGCCGTTCGACCCCGTCATTTTCCATCGCTGGCGCGCCTACAGCCCCTACGGTACCGGCATGGCCGGCGACCTGATGGTGCATCTCGTCTCCGGTATGCAGGCCGTCACGGGGATCAACGCCGCGCCCGACGAGGCGTTCTCCGTCGGCGGCATCCGGCGCTGGCCCGACGGCCGCGACATGCCCGATGTCCAGACCACCACGTTTGTCTATGGGGCCGTTCCGGTCTCCGTCCGGCTCTCGCTGGGCACGGAAACGCCCGAGGTCACGCGCATCCTGGGTTCGCACGGCGTGCTGGAGATCGCGGGCGGCACCCTGACGCACACGCCGCAGACCGGCCTCGACAGCTCGCCCGACTATGGGCTGAACGGCTGGCCCGCCGCTTTCCACGCCGCGTATGAGAAGCAGTGGCACGCCGAGCACGACCCTGCGCTCGCCGCCCACCCGCTCGACGAAAGCACGACCTGGCACGGTGCCAACTGGAACGACCTGAAGCCCCATCTCGCGAACTTCTTTGAGTCGGTCCGCACCCGCAAACCGCCGGTCGAGGATGTTGTTTTCGGCCACCATGCCGCCGCGGCCTGTCACATGGCCAATGCGTCGTACTTTGAGAAAAAAGTGATCGTGCGCAAAGGGGGTCAAGCCTAGACGTTTGACCCTCCGCCCCTCGGAACCATACCTTAGAAGGGTGCCTCCCACTCCTTTCCGAGGTGCCCGACCATGCTGATCACCCTGCTCGATCTTGAACGCGAACCCGTCCACTACGACACGTCGTTTCCGCCCGGCGGCGTCGACTTCGGCGCGGACGTGGAACAAAAAGGCCCCGTGCACGCCGCCGGCCAGGCCGACCTGCTCGAAGAACACCGCGGTCCCAAGGACATCGTGCAGGATATCCGCATCCGCGGCAGCTACCGCGGCCTGTTCCAGGTGCCCTGCGCCCGCTGCCTCGACCCCGTGGAGCACACGCTCAAGGGCGACTACGATGTTCTGTTCCGGCCCATCGGGGTCGATTCCGACGACCGCGAACACGCCATCGGCACATCTGAAACCGAAATCGGCTATTATGAAAACGGCAGTGTTCTGCTGGAAGACGTCCTGCGCGAACAGGTGTTGCTATCCCTGCCCGCGCGGACGCTTTGCCGCGAGGACTGCAAAGGAATCTGCCCGCGTTGCGGGGCCAATGGGAACAACGACCCCTGCTCCTGCGAGGAATTGCCCGCGGACCCGCGGTGGTCGGCTCTCGGCGACCTGCGAAGCCGGATGAAAACAGTTTAAAAGCGTCCGGCGCGGCTTGTGAGTTCAACGCCGTCGCCGGACGGCTGAAAGGGATTTGCCGTGCCTAACCCGAAACGCCGCCACTCCAAGGCCCGCTCTTCCAAGCGCCGCGCCCACGACTTCCTCACCCCGACCGGCCTGTCCGAGTGCCCCAGCTGCCACGAGCGCAAGCTGCCCCATCGCGCCTGCGGCAAGTGCGGCGCGTACAAGGGCCGCACCGTGCTTGAGACCAAGGAAGCCAGCTAACCATCGTCCGAAGCATGCTGACCGACATCGCCGTCGATGCCATGGGAGCCGACAAGGCACCCGACCCGGAGATACGCGGAGCCATCGAGGCTGCCCGCGAGCTACCGGTGCGGGTGCACCTGGTCGGCCGCCAGGATCGTCTGCGCCCCCTGCTGGACGAGGCGATGGGCAGCGAGCGGCTGCCGATTGAGATTGTCCATGCCAGCGAATCGGTTGCGATGGACGAAAAAGCCACGCTCGCCATTCGTAAAAAAGACAGCTCCATGCGCGTCGGGCTTCGGCTGGTGCGTGAAGGCAAGGTTGCGGGCTTTCTGACCGCCGGCAACACCGGCGCGGCCATGGTGACGGCGAAGATGGTGCTGGGCGCGCTGCCCGGCGTCGACCGACCGGCGCTGGCTGCCGTGCTGCCCACCACCGCGGGCTCGCCTTGCGTGCTGCTCGATGTCGGCGCGAACGTCGACTGCCGCCCGCACAACCTGGTCCAGTTCGCCGTAATGGGCGAGCTCTATGCCCGGTCCGTGCTTAAGATTGCGCGTCCGCGCGTGGGCCTGCTATCGATCGGCGAAGAAGAAGGCAAGGGCAACGAACTGACGGGCGACGCTTTTCCCCTGCTCAAGGCGCTGCCGCTCGAGTTTATCGGCAATGTGGAAGGCCGTGACATCTACAACGGCCACGCTGATGTCGTCGTATGCGACGGC
Organism: uncultured Acidobacteriaceae bacterium; assembly: GCA_964235795.1. Lineage (GTDB taxonomy): Bacteria > Acidobacteriota > Terriglobia > Terriglobales > Acidobacteriaceae > EB88. The sequence goes on along the minus strand of CAXSBW010000107.1, from coordinate 4,606 downwards.
TTTGTCGGCAACGTCGCGCTGAAAACCAGCGAAGGCCTCAGCCGTTTGGTGCGCGACATGCTCAAGGACTCGCTGCGGCATACGGTCACCGCGCAGGTGGGCGCGCTGCTTTCTCGCAAGGCATTCTCAACATTCAAGCGCCGCATGGACCCGTCGGAGTATGGCGGAGCCCCGCTGCTGGGGGTGCGCGGCGTGTGTATCGTCGGCCACGGATCATCGGACGCCACGGCGATCCGCAACGGGATTCGGGTCGCCGCGGAGTTCGCGCAGGCCGGGGTCAACGGGCTGATTGAGTCCGAGCTGGCCGGGCAGCCGGTTCCCTAGCAGCGTCGCCCAACATGCCCTTGTACCTGGCTTTCGATGTCGGCGGCACCAAAACGGCGGCCCTGCTGGCTGACGAACAGGTCGTTCTCGCGCGAGCCTCCGGCGGCAGCATCAAAACGTTGCGTGTGCCGCCGTCCGAGGCCGCGACCCATCTTCGTTACGTCCTTACCGAACTTGAAAAGCAATCCGGCCTCACTCTCCGGGGAGCCGTCGCGCGGACCTGTGTCGGCTCATCCGGCATGTCGGCGCCGTCTGTGCGCGACTGGCTGCGGACGGCCCTGGCCCAGGCAGTCGGCGGGGAACTGCTGTTGTTCGGCGATGAAGCGATCGCGATCGATGCCGCGTTTCGCGGGCGTCGCGGGGTGCTCGCCATCGCCGGCACCGGCTCCAATATCGTGGGTCGCGCCGCCACGGGCGAGCTGGTGCACACCGGCGGCTGGGGCCCGGCGCTGGCCGACGAGGGCTCCGGCCACTGGATCGGCACGGAAGCATTGCGGGCCTGTTTTCGGGCGATCGACGCGGCCGCGCCGTCCTCCGCCGACCATGTATCTCTCACCGGCCAGGCCCCATCTGTGGCCGGCGAGCACCTGCCGTCCCTGCTTCGCTCGATTCTCGATGCATTGGCACTGCCCACGCTTGACGCGATGATCGGAGCCGCGAACGCGCCGGGCTTCGACGCGGCTCGGCTTGTGCCGATCGTAGTCGCGGCAGCGCGCGAGGGCGACGCGCTGGCGCAGTCCGTACTCGCGCAGGCCGGTCGCGACCTGGCCGGGCTTGTCCACGCGGCGACGCGCAAACTATCCGCGTTCGAGGGCTCACCCGCACCGAGTTCACCACCGGAGGTCGCGTTCGTGGGCAGTGTTTTGACCCATGTCCATGAGGTTCGCGAAGCCATGCACCAGGCATTGCAAGAGCGCTACCCCGGCATCATCGTGCAGACGCAGCCAACCGACCCGCTCGCGGGGGCCCTCTGGCACGCAAGGGGCTGCCCGGACGAGTAGCCGTTGCCGCCAGCGGCGGCCAGATACTCGCCACGAAGCGGCCGGTTTTCGAGGACCGCATGAAGTGCCCGCGTAGGCGGTTTTAGCAGTCTTGCGTTCAACCGGCAATCCCGCCAGACTGGAAGAGCATGAGCAAGCCAGCATTCGCCTTTCTTTTCCCCGGCCAGGGTTCGCAATCGGTCGGCATGGGTCGCGATCTCCACGACAACTTTCCAGAAGCTCGCGCCGTCTTCGAGCAGGCCGACGAAGCCCTAGGCTTCCCGATCAGCAAGCTGTGCTTCGAGGGTCCTGAAGAGCAGCTCCGCCTGACCGAATTCACCCAGCCCGCGATCGTGACTGTTTCGGTCGCGGCGGAAACAGTCCTGCGCGGGCACGGTATCGCCCCCGCCGTCGTCGCCGGTCACTCGCTGGGCGAGTACGCCGCGCTGGTCTGCGCCGGTGTGCTGCTGTTCCCCGACGCCGTGCGCGCCGTGCATGCGCGTGGACGCTTCATGCAGGAGGCCGTGCCAGCCGGCCAGGGTGCGATGTCCGCGATCCTCGGGCTGCCCGCGCGCGCCATTGCATCCGTCTGCGCGCAGGCCATCCACGAGACCGGCGAGGTCGTCGCCCCCGCCAACCTGAACGCGCCCACGCAGACCGTCATCTCCGGCACGGCCAAAGCGGTGGAGCGAGCCGGCGAGCTCGCCAAAAAAGCCGGCGCCAAGCGGGTCGTAACACTGCCGGTCAGCGCCCCGTTCCATTGCGGGCTGATGGCCCCCGCGCAGGACCGGCTCGCCCCTCTGCTGGCCGGGCTCGCTTTTGCCGACGCGCACACGCCCGTCGTCCCCAACGTGCTGGCCCGCGCGGAGTCCGGCGCTTCAGCCCTGCGGGAAGCCCTGATCGACCAGGTCACCGCGCCGGTTCGCTGGGTCGAGTCGATCGAGGCCATGCGCGCGCAATTCGCCCCCGCGCACTGGATCGAGGTCGGGCCCGGCAAGGTTCTGGGCGGGCTGCTGCGCCAGATCGACCGCGCGCAAAGCGTCCTCAACGTCGAAGACTCCGCCAGCCTCGCGAGCACACGGGCTGCCGC
>CAXSBW010000107.1:0-2112 GCA_964235795.1 uncultured Acidobacteriaceae bacterium | reverse complement strand
AAACAGGAAAGTGAGCTCCTCGCATGAACACCACCCCCTTGCTGCCCATCGCTGAGATCGCTGCGAAACTCGGCATCCCCGACCGGTACCTCGAGCCGCTCGGCCGCTATGGTGCCAAGGTCAAGCTCCCCCTGCTGGCCGACCCCGCGTTTCCGCGCCGGGGCAAGCTCATCCTTGTTACCGCCACCACGCCCACTGTTTCCGGCGAAGGTAAAACCGTGACCTCCATCGGTCTGACGCAGGGCCTCGAGCATGTGCTGCGCGGTACGGGCAAGCGGGTGGTGCTCACCTCGCGCGAGCCCTCGCTGGGGCCGGTCTTCGGCATGAAAGGCGGCGCGGCCGGCGGCGGTCGGTCGCAGGTCGAGCCCAGCGAGAAAATCAACCTCCACTTTCACGGCGACTTCCATGCCATCACCTCCGCGCACAACCTGCTCGCGGCCCTGCTCGACGCACACATCTTCCACGGCAACGACCTCGGCATCGATCCCGCAACCGTTACCTGGCCGCGCGCGCTCGACATGAACGACCGAGGCCTGCGCCGCATCGTGACCAACGTCGCCGGTCCAAAAAAAGATGGGAGCGCCCCGCGCGAAGGCTCCAACCAGCCCTCCGGGTTCGTCATCACCGCCGCGTCCGAAGTCATGGCCATCCTCGCGCTCGCGCGCGACCGCGACGACCTCCGCGCGCGGCTCGGGGCCATCATCGTCGCGCAAAACCGCGACGGCCAACCCGTGCGTGCCGCCGACCTCGATGCCGTCGGGCCCATGATGGCCCTGCTGGCTGAAGCCATCGAGCCCAACCTCGTCCAGACCACCGAGGGCACTCCGGCCTTTGTCCACGCTGGCCCGTTCGCCAACATCGCGCACGGTACCTCGAGCGTGGTGTCGCAGGACATCGCGCTGCGCCTGGCGGACTACGCCGTGAACGAGTGCGGCTTTGCATCCGACCTCGGGCTTGAGAAATACATGGACATCGTCATGCGCGAGTCCGGTATCGCGCCCGCCGCGGCGGTGCTCGTCACCACCGCGCAAAGCCTGAAAAACCAGGGCCAGGCCATGCCGGCGGAGGGCAATCAAGACGATCTCGAAAAAGGGTTCGCGAACCTCGCGAAGCACGTCGCTATCCTGCGCGGCTTCGGCCTGCCCGTCGTCGTCGGCATCAACCATTTCCCGAAAGACACGGACGAAGAACTTGCCCGTCTGAAAGGCTGGTGCGACGCACAGGGCCTGCCAAATGCGTTCACCGAAGCCTTTACGCGCGGCGGGGAAGGCGCGGCGGACCTCGCCCGCGCCGTGCTTCACGCGATCGAGCAAAACCCCGCGCCCGTGCTCCGGCCCACCTACGAACCTGGAGCCTCGCTCGAAGAAAAGATCGAAGCCGTCGCGACCAAGGTCTACGGAGCCGCCGGTGTCGACTATTCCGACGCAGCCCGCGCCGCGCTCGCCCGGTTCACCGGCTGGGGTTTCGGCGAGGCCCCGGTCTGCATCGCAAAAACGCAGTACTCGCTGTCCGACGACCCCAAGCTCGCAGGCGCCCCCACCGGCTGGCGTCTGCGCGTCAACGGCGCTTCGCTCTCGGCTGGCGCGGGTTTTGTCGTCGTCATCGCCGGCAACATGATGCTAATGCCCGGTCTGCCGAAGAGCTCACGCGCCATGGAGATCGACGTGGACGCCGCGGGCGCGATCGTGGGTTTACGCTAGAAGCGCAAGGGAGCTTCGATGACGAACTGGGTTTACGTCCTCACCGGCATGTACCTGATGGCGATGGGGCTGTCCGCGAAAAGCGCACCCGGCGTCCCCGGCATCGAGCAAAGCGCCGACGAGGCCCGGGCTAGAAGCGCCCCCTCCAAGCGCGTCACCGTGGTCGCTCTCGGGCTGCTGACGCTTGTCTACGGCGTTTACCGCCTGGGTCGCCTGCACGCCGGCTGAGTTGCCGTCCCGATAACCCGGCGATCGGCATTGCCCTGGCGCCGGGAACGAGGCAAGATGGTGAGCATGCCATACCTGCTGAAATCCGAGCCCGCTTCCTACTCCTTTGACGACCTCGAGCGCGACGGTGAAACCGTGTGGGACGGCATCAGGAACGCGCAGGCGCTCAATACCGTGGCCGCGA
>CAXSBW010000106.1:3048-7294 GCA_964235795.1 uncultured Acidobacteriaceae bacterium | reverse complement strand
CGGCACGCCCGGCATGCAGGTTCGGGCGCTTGCGGCGCAACCTTTACCTGGGGAGTGGGTTGATGGAGGCATGGCAACCGCGGCGTATGACCGGAACTGGCCCGGCTTGATGCGTGACCCCCTCGATCGGACATCCGGGCGCACACCGGATCGTGACCCGGTGGACGCCCCCGAAGCAGGCGCAGGCGGCGCGGCTGCCGAGGATGCCAACTCCGACGCGGCCATCATGCTGCGGGTTCGCGACGGTGACGACTCCGGCTTTACCTACCTGATCGAGAAATACCGCCGGCAGATCATCTATTTCATGTTCCGCATGACCGGCAACCAGGCGGTCGCCGAGGAGCTGGCGCAGGAGGTGTTTCTGCGCGTGTACCGCTCCCGCGAAAGCTACCGGGCCGAGGCCAAGTTCACCACCTGGCTGTACCGCATCGCGACCAACCTGGGTGTGAACTATGCGCGCGATCACAAGCACGAGCGCACGGCGCAAAGCGTGTACCTGGATCAGCCGGATGCCGAAACCGGTACCACGCCCGACCTTGCCGACAGCCGCCTGACCGCCGAGCAGAGCCTGCTGCGCGAAGAACAGCTGGCCGGGATTCGCGCTGAGGTGATGGCCCTGCCCGAACGCCAAAGGGAAGCCGTGCTGATGCACAAGTACCAGGAGATGGACTACCGCGAGATCGGCGCCGTGTTGAAGCTGTCCGAGTCCGCCACGAAATCGCTGCTGTTTCGCGCGTACCAGACGCTGCGCGAGCGGCTGAAACGCTATGCGTCCTAAGGAGTGGAGTGTTTTATGAAGAACCGGATGGATTGCAAGGGGGCTGCGGCTGCCATGCCCGACCTGCTGCTGGACCCCGCCGCCGCGCCCGCCGCGGCGCGCGCGCATGTGGAGGAATGCCCAGGCTGCCGCGAAGAGCTGACGGGAATGCGGCACACGATAGCCGCACTGGACGGCTGGGAGGCCCCGGAGCCTTCGCCGTTCTGGACGGCCCGCATGGGAGCGCGGCTGCGCGAGGAGCAGGCGGCGCCCCGTCGCGGCCTGGCCGGATGGTTTGAGGGGCTGCGTACACGCGTCTGGCTGAGCGGTGTGACGCCCCGGACCGCGACGGCCGGCGCGACCGCGCTGGCGCTGGCCCTGGCGGTGGGCGGCGGCACGTGGGCCGATCTGTCGTTTCATCCCGCCGCGCCGCCGGCCGTGCAGGCTTCCAACACCGTGCGTGACTTGCAGTCGCTTGAGGAAAATGCGGAGATGTTTCGGCAGCTTTCGGCGATCGACGAGCCCGAAACCGGCGGTCAGAGCGCGGACTGAAGTGCCTGGCCGTTTGTCCGCGAGTCCCGGGTTCCGACGGGGAACAGGACCCGCGCAGAGGTGAGTATCGCAGCGAAAGGGGCAGGCAGGATGAAGCCGTTGGGCAAAAGGGCGCGCACGGACCGGGCGACTTGCGACGTGCGCGTTTTCCGGCTGTTGTTGCCGGCGGCCTTGCTGCTTCTGGCCGCGCCCGCTCGCTTGCATGCTCAGCCGGGCCACCAGGCTCAAAACAGCCCGCCCGGCCCGTCAACGGGCAACGGTGCCGGGCCGTCGCGCGATTTTGGGAGCGGTCGCCCCGGCGGTCCGCGCCCCGGTGCCGGTCAGCACCTGCCCCAGTGGTTTGCCCAGCACGCCGGGCAGGCCCCGGCGCAGCAGGAAGACGCGCTTCGTCGCGAGCCGGGCTTTGCGCGTCTGCCGGAAGGGCAGCAGCAGCAGTTGATCAACCGGCTGCACCGTCTGGACACCGCGCCGCCCGCCCAACGGCAGCGCATGCTCGAGCGCAACGAGCGCTTTGAAGCTTTACCGACCGAGCGGCAGGGCGAGATCCGGGCAGCCAGCCAGGCACTGCGGGAGATGCCGCCCGAGCGTCGCGATGCGATGCGGCAGGCCTTCCGTGAGCTGCGGGCGCTGCCGCCGGAGCAGCGGGAAAACGCGCTGGGCTCCGCGCGCACCCAGGCGGAGTACTCACCCGGAGAACGATCGGTGCTCCGCAGCCTTCTCTCGATCGAACCCTATCACCCGCCTCAGTAGCCCCGCCTGATGACCGGGTTCGCTCCTGTTCGGTCAGGCTCGGAAGAAATTGCGCGCCAGAAACAGCACATTGGCGGGGCGTTCGGCCAGCCGACGCATGAAATAGGGGTACCACTCGCGGCCAAAAGGCACATATACACGCACCGGGTAGCCGCGGGCCATGAGCGAGCGCTGGAGGTCGCGCCGGATGCCGTAAAGCATCTGAAACTCGAAGCTCGCACGGTCGATGCCGCGCTCCTCGACCAGCCGCTCGGTCGCTTCAATCATCCTGGGATCGTGGGTGGCGATGCCGTGGTACACGCCGCTGCCGAGCAGCATCCCGGTCAGCCGCAGGTAGTTGGCGTCGACCTCGCGTTTGTCGGGGAACGCGAGGGACGCGGGCTCCCGGTAAGCGCCCTTGCACAGGCGAATGCGGATGCCCTCGGCCAGCAGCGCGGCCACATCGGCCTCCGAGCGCCGCAGGTAAGACTGGATGACCACGCCGATGCCGCCGGGGAAGCGCCGATGCAGCCGGCAGACCAGGTCGAGCGTCGCCTGCGTGTAGTCGGAACTCTCCATGTCGATGCGCACAAACGTCCGATTTGCCGATGCATGCTCCAGCAGTTCGGTCACAATGCTTTCAGCCAGGCCGTCGCCCAGGTCCATGCCCATCTGGGTCAGCTTGACGCTGACATTGGCATCCAGGCCGCGATCGGCGATGTTGTCGAGCAGCTGGTGGTAGATAGCCGCGGAGCGCCGCGCTTCTTCCGGTGTATGGACGTTTTCACCCAGGCTGTCGAGTGTGGCGGACAGCCCCTCGCGATTGAGCGCCTCGGTGGCGTCGAGTACCTGTGGAATCTCAAGCCCGGCGACAAAGCGCGAAGACAGGCGTCGCCCGGCCGGGGACGCCTCGGAAAAGCGCCGCAAGGGCTGGTTGCGGGAAAGCGAGATAAAGGTGGAGCGAAGCACCTGCATAAATACAGGTTACAAGGCCCGTGCGGCGGCGCGGACGCAATCGTGAGGGAAAACAGGCTCCATTCCAAAACGGAACGGCTCGCCCATTCCAGGCAGAGCGCGTTAACCGCCGATGTGAACCATGGTGCGCCCGGGCTGAAGAAAGCCCTGCTCGCCGATATGGTGGCGAGCTTCTTTTTTGCCGATCACGACACGGATGAACGCCGCGAGGTCGTTGTCCGTACCCCCATCGCGCAGCACGCGGTGCAGGTCGTGGTCGAAGTGCGAAAACAGGCAGGTGCGGATCTTGCCGTCGGAGGTGACGCGCACGCGGCTGCAGGCCCCGCAAAACGCCTGCGAAACGGGCGCGATCACGCCGATCTCTCCAATGCCGTCGTCGAAGGTGTAGCGGCGCGCTGTTTCGCTCAAGTGATTCGCCGGGAGCGCCACGATCGGACGGAAGCACCGGAGACGGTCGAGCACCTCCGGCAGACCCACCACGGTATCGGGCGCCCAGATGCGGTCTTCTTCAAGCGGCATGAACTCAATAAAACGAACGATCACGCCTTCAGCCCGGGCAAACTCGGCGAACGGCACGATCTGGTCCTCGTTCCAGCCGCGCAGCACGACGCAGTTGACCTTGACGGGACCGAGATCCGCTTGCTGCGCGGCTCGCACGCCGCGCAGCACGTGGTCGAACGAGCCCGGCACACGGGTGATGCGAGCGAAGATTTCGGGCTCGACCGCATCCATGCTCACAGTGACGCGGCTGAGGCCGGCATCGCGGAGCGGACGGGCAAGCGCGGCCAGCAAGTGGCCATTGGTCGTCAGGGCCAGGTCGAGCGGCTTGCCGGCGGGCGTCCGCAACAGGGCGAGCTCACGGACGAGGTCGACCAGGCCGCGCCGCAAAAGAGGTTCGCCCCCGGTCAACCTTACTTTTTGGATGCCGAGCGAAGCGAAAACCCGTGCCATGCGCAGGTAATCCTCCAGCGGCAGCTCGCTGGGAGGCGCAGCCGACTCGCCGGCGCGGCAGTAAACGCAACGATAATTGCACCGGTCGGTCACGGACATGCGCAGGTCCGTGATGCTCCGTCCGAACTTGTCCGTCAAGCCGGCTGCCGGCTCGGGAAGGGGCGGAGGGGGAGAAAAGACCGGGATGGATGTGTGCGTGGCTGCCATGGGTGGGTGGCTGTTGAGATGCAAGGCAACGCCATCTCCTAGTGTAGTCCGGACTGGGTGTAGTCCGGACTGGGT
>CAXSBW010000106.1:0-2948 GCA_964235795.1 uncultured Acidobacteriaceae bacterium | reverse complement strand
GTGTAGTCCGGACTGGGTGTAGTCCGGACTGGGTTCAGGTTCGCGTCAGCAGGGCCGCAAAGAAGCCGTCGCAGGGGTGGACGCCCGGCACGGTCCGCAGATACGGCCCGGCCAGGGCCGTCGCGAGCAGCGTTCCGTGACCCTCCGGGCTCAACACGCCGGCGGCCAGCAGCGCGTCGAGCTCCGGCCCGATGGGCTGCAGCTCAACGCCGGGCTGCCCGGCGAGCACCGCTTCCACGACGGCCTCGTTTTCCTCGGGCTCCAGCGAACAGGTGGAGTAAAGAAGCCGTCCGCCGGGTTGAAGCGTCCTGAGCGCGGACGCAAGAATGGCTCGCTGGCGTTCCGCCTGGCGGGCCAGCCCGGCTTCCGTCAGGCGGTGGCGAATCTCGGGGTTGCGCCCCAGGGTGCCGGTGCCGGAGCACGGCATGTCGCACAGCACGGTACTGTACACAGGCCCGGGCAGCAGCATGGTCGCGTCGCCCGGCACCCAGCGCACCGGCTCGGCGCGGCCTTCCGGGGGCAGGGTGTTCCAGGGCAGGCGGCGCTCGGTGATGCGCAAACGGGCCGCGCTCACGTCCATGGCGGTCAAAGCGGAGGCCGGGTTGCGCTCGGCCAGGATCGCGGTTTTGCCGCCGGGGGCGGCGCAGGCGTCCAGGATCGCCGGTCCGGCTTCGTGCGCCGCGAGCTCGCCGACCAGCTGCGAGGCCTCGTCCTGCATCCGCCCTCCAGCGGGATCGCCGCCTTTGCCGATCCGGCGGGCACGGGTCAGAAAAGCGCCGGGTTCCGCATCGTCGCTGCCTTCAAAGCTCGCGGACATCCGTACCGTGACCGGCGAAGGCTGCTGCCCGAACGCGCAGATCGCCTTGGCCCCGTCGCCGCCGAAGCGCTTGCGCCAGCGCTCCAGCATCCAGCGCGGGTAGGCGGCTTCCGCTTCCGTCCGAATGCCGCGCAGGGTTTCGCGCTCCCGCAGAAGCCTCCGCAGCACCGCGTTCGTCAGGCTCGCCATGGCCTGGCCGTCAGCCTCCTTCGCAAGTTCTACGGAGTCGTTGACGGCCGCGTGCGAGGGGATCCGGTCCAGAAACAGCAGCTGGTACGCTCCCATTCGCATGGCGACCATGACGCCGAGATGCATGTCGGACTCCGGGTAGCGCAGGCGCGCGGCGATCTCGCGATCGAGCACCATCTGCCAGCGCAGGGTGCCGCGCACCAGCTCGGTCGTCAGATCGCGGTCCTGCCGTGACAGGGCCTCGACACGCGGGGTGCGCAGCTGGTCGTCGGAGTGCGCGGTGCCCCGCTCGACCAGCTGCAGAACGTGCGCCGCGGCCACTCGCGCCGGGGCCACACTGGATTTTGCAGCCGCAACAGGCTCAGCCAAGACGAATGCCTCCCATGGAAGGATGACCGCGCAGGAAGTCCGCCGCGCCGGCCGCGCGTTTGCCTTCCAGCTGCACCTCGAGGAGCTCGACGCATCGCCCATCGCCGCAGCCGAGCAGCAAGCGGCCATTCCGAACAGCCAGGACGCCGGGTCCATCCTGTTCGTCCGGGACAGGCCGCATGCGCGTGACGGTAAACTTCCTGCCGTCCAGAAGGGCCCAGGCACCGGGCCAGGGCTGGAACCCTCGCCAGCGATCGAAGATGACCCGCGCGGGCCGCGATGAGTCGATCCGTCCGTCGTCACGGGTCAGCAAGGGCGCATGCGTCGCGAGTGCGTCATCCTGCTGCACAGGCTCGAGCGTGCCGGCGGCCAGGCCGTCGAGGGTCGAAACGAGCAGCGGCGCGCCCAGTTCGGCAAGCTGCACGAAAAGCTCTTCGGCCGTTGCTTCCGGGCTCACGGGCAGCTCCGCCCGCTGCAGCATGGGGCCGGTGTCGAGCCCTTCCTCAAGCAGCATGGTCGTGACCCCGGTGCCCGGGTCGCCGTTCGCGACTGCCCACTGGATAGGGGCGGCGCCGCGATACTTCGGCAGCAGCGATCCGTGAAGATTGATGCAGCCCAGGCGCGGAAGCGCCAGCATCCAGGGCGGCACGATGCGGCCGTAAGCGACCACAACGATCGCGTCCGGCTCCAGGGCTTCCAGACGCGCGCGCAGGGCCTCGTTGCCGCGAATCTTTTCCGGCTGGTCGATCGGGAGGCCTGCATCGAGCACTGCTGCCTTGACCGCCGAAGCGGTCATCTTCATGCCTCGGCCGCTGGGCCGGTCAGGCTGCGTCAGCACCAGCAGCACCTCGTGGCCCGCATGCAGCAAAGCATGGAGAGACGGAACGGCAAACGGCGGAGTGCCGCAAAACACCAGCCGCAGGGCCGTGCGGGCGCCCTTGACCGGCAAACCGAGCACAGGCTCTACCACTCGCCCGCCTTTTGCAGCTTGCGGATCTTGCGGAGGATGAAGTCGCGCTTGAGCGCGGAAACGCGTGCAAAAAACAGGATCCCGTGCAGGTGGTCGATCTCATGCTGAAACGCCCGTGCCAGCAGCTCCTCGCCGTCTCGCTCGCTCCACGCGCCGGTTTCGTCCTGGGCACGCACGCGCACACGAGCCGACCGCGAAACCTTTTCGCGAATCTCCGGCAACGACAGGCAGCCTTCATCCTCGTACTGCCGGCCCTCCCGGAAGACGATCTCCGGGTTGATCAGCACAATCCGGTCCTCGGGCCGCTCCTGAAAACTCAGGTCGATCACCGTGATCTGCTTTGAAACGCCGATCTGCGGCGCCGCCAGGCCGATGCCCTTGGCCGCGTACATCGACTCAAACATGTCGTCCACCAGCGTCTGCAGTTCCTTGTCGAACACGGTCACCGGCTCGGCTGTCCGCTGCAACACCGGGTCCGGATACTTCACAATCTCTCGGATCATTCCTATCCACTCTTCCTCTCTATCGTAGAGCAAGCCGAATGGCAGGGCAGGGGTGAAAGCCGTGGCGTCTGATCCGGGCGCGGTAACTTGCGGGAAACGC
>CAXSBW010000105.1:0-7496 GCA_964235795.1 uncultured Acidobacteriaceae bacterium | reverse complement strand
AGACGATGGGTCGTAGAACGGTCTTTTGCCTGGGCCGCGCGCTTCAGACGCTTAGCCCGAGGCTACGAACGACTCCCGCAAACCCTTAAAGCAATACACTTCATCGCCTTCGCCATCCTCATGACCGGCAGGCTCATCAAATTCGCAACTTCATAACACCCTCTAGAGCAGGCCGGCAGAGATGGGTTCCGGGTCTCCCGCGTTGATTCACGCGCTATGGATGAACGTACGCATCTGCTTCCTACGCGATTGCTGACGGTCAAGCAAGGCTTGAAGCGCGCGCTTCCATCTCCCGCAGCCAGCGCACCTTTTCTTCCGCGGGCAAAAAGCTCGCTTCGATGGAGTTGGCGGCCAGCTCCCGAAGCTGCTCGCGGCTGAAGTCGAACCCCCGCGCGGCCAGCCGGTACTCCCCTTCCAGGTCGCTGCCGAACAACGCCGGGTCGTCCGAGTTAAGCGTCACCATGGCTCCGGCGTCGAACAGCGACCGCACCGGGTGCTCCCCGAGCGACGGGCAGCACGCAGTCCGCAGGTTGGACGTGATGCAGACCTCGAGCGGGATCTGTCGTTCGACCAGCACCGTCATCAGCTCCGGGTCGTCGATCGCCGACAGGGCGTGCCCGATGCGTTCCGCGCCGATATTGATCGCGCCCCACACCCCATCGGCCCCGACCGTCTCGCCCGCATGCGCGGTCAGGCGCAGCCCGTTCGCGCGAGCCTCGGCGTACAGCTCGCGAAACGGCTCCGAGCCCGTCCGCCGCTCATCGCCACCGATGCCGATCCCGACGATGCTCTGAAACTCGCGACGCATCTCGGCGGCCTTCGCAAAGACCTTGGCCGCTTCTTCCGGGCCGAAGTGCCGCACCGCATCGAAGATCCAGTAGCAGGTGATGCCCCACCGACGTTCCGCTTCCATCCGGGCGCGCTCCATCCCGGCAAACAACGGCTCAAACTCGGTGCGCCGCCAGTAATACACGACGCCGACCGAGACATAAACCTCCGCATGCACCACGCCCTGCCGCGCCAGTTTTTCCAGCATCCTCAGCGTAACCAGCTCGTAGTCGTCCGCGGTCCGCAGCTGCTCCGTGATAGCTTTGAACGCCATCAGGAAACCGGAAAAGTCGCTGTACGCATACAGGCCGCGAGCCGCTTCCGAAGCAAGCGGTTCGCCGTGCCCGGCGCTCAACTCCATCAGTGTTTCCGCGGTGACGGTCCCTTCCAGGTGCAGGTGCAACTCCGCTTTCGGCAGTCCCCGGATAAAGCTTGAAAGATCGTTCCCCATAACAGCCTTCAGCATACAAGGGCCGGCCAGGCCTTTCTCCCCAGGTGGCAACCGAATAGGAAGAATGCACGCGGCTTCTCCGCTGGAAGGCCGCACTTTGCAAAGCTTGATGGCGCGCGGTTATGGGAGAAAGGTTCTATTTGCCTCCGGATGCAGGCCCCGGCAAGGGTCCGGCTGCCGGCAACGCATACTGCCGCTTCACCACGTCATACGCCTGCTTCCTCTCACCCTCCGGGCTGAACAGCCCCTTGCGGTTGTAGCCGTCCTGGATCCCCGGCAGCTGCCGGGTCGGCGACCGAAAGTCCATCAGCACCCACGGCGAGGTACCGCGCACAAACGGGCTCTTCGCCGCCATGGCGAACTGCCGGGCAAACAGGTGCGCCTGGTACTCTTCCGTCCAGCGCTCCGTCTCCGGGCCGTGCCGTCCGGCTCGCGCGTCCCCACCGAACTCACTGATCAGGACCGGCTTGCCTGAGGGATCGAGCCATCGCGTTTCCGGCGCGTCATCCGACGTGGCCACGTACCAGCCGATGTACTCGTTCTGCCCCAACACATCCAGGGACTGCCCCAGCGGATCGTCCAACACCGCGACCAGGTGCCCCTCCGGGTCGCGGTGCATCGGCGTCAACAGGGCCGAGGTAATCAGCCGCGACCCGTCCTGCTGCCTTGCCTCCTCGGCCAGCCTACCGATAAACGCCGTCCGCTCCGGGCTGACCGGCGTTTCATTCGACATGGACCACATGCCGATCGCCGCCCGGTTCCGGTCGCGCCGAATCATCTCGCGCAGTTGCCCTTCGGCGCTTGCAAGCGTCGTCGGGTTGTTCCAGTCGATCACCCAGTACACCGGGATCTCCGACCACACCAGCAGCCCTTCCCGGTCCGCCTCCCGCAAAAAAGCCTCCGGGTAGGGGTAGTGCGCCATCCGGACAAAGTTGCAGCCCAGCGCCTTGATCTGCCCCAGCAGCAGCTTCGCGTCGGCCTCCGACCAGGCGCGTCCCGTCTTGCTAGCCGGAAAATCCGGCCAGCTTCGCGGCGCTTCCGCGTGCAGGCTCAAGCCTTTCAGATACACAGGCTTGCCGTTCAGCAGGATCTCCGACCCGCGCACCTCCACCGTTCTAAAGCCAACCTCATCCTCCAGGCGATCGTCGCCCACGCGCCACTCCACCCGGTACAGCTTCGGGTGCTCGGGCGACCAGCGCTCCAGGCCTTTTGGAGCAACAGCAAAGCTCGCGCGTCCGCCTCCATCCACCCTGCTTTCCGCGTCGACCCCCAGCTCAGGAATGCTCAGGCTGACGCTTTCACCCGCAGCTGCCCCTTCCACATGCGCGTAACCCGTGATGCGTTCCTTTGACCCTCGTTCCAGCGCAAGACTGTCCTCGTCGATAAACGCCTTCGGCGTTTCGACAATCCGGACCTCGCCGGTGATCCCTCCGTAGTTCCACCAATCGGTTTTGACGGCCGGCACCCGATCGGGCTTGCGTACGTTATCGGCCACTACGACGAGATTGTTCAGTCCATTTCTCAAAAAACTTGTAGCGTCGCAGTCGAACGACGTGAACCCGCCTTCGTGCTCACACAGGTTCTGCCCGTTGACCGCGATATTTGCCTTGTAGTTGACCGCGCCGAAGTGCAGCCAGGCCCGCATGCCCGGTTTGGGGTGGTACTCAAAGCTGCGCTGATACCACAGCGTGCCCTCGTAGTACAGCAGCTCCGGCCGCTGCGAGTTCCAGTCTCCCGGCACCTGCAGCTCCGGCTCCCTGGGCCAGTCGTACTCGACGACAGGGCCGGGCAAAGTGCTCGCGTCGGCGATATAGCCGTCGGGTTTGGGGACAGGTACGAGCTTCTGAAACGGATCCCAGCCATTCCGGTACGGGTCGATGATGAAGTGCCAGGGGCCGTTCAGCACCATGCCGGGCCTCGCGCCGGGCGAGACCAGCGTCGTCGGCGTCACCATGGCTGGTGTTGTTTGCGCAACAGGGCGCTGACCTGGATCCTGGGTCAGCGCCGGGGCCTGACCCAGCATGGCTGACGCGGCAAAACTGAGCAGAAGCGAGGAAATAAACCGTGCCGACATGCTCGCCATCCTATCTACCGGCAGCAACAGTTTGCCGCACGCCAGGGTCTACAAGCCGACTCGCGGCACTCTCGCACCAAGGCCGCATACGATTTCATAAGGGATCGTACCGCACCAATCCGCCATCTCCGCGACCCGGACCGATTCCCCGCCCTGCGCGCCGATCAGCACGACTTCGTCGCCGACCGACACCCCTTGCAAGCCGGAAACATCGACCACCGTCTGGTCCATCGAGACCCGTCCCACCACCGGCACCCTCCGGCCGCCCAGCAGCACAAACCCGCGATTCGACAGCTCTCGCCGCAACCCGTCCGCATAGCCCACCGGCAGCAACGCCAGCCGGGCACCGGCCTCCGGCGCTCGAAAAGTCTCGTTATACCCCACCGGCGTGCCCGCCCGCACCTCGCGCAAAGACGTCACCCGGCTCACCCATCGCAGCACCGGCTGCAGCTCACCGCCGCCCGCAAGTGCCGGGGTAAAGCGGGTTTCCAGCCCGTACAGCCCCAGGCCCGGCCGCACCAGCGCCTCAGCCCCGGCCTCCCGGGCCAGCCTGGCAATCGCCCGCAGGGCCGAGCCCGACCATGCATTCGCGGAGTTGCCGGCATGGACCCATCGGGGGCGCAACCCGGCCGCCAGCACCTGCTGCAAAGCACCCTCAAACCGCTCCAGCTGGGCCGTCGTTGCCGGATTCCCAAGCTCTTCCGGAGAGGAAAAATGGGTCATCACCCCCTCGATCCAGACCGGCGACGCCGCGCGAAGCCCCCCCAGCAACCGCTCCAGGGCAGCCCCGGGCTGCACCCCCTGCCGGCTCATCCCCGTGTCGATCTCCAGGTGCACCGCCACCGATCGCGGGCCAAAGCCGGCCCGGCGAGCCGCCCCGTCCAGTCGCTCGAAATGGGCGGCATCCCATACCTGCGGCGTCGCCCGGAGCCGCAGCACCGCCTCTTCCTCGCCCGGAAAGTACCCGGACATGACCAGCACCCGCGGCTGCGCCGGGGGCTCCAGCGCGGCCCGCAAAGCCCCGGCTTCCTCAACCGAGGTCACCCCAAGCCAGGCCGCGCCGGCCCCTGTCAGCGCCCGCCCGCACAGCGCCAGCCCGTGTCCATAGGCATTCGCCTTGACCACCGCGATCAGCCCCGCCTGCCCCAAAGCATGCTCCGACGCCTGCTCCTGAACGCGCTCGGCCAGCAACCGATAGTTGTGCTGCAATGCCGCCAGATCGATCTGTGCCGCCGTGGGACGCACTCTACTGCGGAGGGGTGCCGGGCGCCGGCGGCGTCGGCTTCGCCGGCGCTCCTTTGTAAAGCAGCGGAATGTGAAAGGGCTCGGAGGCATTCGACGGTTTCGCCGCCATCGAGCCGACGCCCCGCTCCTTGCCGCTGCTCTCCACCTGGTCCACCACCGCCGTCCGCTGCGCGCTGATACAGCTCCAGTTATCGCGCCGCCGCTCCCACACATGGGTAAAAATCCCGCGCTCGTCCCGAACGCGCTCCCCTTCCTTTAGCCGCAGCTTGTAAGTACCTTCCACCACCGAGATATCGCTGACCACGCGCACGTTGACGACCTTCTGCTCGACCGACACCAGCGGCTGCGGCAGGGAGGCCAGGGTGTCGGCGATAAACTGGTTGCGGGTCGTCACCTGCGCGCCGGCGGAGATGTTGATGTAAGTGGGCGACAGCAGGTTCTCGAGCCCGAACTGGTCTTTGTTCGCAAGCGCGATGCTCCAGTTGTCCTCAAGCGCCTGAAACTGCCGCACCGCCGGGGGCTGCTGCGGCGCTGCCGTCTGTTGCGCGCGAAGCTCACCGGACAACGAGGCACACAGAAGTGGCAGCAGGAAAAAAGGTGGGATTCGCACCATGTTGCCTCCATCTTACCCAGTCGTCCCGCACGCGACCAACCCTCTCCCCTACTATGGGGTCTGAACAGGATGGAGACTCGCCCCGTGAACCCCATGTCAGGATCAGCGCCGCCCGCCCGAAATCAACCCGGCGTCCTGCCGCCCGATGCAGACCTCGTCGAGCTCTTCTCCCGCACGGAAACGGAAAGCGGCAAAAGCCTGCTTGCTCTGCTGGATCAGCAGCCCATCCTCGCGGTGTTCCTGCGGCACTTCGGCTGCGCTTTTTGCCGCGAAACTCTCCACGACGTGAGCAAGGCCCTGCCCGCGCTTCAACACCGCAACGTCCGCCCGGTATTTATCCACATGGCCTCGCCCGAGCGGGCCCGTCCCTTTTTCGAGCGCTTCGGGCTTTCCGGCGTGGAGCGCGTCTCGGACCCAGGCATGCTGCTGTACACCGCACCCGTCTTTCACCTGCTCAAGACCACCGCGCTGCCCCACTATTTCGGCGCGGAGGCTTACTGGAAACTCGCCAAACGAGCCTTGTGGCGCTATGGCGCGGGCTCGCCCCGCAAGGAAGACCCCACCCAGCTGCCCGGCGTCTTCTTCCTCAAGGACCGTGCCATCTATCGCGCCTTTCGCCACAAAAACCTGGGCGACCGCCCGGATTACGGTCTGTTCGGCGTGTAAACGCCGAACAGACCGTGGCAGCCCCCCTGCGCGGGAGGCGGCCCCTTTGGGGCGTGTGCTCGTGGGAGCGGGCCAGAACTTGATCCCGACCATCGGGAGGGGCCATCAACGAGTACCCGCCACATTAGCGCTGTGCGCCACGAAGTGGCCGCAAGCCGCGCAGGCGGTTTTCCGCATTACCCTAAGCCCAGGGTAAGCCCGGTGGAAATCACCGGGCGTACCCTAGGCTTACCTATGGCGACGGTTCCCAATCTCCAGTTTGAGCGCGGACTCCCTGCCGCCATCGATGCCGAGCGGTCGATCCTCGGCGCCATCCTGCTCGACAACCACCTCTACAACGAGGCCGCCGAGCGCATCTCCACCGCCGACTTCGCGCTCGACCCCCACCGCCGTATCTTCATGCGCATGGCCGAGCTCATCGATGGCGGCCGCGCCGTCGACATCATCACCCTGCGCGATGTGCTCTCAAAATACAAAGAGATCGAAGCCGTCGGCGGCGTCGCCTACCTGGCCTCCCTGACCGAAAACCTGCCCCGCCGCGTTTCGATCGAGGAATACGTCCGCATCGTCAAGGACAAATCCCTCCTGCGGTCGCTCATCACCGTCTGCTCCGAGGCCATCACGCTCGCCGCCGACCAGGGCACCGATGCGCTCGAGGTCCTGAACGACGCCGAATCGAAGCTGCTGGAGGTGACCGAGCACGGCATCCAACGCGGCTTTGCGTCCATCCCCGAGATCGTCCGCAACTCCTTCGGCACCATCGACCAGCTCTTCGCCGAAGGCCACCGCGAGGTCACGGGCCTTGAAACCCACTTCACCGACTTCGACCGCATGACCTCCGGCCTCCAAAAGTCCGAGCTCATCATCATCGCGGCGCGCCCCTCCATGGGCAAAACCGCGTGGGCCATCAATATCGCTCAAAATGCGGCGGTGCGCGGCGGGTCGGTGGTCGCCGTGTTTTCACTTGAAATGTCGAAGGAGTCGCTGCTTCGGCGCATGCTCGCGTCCGAAGCCCTGGTCGACCAGCAAAAGATCCAGAAGGGCTACACCAGCCGCGAAGACCAGGAAAAGCTGACCGAAGCCCTCGAGCGCCTCACCGAGTCGCACATTTTTATCGACGACACCCCCGCAATCTCGCTCACCGAGATGCGGGCGAAGGCCCGCCGCCTGCGCCAGATGCACGGCCGCCTCGACCTGATCGTGATCGACTACCTGCAACTGATGACCGGGGGGGCCGCGACCGCCGGCCCCGGCGGCAAGCGCTACGAAAACCGCACCCAGGAGGTTTCCGCCGTCTCCCGCGGTCTCAAGGCCCTCGCAAAAGAGCTCGACCTGCCCGTCATCGCGCTCTCGCAGCTTTCGCGTGCCAGCGAGCAGCGCGGCGGCGACAAAAAACCCATGCTCTCCGACCTCCGCGAGTCCGGCTCCATCGAGCAGGACGCCGACGTCGTCGCCTTTATCCACCGCGAAAGCTACTACAACAAGGACGAAAACGGCCAACCCGACCCCGAAACCGAGGGCAAAGCCGAGATCATCATCGCCAAACAAAGAAACGGCCCGACAGGCTCAGTCCACCTGGCCTACCTGAGCAAATGCACCCGGTTCGAGAACCTGGCCTT
>CAXSBW010000104.1:0-7696 GCA_964235795.1 uncultured Acidobacteriaceae bacterium | reverse complement strand
GGTACCTTCCAGCTCTGCGCCCCGGCTCCTTCCAGCCAGGCAGCCCCTTTGCCCGCCGTCCTCGTCATCTCGGCCCTTGACTCCGCCGGCAAAGCCTACCCGCCCTACGCCACCGACCGGCTCGCACCGGGAAGCCTCGGCACTCTCCTCATGGGCAGCTGCACCATCACCTGCATCGACACACAACAGCAAAGCAACATCCCGGTCACCATCGCCGGCACCGTCACCACCGACCCGGTCGCCGAAACCGGCACACTCCTGCCCCAGCAGGCCATTGCCGCGCTCGACGGCTCGCGCGGCATCTGGAACCTCACCATCCCGCCGCTCAACCCCGCGCAGCCCCTCACCTTCAAGACCGGCACTGCCGCCGCGGGCAGCCCCTGCGCCGGGCAAACCTCGCCCTGCGCAGCCTACAGCTTCATGCTCCCCACCCAGCAGCCGGTCATCGCCACCGCCGGCGGCACCAGCCAACAAGCAGGCGGCACCGCCTACAGCATCGAAGCCCAAATCCCGGCCCAAATCCCGGGCCAGACCGCGGGGCCGGCCGCCGGCACCTGCACCCCACCCTCCCTGTCCGCCTTCTTCCAGGCAGACGGCACCACGCCCTTGCTCGCCACCCCGGGCGCGCAACTCACCGCAAAGCCCATCGCATTTCATGGCTGCCGCTGAACGCCGCTTCCTTGCCGTGCAACGTGCCCGGCGCACAAACGCCTGAAATGAAACGCCATGAAAGCTCCACACGAACCGGAAATTCCCAAAACGGGAAAGAAACCGTGTAAATTTGGCGTGAGAGGTCTTGGCTGTCAAGACCTGCATACTTTGGGAAAAAACATGCAAACGGTACCGAAGTTACCGTTTGGGTGCATATTTATGCATCACCGACCATTTCTATACATTTGCATTGTGCACAACAGACCCATTTGCACACCGATTTACACCTCAAAACACGCTTTCAGATTGAACAAAAACTCCCCTTCTGCCGATAAAGGGAGCGGCCATAAAACCAGATCATCAAGCGCGAGGACGACCCGGAAGTGACTACAACGACCCTGTTTTCTGAAGCAATTGACGGCTGCGAGCAAACCGAACAGCTCCGGATTCACGCTCTTGAAGAGCTCGATTTGCTCGATACCCCTGAAAGCGAGGGGTTTGATCGCATCACCCGCATGGCCAGCCAGCTCTTCGGCGCGCCCGTCGCAGCTGTTTCCTTCACGGACCGCACCCGGCAATGGTTCAAATCCCACGTCGGCACCGCCGGTCGCGAGATTCCCCGCGTCGGTGCTCCGTGCGCCGAGGTCACCCGGAGCGGACAGATTCTTCATATCCCGGATATGCTCCAAAACGAGCAGTTTTCCGACTGCCCTCTGGCACAAACAGGCATTCGCTTCTACGCCGGTGCCCCCCTGACCACCCGCACCGGTCATACCCTCGGCGCCATGTGCGTCCTTGACAACAAACCGCGCACCCTCACCGACGGCCAGCTTCGGTCACTCGAGGACTTCGCCGCCATGGTCATGGCGCAGATTGAGCTGCAACATGAGGGGGGCCGCATCGAGCCGTCCAGCGGTCTTCCCAACCGCCACCAGATGTACGACGACATCGAAGACGCAACGCGCGAGCATCCGGGAAGCGCCCGTAGTCTCCTGCTCATTGAACTCGTCGATCTCAGCAACATCAGCAACGCGGTCAGCGTACTCGGAGCCTCCTACCTCGACGAGGTCAACCGCACCGCGGCACGCGTCATGCAGGCTGCCCTCCAC
Organism: uncultured Acidobacteriaceae bacterium; assembly: GCA_964235795.1. GTDB lineage: Bacteria > Acidobacteriota > Terriglobia > Terriglobales > Acidobacteriaceae > EB88. Next base: position 5,936 of record CAXSBW010000104.1, on the reverse strand, counting down.
CATAGAAATAGCGGCTTCTACCATGTAGGCGTCGCCTCCTTTGCCCTGCTTCTCGAGGACGGAGAAGGGTGGCAATCCCTGGTCGAAACGCTCACACCCCACCTGGCCATGCTGATCCCTTCGAACGGGGTTCCCATCAACCTCGAACCCGTTTACGGCGTTTCCGACTTCCGGCTCGGGGAGATCACGCCGCAGGATATTCTGCGTACCGCTGTCAGTGCCGTCACCCGGGCCCGTGCTGCCGAACTACCCTGGGCCGGCTACAGCCCGGACCACGACAAGGCCGACAGCCGCCGCTTCCATCTTCTCGGCAGCCTCCGTGAAGCGCTTCCGCTGGGAGATCAATTTCATCTCGTTTACCAACCTCGTCTTGACCTGCGCTCCGGGTGCTGCCTGAGCGCCGAGGCCCTTTTGCGCTGGTCTCATCCCACCCTCGGCAGCGTTTCTCCCGGGGAGTTCATTCCGCTCGTCGAGCAAACCTCGCTCACCCGCTCCATGACGCAATGGGTGCTGAACGAAGCCCTGCGACAAAGCCGTGCCTGGCGCGATAGTGGACTCGTCGTCTCCCTATCCGTCAATATCTCTGCGCGCAACCTCGAAGAACCCGATTTTGCTTACCTGCTGGCAGGTGCGCTGATTCGCCACAATGTTCACCCCTCTGAAATCGAGCTGGAATTCACCGAAAGCGCCTTGATTCGCCACCACGCCCGCGTGCTGACCCAGCTCACGGAGATTCGCTCCATGGGCCTTACGCTGGCTATCGACGATTTCGGTACAGGCTATAGCTCCTTCTCCTACCTTCACCGACTTCCGGCCACCGTCATTAAAATCGACCAGTCTTTCATGCGCACTCTTTCCGGCAACCTCAAGGAGCAGACGCTGGTCCGATCCATGATCTCCATGGCTCACGACCTGGGCTACCGGGTCGTCGCCGAGGGTGTCGAAACCGCCCCCGTTCTGGACTTCCTCGCTGGCTGCGATTGCGACGAAATTCAGGGCTACTTCATCGCTCGCCCTCTTTCAGCCGCCGACTGTCAGGCCTTTCTCCAGAACAAGCTCCACACGATAAAGAGAAGCGACCAGACCCCCTGACCACCCTGTTCTACGGCGTCTTCCGGATAATTCCTCCGCAAGCACAACCATGGACGAAACAGCTTCGGCCCTGCCGGTCTGAAGGATCCAGCCGCCCCGAACACATTGGAAGGTGCCAAGGCAAGCCTGCATTTCAAATGTTTGGGCGGCTTTACAGGACAACAAGAGGGCCGCCAGGGGCGGCCCTCTCATCGATCAGGATTGAGCAATTTCCCGAAAAAGTAGCGCTGTAATCAGGAGGTGACGAGCCATCGGCCTGAGAAGCAACACGCTTGACCCGAGGCGCCTTTCAAAGACCGATCAAACCTGGACCTTGTCGTACCAGGAACTTGCTGCCTCCAACGCTTTGTTCACGTTCGAGATGTTCTCGACACCCTGCGTGTTCAACCACTCCGCAAAGGCTTTTTCTCCATCTTTGGCAAACACCGAGACCCCGTCCGCCCAGGTCGCGCGACCGCACAGGACCCCATTGAAACTGGTCCCGCTCTCCGCCGCCAACTCGAGCGTTTCGATGAAGATAGCATTTGTCACACCAGCCGAAAGATAGATAAAGGGCTTGTGCGTCGCCGACGCCGCCGACCGAAAATGCTCGAGCGCCTCCTCGCGCGTGTAGGCCTGCTCGCCCCCGAAAGCGCGAGTCCCGGCGACGAACTTCATCTGCACCGGCACCTCCACCTTCAACACATCGACGTTGTACTTCGCCTTGCCGAACTCGGCCATGGACCCGGATACGATCTCCGGCTTCCGCTTCGCATAGGCCAGGCCTTTTTCATCCTCGCCATGCACGTCATAGCCCACAAACTCCAGGAAAAACGGAATATCGTGCGCCACGCACTCGTCGCCGATGCGCTCAATAAACGCGTGTTTCTGATCGTTGATGGCGCTCTTTTCATAGGGGGTGTAGTAGAGCAGGATCTTGATGCAATCCGCACCGGCCTCCTTCAAACGACGCACCGACCAGTGGTCCAGCAGGTCCGGCAACCGGCCTTCTTCCGCCGCGTCATAGCCGGTCTTCTCATAGGCCAGCAACAACCCTGCATCATGCCGCTTCCTGCTCGCAGGCAGCCCGAACTCAGGGTCCAGCAGAATCGCCGAAGCATGCCGGCACAAAACATCCGTGACCATGCTTTTGAAGTCTTCCAGCATCGATTCCGGCACATCCTCAACTCCCTTGGCTTTGGCCAGGGATTTCTGGAGAGACCCGCGCTGGTCCATGGCGGCCGCCGCAATCACGCCCCGCTGGTTTGAAACTGCCTTCAGCCCCGCCAGCTTGCCCGGCGTCAACTCGATCTTCATCTCTTCGCTCCCGTCCTGCTCTTGCTCAGTTCTCCGGCAACCTGCATTCAAGGCTTGGATGCCGCATCCTGCCCGCAGTTTTTACCCCGGCCATGAAGATCAAGTCTTCTATCGGCCATTCACCTGGTTCTGTTCAGGTCTTTTTACGAGTTTTTCGTAGCACTCACCGGCTGCTCCTCCTCAATGCCGCAGCTCGCCAGCATGGCACGCTGCGCCTCAAACAGGTGCGTCAATCCGCTCTCTGCCAGGTCCAGCATCTCGACCAGCCGGGATCGCGGAAAAGCTTTTTTCTCCGCCGTAGCCTGCACCTCGATCAACCCACCGGCCGCGTTCATCACCACATTGGCATCCACTTCGGCTCCCGCGTCCTCTTCATAGGCCAGGTCCAGCAGTGTCGCGCCCTCCACAATGCCAACACTTACGGCAGCAACCCTTTGCCGCAGCGGGTTCCCCTTGAGCACGCCAGCGTTCACCATGCGTCCCAACGCCAGCCCCAATGCCGCGCAAGCGCCTGTGATGGCCGCCGTCCGCGTTCCCCCATCGGCCTGGAGCACATCGCAGTCCAGAATCACGGTTCTTTCGCCCAGCATCTCCAGATCAACGCCGGCTCGCAAGGATCGTCCGATCAGCCGCTGAATTTCATGGGTCCGCCCACCGACCTTGCCGCGCTCCGACTCCCGCGCGCTTCGCGTCAGCGTCGCTCGCGGCAACATACCGTATTCCGCCGTCACCCATCCGCGTCCGCGTCCCCGCATCCAGCCCGGCACACCATTCTCTATAGAAGCGTTGCAGAGCACGCGGGTCTCACCCATGGCCACCAGGACCGACCCTTCAGCGGTTCGAACATAGTCGGGAGTGAGCGAAAAAGAGCGCAGTGCCGCCGCGGATCGATCGCCCTGCCTGTAAATCACTTCCTTGCCATCATTCTTCACGCCTTATTGTAGAGGCTTGTGTTCCGAATCGGCACTCAGCGCCACGTTCCAATTCGGAACGCCTAGAGCTAAGTGCTTGTTCATCAAAGACTTGAGCTTCGACACAACTCGGTTTGTCCCATTCCGGGTCTGACACCTGCCTCCCAGGGATGCCATTTCTTGTACTCAAATTCAGACAAGTACTATCAAATGAATGAGTTCCGTCGCAGTGCCGCTCTTGGCCTTTCACTTGCAAACAGGTACCTGCAGAAGCCGAACTCGGCGCGAACGAAAGTGGACCCTACCATGCAGAATCAACACAGCACGGCCATTGAAAACTCAAACCTTCTCCAGTTCCGCCCTGTTTCACCTGATGCCGCGCCTGGTCCCGAACGTCCTCACGGAACATGCCGGGTCAGCCCCATCCGCCTTGAAGCCAGGGCCGCCCTGTCGCCTGCGGACAGGCAGACACACGACGTGCGTAACGCCCTCTGCTCCCTTCACATGCTCGCCGGTCTGCTGAGCGAGCCCGGCGTCCTCGCGCCGTCCGCAAGGCGCTATGCTGACGATTTGCAAAGCGTGACAGAGACCCTGACCCAATTGGTCGAGGCATTCACTTCACAAGCAGACTGCACTCCAGGGCAGGCCGGGAACTCCGTTTCAGAATCCACCCACGCAGGCACGGGCGAAGCTCTCCAGTCGTGCAAAGCCCTGCTTCAAACAGCAGCCGGCCCATCCACGACCGTCTATATCTCCTCCGAGAATCACCTTCCACCCCTTGCTCTGGGCGCAGAAGCCCTCAAGCGCATCCTGGTCAACCTTGTGAAGAACGCCGGCGAAGCCCTGGGAGCTTCGGGCGGCACGGTTCGCATCACCGCGAGACGGGCTTTAAGCCAAAACCATCCTGCTGTACTCATCCATATCTCCGACAATGGACCCGGTATCCCGAGCTATGCCCTGGGGCAGATCTTCGAGCCCGGCTTTTCGTCAAAACAAGGTCGAAGCTGCGCACCCGGCCTTGGCCTCACCGTCGTACGAGAGCTGATCGAGTCTGTCGGCGGAAGCGTCCGCGTCGCCAGCACACGTCGCCGAGGCACCACCTTTGAATTGCGAATCCCCGCCGTTCAGCCCTGAAGGACAAAAATGCCACTTCCGTAACTGGAGAGAGCCGCCCAGTCTGCCGATAATGAGCCAGCACCTGGAAGCAACACAACAACTATGGTCTCTCAATCGCCGGCAAAGTTGCACGTCCTGATCCTTGATGAAGATGCAGCGGTTCGCTCCGCTGTTTGCGAGATCGCAAACGCACGGGGCTACCATCCGCATACCGTGGACACGGTGGAAGCAGCACGCGCTTACCTGCGCGGCAACAGCACCGATGTGCTGCTGCTGGACCTGAAGTCGCATTCCGGCAAGGGAATTGACCTGCTCGACGAAGTAAAAACAGTCCAGCCGGAAACTTCGGTGATTGTGATGACGGCGTATGCGACCGTGACCTCTGCCGTTGAAGTCATGCGGACCGGCGCGACCGATTACCTGACCAAGCCGTTCGCCATGGATGAACTGGCGGCGGTGCTCGACAGAACGGCGGAGCGACGGCAGATCGACTCCGACAGCCGCCGGCTTCGCGAACGCATGCGGGTGCAGGGTCCACTCGGCTCCATCATTGGGCAAAGCCCGGAGATGGATCGGATCTATCGCATCCTTTCCAAGGTCGCCCATAGCAACCATCCAGTCATGATCCTCGGAGAAAGCGGCACCGGCAAGGAGCTGATCGCGCGTGCCATCCATGGCAATGGACCGAATGCGAGCAAACCCTTTTTGCCCGTTGACTGTGGCTCGCTGGTGCCGACACTGGTCGAGAGCGAGCTGTTCGGCTACGTCAAGGGGGCATTCACCGGCGCCAATCGAAACAAGGATGGCCTGCTGGTCGCGGCTGCCGATGGCACGGTCTTTCTGGACGAAATCGGCGAGTTGCCGCTTGATCTACAGGCGAAGCTGCTTCGGGCACTGCAGGAACGCGAGGTCCGGCCCGTTGGGGCGAACCATCGCGTACCGATGCGCGCACGGGTTCTAGCCGCAACAAACCGTGATCTGAAACAGATGGTGGAACAGGGCCGCTTCCGCAAGGATCTTTACTACCGCCTGAACGTCGTGAGCCTGCGCCTGCCCCCTCTTCGTGAGCGCCGCCAGGATGTGCCCTTGCTGGCGGCTCATTTTCTGGAGCGGATCGGCAAGGAGTACAGCAAGAAGTTCGTGTTGAGCGACGAGGCACTGCGGGTGTTGGACAACTACGAATGGCCCGGCAATGTCCGAGAGCTTGAGAACGCGGTCGAGCGCGCCTGTTCTTTCGCTTCGGGAGCGACCGTTCAGCTCGGCGATATGCCGACGCAACTCCAGGATTTCCGCATGCAGCAACGTCGCATGTCCATGCCGCTGCGCGAAACCCTCGAAGCCGCCATTGCTGAAGGCGGCTCGGAAGTGACCTCACTGGCCGAAATGGAAAAATCCGCCATCATCACCGCCATTCGCGATCTGAATGGAGACAAACTCCAGGCGGCGAAGCTGTTGGGCATCGGCAAAACCACGCTTTATCGCAAGTTGAAGGAGTACGGGATCGGCGATGCCATGATCGCG
>CAXSBW010000103.1:0-7725 GCA_964235795.1 uncultured Acidobacteriaceae bacterium | reverse complement strand
GCCGTCCGGTTGTTATTGGGCGGGAGCCGGGGCGCCGCCGTTGAAGTAAGGGCAGACAAAAGTTTCCAGGTCAATCAAGGAGTAAGGGGCGAGTGTGATGCCGAGCAGCAGCACGTTGCGGTTGCTCGGCAGCGTGATGCTCTTCAGCTGTTTGCCGAAAGGCACCGGCAAGGTATACAGGTGCACGTTAAAGGCCTGCTTGTCCTGCGACCCGTCGTTGTAGTCGCGATACGCGGTGCGGATCGCCAGCGATTCGTTCGCATAGCCGCTGAGGCCGGCCCAGTCGCTGAAGCTCTGGGTAACAGTGTCAGTGCTGCCGTCGGTGTAGTGCAGCAGAACGGGCTGCGCGGTCTGGTCGCCCTGGACCGCGGTGCCCAGCAGCTTCAGGCTTTCGTAGTAGCCGACAGGCAGCGCGATGGTCTGCCCGGCCGCATAGACGGCATCCGGCACGTTAGGCCCGGCCAGGTGGAAGTGCGACGATCCCACCACGACCTCTTCCCCGCCGGCAGCCGTGTCCTGCAGCTGGTTGGCCGAGTAGGCCGCGCCGCCGCCGTCGAGCCCTGCGTCGAAGGTTGAGCCGTCGGTGTAGATGCCCGCGACGTTGTAGAGATTGGCCAGGTTCACTTCGCTGCCCAGGTCCTGGTCAGAGAGCGTGGCCGCCAGCAGGATCACGGCGCGATTTTTCGGCAGGGTCAGGCTCCGCACTGTTTTGGTGTTGTCGAGCGCCAGTGTGTAGCCATACAGGTTGAACTGCCGGTTGTCGGCCGCGCCGGTGGCTGTATCGCGGTAGCGCATCGCGACAGCCTCGGCCTCGTTGACGTTGATGGCCGGCGCGTACCAGTCGCCAAAGCCCTGGGTGAACTGCGTGGTCGTGCCGTCGGTGTAGGTGACGGTCAACACCTGCCCGGCCTGGTTGCCGTTGATGCCCGTACCGACCAGCTGCAACGAGGTGTAGCGCCCCTGCGGCAGCGCGATGGTTTGCCCGGTTCCGTAGATGGCATTGGGGATATTGGGCAGGTTGAAGACGAAACGGATGCCGTTCAGCACGCGAGAGGGCCCCAGCAGGTTTGCCGAGAAAGCATAGCCGCTGCCGTCCAGGCCGCCATCGGTAAACGTGGTGCCGTCGGTGCGGAACGCGGTGAGATTGAAGTCAGGGCGCAGGTCGACCAGCGTGCCCAGCCCGCAGTCGCCGTATGCAGCGCTGACGGCGACCGAAAGGGCGGGCACCGTGCCCGTCGTGGCGCCGGAAGTTCCCTTCACCGCCAGCGGCGCGCTGCTGGTGGTGGGTGCCAGCACCGCGGCGCTCAGGTTGAGGGTGCTGGCGGTCGCGGTGGTTTGCGGCGAAAAGCTGCCGCTCAAGCCGGGCGGCAGCGCCGACAGAGACAGGCTGAGGTTGCCGGCAAAGCCGTTGATCGCGTCCACCGTCAATTGGTCAGAGACGCTGCCGAGCTGGTTGAGAAACAAAGTGCTGTGGGCGATCCCGAGCGAAAACGCAGGCAGCGCCAGCGACACGTAGGCGATATGCGATACCCCGCCGCCGACGCCGGTGACGGCGACCAGGAGATTGCCGCCGGGAGTGGCGTCGGTCGTGCTCACCGTCAGAGTCGTCTGCGCTGCGCCTTGCAGCGTCGTCGAGCCCAGCGTTGCCGTCACGCCGGCCGGCGCACCGATCAATGTCACTGTGAGATCCACGGCTCCGGAGAAACCGCCCTCGGGGCTGAGTGCCACGGTCGTCGTCGCGGAAGCGCCCGGGGTCAGATTCAGAGTCGCCGGAGACGCGGTCAGCGCGAAGTTCGCCGCCGACTCCCCGCCGGCGGGCGCGGGTGCCAGCGCGTTCAACATCCCTTGTCCATTCGGCGTGCCCCATCCGCTGGTCAGGTCGTAGCCGGCGACCGCCTGGAACAGGTCCGGGCTGCCGGTGTTGAAGTTATTGCCCACGACGATGTCATGGAAAGCAGCGGTGTACGACGGAGTTTTCCCGAGCGCGTAGACGGTGTCGTTCAGAAAGCCGACCGGCCTGCCACTGGCCTGCTCGTTGGCCAGCGCCAGAAAACCGGCCCAGCGCGGCGCGGCCAGGCTGGTGCCGCCGATGCCGGTCGCGCAGCCGCCATTCGCGCAGAAAAAGTTGTCGGTGTTCGCCTCCATCGAGACATCGGGAACATTGCGATAGGCAGTGGATCCCGCGTTCGTGCCGGTGATCGCGGACACCTGGTAGGCGGGAATCGGCGACTGCGTGTTCCAGCCGCCGCCGCTGCCGATCCAGGCGGTTTCGCTCTGCCACGCTCCGCCGGGGCCGGCAGTGGTCAGGTCCGTGCCGCCCACGTCGGTCACATTGGGACTGTTGCCGGGGTAGCCGCCGGTGCCTGGAAACGCGCCGCCGTCACCGGAGGCGATAAACAGGTTTTGCCCTTGCGCCGCGAACTCCATGAACACCTGCTCGTAGCCGGGCTGCGTGGCGGGAGTCCCGCCGAAGCCGAATGACAAACTCAGCTGTTTCGCGACATTGTCACTGGCCGCCTGGGCAAACGCGGTCAGGCCATCCACGCCGCCGTAGGCCTCGTAGACGATCAAGGCAGACAGCCCGGGCGCCATGGAAATCGCCTGCTGGATGTCGATGACCTCTTCCCCGTCGTCGCAGCCGCCGGTCGTCGGCGTTCCCGCGCAGACGCCGTCCACGTCGAGCAGCACGTTATAGATCGGCACCTTGAGCGGCTGGTTCGCTGCCTTGAAGTAGGAGGTCACGTCACTCAGGTTGTAGGGTCCAAACTCGATCAACCCCACGCTTTGCCCGGCACCATCGAGGGCGACGCCCGGCGCATAGGCAGCGCGCATGTCGCTGCCCAGAAAAGTGCCGCCCGCGCCGGAGCCGGTGGCATCGGCGCGCGCGGCGGTATTGCCGTGGACCAGCATGGGGTGCGGCAGGTCGCGTGTACTCAGGCCGACGACGCTCAGAATCGGCACCGAAGGATCGGAAACGGTCGGTTCCACATCGGGCGCGTAGTAAGTCTCAGCCGTCTTGGCAGCCGTGGCCTCCGCACGTCCGTAAACCTGCATCCTGACCGCGAATGCCTTGTTGATGCTTGCCGGCGAGCCGCTGACATTCACAAGCAGCCGATTGCTGAAGGTGCGCGTGACGGTAAAGCCCTGCGCGCGCGCAAACGCAAGAACCCGGTCGTAGTCCGCCTGTGTCGGGGAATATTCGGCGGCAAACTGCTGCGCGGAAATGTACTGGCGGTAACGCGGGCTCGCCGGGTCGCGCTGGTCGCGCAGCAGCGCCTCGAGCGCGGCACGGTTGCGCAGGGGCAGCGTCAGCCCAAAGCCGATGGACTGCCCGGGCGCGACGGCTGCCACGGGCGGCTCGCCGGCCGGCGCGGCCAGGCGAGTGGACAGAACGTGCCGCTGCTGGGCCATACCGTCGGCCATGCCGGGACCCAGGCAGACCAGTCCGACAAAAAGAGACAGGGGGAGGGTGGAGGCTTGCTTGCGCACGGGAAACTCCTCAGTGGCTTGAGATCGGGGCGTTCCCACAGCGCGGCAAAAGGCGTCTGGAAACGATGCCACCACCATACCCTTAAGTTTTCGTCGCGTCATCATCAATTTCATCAGGCTTATGCTGTCGACGGTGGAGCGGCTTTCGCGGTCGCGCCGGCACGCCTGCGTTGGCTGCTCCCGCCGCTCCCCTGCGAAAGGCTCGTGACTGCCGCTGCCGTTCGGGCTGCCAGTCGGGTCGAAGCGGCTCTCGCCTGGAAGCAGTCGCAGTACAACCGGCATCCACGGTTTTTGGCAGCCCTTCTGAAGCGACCGCTTCGCGATGCACACTCCCCGGACAAAGGTTGCGTGCGCCCCTTGCTCCGCCCCACGCCGCCCCTTACACTAAGTGCTGCTGTAAGGAGTGCCGCTTGATGCCCAACTTTTCCTGCTTCAAACAGACCGTATCTCTTCTCTCCGTAGCTTCCGCGGCGCTGGCCCTTGCCATCAGCGCGACTCCCGCACTGGCCCAGCAGCCCGCCCCCGCAACCCAGGGAGCTTCGGTCCAGCCGGTTTCCATCGATGCGAGTGCGTCGGCCGACACCTCCTCCGCCAAGGCCAACGCGGCCGCGGCGCAGGCCCTGCTGAATGTGGAGCGCCCGGTCAACGACCCCGGCGGCAAGAGCGACCCCAACAGCCCGCTGAATCGGAAACTGTCGGACAAGGAACGGTTTACCCAGCAGAAAGAGCTGCGGCAGGAGTTGAAAGGGCCGTACAAGAAGTGGGCCAACGAAGACGTGCGCTGGATCATCACCGACCAGGAGATGAAGGCCTTCAAATCGCTTTCAAACGATGAAGAGCGCGACGCCTTTATTGAGCAGTTCTGGCAGCGGCGCAACCCGGACCCCGAGTCGCCCGAGAACACCTTTCGCGACGAACACTACCGCCGCATCGCCTACGCGAACGAGCACTTTGCCGCCGGCAAGCCCGGCTGGATGACCGATCGCGGCCACATGTACATCGCCTTCGGCAAGGCCGATTCGATCGACTCGCACCCTTCCGGCGGCTCTTATGACCGGCCCATGGAAGAAGGGGGCGGCACCACTTCGACCTTTCCATTCGAGACCTGGCACTACCGCTACCTCGAGGGCGTCGGCGACAACATCGACATCGAGTTTGTGGATACCTGCATGTGCGGCGACTACCACATGACCATCGACCGCTCGGAAAAAGACGCCCTGCTGCATGTGCCCGGCGCGGGCGCGACCATGTACGAGCAGATGGGCCAGGCCAAGCAGGCCGACCGCTTCAAGGGCGGGCTTGAAAACCTGGGCACGGGCCCCATGAGCAGCATGCAGCAGTCCAAACAGTTCGACCGGCTGGAGCGTTTCGCCAAGCTGCAGGCACCGCCCGTCGTAAAGTTCCAGGACCTGAAGCTGAGCGAGTTCCTGTCCACGCATAAAGTGCTCAACGGGCCGTTTTTCCCGTTTGACGTGCGTACGGACTATGTCAAGGTCACCGACGATACGGTGCTGATGCCGATCACGATCCAGATCCGCAATCGCAACGTGACGTTCTCGACCAAGGACGGGGTATCGAAGGGCGAAGTCCACATCATCGGGCGCGTTTCCACCATCACCGGCAAAATCGTGCAAACATTTGAAGACACGGTGCAGGTGGAAGAACCGAGCGAGCTGCTGCCGAAGCTGATGGACAACTCGCAGCTGTACTGGAAGGCGCTGCCCCTGCGGCCGGGCCGGTATCGCGTCGATATCGCGATCAAGGACGTAAACAATGCCGACCACATCGGCACCTGGGCGCAGGGTGTGGTGGTGCCGCGCTACGATGACGACCGCCTTTCGGCCTCCTCACTGATCCTCGCGGCCAGGATGGAGAAGGTGCCCTCGAAAGAGATCGGCACCGGCAACTTCATCATCGGCAACACCAAGCTGCTGCCCATGGTTGCACCCACCCAGCTGCAGCCGGCGATCTTCCACAAGAACCAGAACCTGAACTTCTGGATGCAGGTCTACAACCTCGGCATCAACCAGGACTCGAAGAAGAACGGCGCGACGATCAACTACCAGATCATCAACCTGGCCGACGGCAAGCCGATCTTCTCGACCGATGAAAACTCATCCACGCTGGGCGCAAGCTCCGACCAGATCACCCTGGCCAAGAGCGTGCCGCTGGCGTCGGTGCCGGCCGGCAAGTACAGCGTTAAGGTCAGCATCAACGACGGGGTCTCGAAGCAGGAGATCGCCCAGACCGCGCCCTTCACCGTGGAGCAGTAACGCTCGCCTTTACGAAAGCATGCCGGGTTCCAAACCGGCATGCTCATGAAAATTGCGTTACACTTCGGTCACGTCGTACGGGAAAGTGCGGGAACAAGGCGAGCGGCCGGCAGAGCCGAAGCCTGTAGTCGATTCAGGGAGCAGCGCAAAGAAACGGATTCCTGATACACGAGTGACCACCCAGTCATCCAGATTCGCCGGCGTTGCTGTCGCGTTCGTTGCGGGCACCCTTCTTTGCAGCGTGGCCGAAAGCCAGGGCACCGGCGGCCGCGCGAAGCCCGGGCCCGCAAACACCGGGACCCTCTTTGACGCAGCCCTGCGGTCCGGCATCTCCGGGGTCGTCCGCGATCGCTCGGGCCGCCCACAGGTCGGCGCGCTTGTTGAACTGCTCAACCGCGAGTCCGTCCTGGTTGCCCGCACCTTTACCGACGATCGCGGGCGCTACAGCCTGCCTCGCCTGAGCGCGGGTTGGTACCAGGTGGAAGCCGGCAACACCCTGTTTCTACCGGTGCTTCGGCCCGACCTGCGGCTGCTCGCCAATTCCAGGGCCATTGTCAACCTGACGCTCACGACGGCCTCGGAAGCGCTGAACTGGCTGCCGGCCCAGCCGCGCGACCCACATTCGGCGAGCGATGACTGGGACTGGACCCTGCGGCTCGCCGCCAATCGGCCTTTGCTGCGCTTCCGCGATGCAGACGGCAACCCGGAAAGACAGGGCGAGCCGGTCGTCGTCGAAGATAAAGGCGCAGCATCGACCCGCCTCGAAATCCGGCAAGGCAGGCTGCAGTTTGGAGACGGCGGAGTTCGGCAGCAACTCGCGTGGCGGACGACGGCCGAGGCGAACCGCGCCCTCCTGTTCCATGCTGAAATGTCAACCGCCGGCGGTGAGCCGGGCCGTCTCTCCGGGACCGTCGCCGCCCGGCAGAATCTTTCCGCCGACCGATTCTGGACGACGGTGGCCACGGTATCGGATCGACCCATGATCCATGCCGCGACCGGCAATGGTCTGACCATGCTCCAGGTCCACACCGGGAGCACCATGCGCCTGGGCGACCTGGCAACGGTAAGCGCCGGGACCGAGATGAAAGCCGCGCGCATCGGCAAGGGTCCGGCGACGCTCGCCAACCACCCATTCGCAACCATCGCGCTCGCGACCGGCCCGACGACGGTGGAGTACCGGATCAGTACCGCACCGGCCACGGCAGAAAGCGGCCTGCCTGATGAAGCGCAGGATGCGACGGCAATGGTTGAAAACAACGGCCGGCTCGCAATGGAAGCTGGACTGCACCAGCAACTCCGGCTCAGCCGCAAGCTGGGGAGTCGCTGGACCGCCGAGGCCGCTTTGTTCGACGACACGCTTGAACACCCGGTGGTGCAGGGTGCGGTCAAAGGCAGTGAGGCCGCGATCGACAGCGATCCTGTTCTGTACGATCGTGTTTTGTACGATCCCGGCACCGGCATGATCGCTGTTTCAGGCCAGGGATACCATCACGGTGGCGTCATGGGATTGCTGCGCGACCAGCTGAGCCCGGACACCTGGCTCTCGCTCCGCTACGCCATGGGCGACGCCGAGTCGCTTGCCCAGCCTCTCCCAGGGGTGACTTCACAGGCGGAGCCGGTCTTTGAGGCGCACACTGCCTCTTCGGTTACGGTTGCCGGCGGCACCCGCCTGCCCATCACCCATACAGCGGTCCATGCCGGCTACAGCTGGCAGCCAGTCGCAACCGTGTCCGCGATCGCGCCTTTTGCAGGCGACCGCGAGGACGAGGGTGCTTATCTCGGACTGTCCATCCGGCAGCCGATCCCCCTTGAACACACGGGCCAGGGCAGGCTCCAGGCCATTTTGGACGTACGCAACCTGCTGGCGCAAGGCTATCGGCCGTTCCTGTCAAAAGACGGCACAATGGTGTACTTCGCGCAGGCGCAGCGCTGCCTGGCGGTCGGCTTCGCGTTCTCGTTCTAG
>CAXSBW010000102.1:2385-7846 GCA_964235795.1 uncultured Acidobacteriaceae bacterium | reverse complement strand
AGAGGTGCAAAACAGGCCTTTTTACGCCGTTTTGTGTTACAAAAAATTCACACAAATACTTCCAAACTCCCGCGAAAGTTGTAGAAATCAGCCCTCCAGCTAAACTAAAGCAATGAAAATCCTCCAGGCCGATGTCGCCGTCGTCGGCGCCGGCCATGCCGGCTGCGAGGCCGCTGTGGCCTCGGCCCGCCTGGGCCTGCGCACGATCCTGCTCACGCTTTCCCTCGACAAGATCGCCCAGATGAGCTGCAATCCCGCCATCGGCGGCGTCGCTAAAGGCCATCTTGTCAGGGAGATAGACGCTCTCGGCGGCATCATGGGCCAGGTCGCCGACTCCGCCGGCATCCAGTTCCGCCTCCTCAATACCTCCCGCGGCCCCGCCGTTTGGAGCCCCCGCGCCCAGTGCGACAAGGCCCTCTACCGCACCCGCATGCGCGAGCTTCTGGAGCGCGAACCCCGCCTCCAGATCGTCGAAGGCGAAGCCACAGGCTTTCTTTTCAACAACTTGCAAGGCGAGCCCACTCCACTCGGCACCCAGCCCGACCCAGGTTCCCGCCTCGCCGGCCTCACACTCCGCGATGGCCGCGAAATCCACGCCCACGCCACCGTCCTCACCACCGGCACCTTCCTGAACGGCCTCATCCACTGCGGCGAACACCGGTACACCGCCGGCCGCGCCGACGAACCAGCCTCCCTCCTGCTCGGCGAATCATTGAAAGCACTGGGGTTACGAGGCTGCCGCCTCAAAACCGGCACCCCTCCGCGCCTCGACGGCCGCACGATCGACTGGTCTCGCTTCGAAGAGCAGCCCGGGGACCCCGAACCCACCCCGTTCTCGTTCAAAACACACGAGTTACCCCTCCGGCAGATCTCCTGCCACATCGCCCGCACCACCCCCCGCACCATGGAGCTCATCCGTGCCAACGTCCATCGCTCCCCCATGTACTCGGGCGCGATCGAGGCCATCGGCCCCCGCTACTGCCCCTCCATTGAAGACAAGGTCGTCCGCTTCCCCGACAAGGCCGGCCACCAGTTTTTCCTTGAGCCGGAAGGACTTACGACCGACGAGGTCTACATCAACGGCATGTCCACCTCGCTCCCGGAGGAGGTGCAGCGCGAAATCGTCGCCTCCATTCCCGGCCTCGAAAACGCAGTCATGCTTCGCCCCGGCTACGCGATCGAGTACGACGCCATCGACCCCACCGAACTCGACCGCGGCCTCCGGGTCAAGCGCTTTGAAGGTCTCTACCTCGCCGGCCAGATCAACGGCACCTCCGGCTACGAAGAAGCCGCCGCCCAGGGCCTGATGGCCGGCATCAACGCCGCTCTGGCAGCGCGCGCTTGGTCGCAAGTGGTTCAAAACGAAGGTGTTGCGCCGCAGGGGCAGCGGCTCACCACGAAGCGGTCGGCTATTCAAGAACAGCACGAAGTGCCCGCGCAGGCGGTTTTCACACTCGATCGCACCGAAGCCTACATCGCGATCATGATCGACGACCTGATCTCCAAAGGTACGAACGAGCCCTACCGCATGTTCACCTCGCGCGCCGAGTTCCGGTTGCACCTGCGCATCGACAACGCCGACCGCCGTTTGACTCCCCATGGACGTCAGCTTGGGTTGATTCCAGACGAGTTGTGGGCGGAGTACGAGGCAAAACAGGCCCGCGCTGCAGCCCTGTCCAGGCATCTCGCCACCCATCGCCCCGCCCCTGAAACCTGGGCTCGCTTCCTGCAAATCCTGCCGGCCTCGCACGCAGACAATCCGGGCCAGGCTCGCTCCAGTCATGTGCCGACCGTCGAGAACACCCGGGGCCTGACCTTTGCCGAGCTGCTGCGCCGCCCGGAGTTCACGCTGGAAGGGTTGTGGCCGCTCATCCGGGCCACCCTGGAAGCTCAGTCGAATGAGCTATTTGGCCCTTGGATCGAAGCCATCTCACCCGTCCGGCTGGGGCGACGCCGAGTGGAGTTCAAGGCCATCGAAACCGACATCAAGTACGAAGGCTATCTCCAGCAGCAGCGCCGCTCGATCGATAAACTCCGCGCCGCCGAAACTCGTTCCATCCCGCCCACGTTCCAGTACGAAGGCGTTTCGGGACTTTCCCGCGAGATGCAGGAAAAACTCACGCGTGTCCGCCCCGCCACCATCGGCCAGGCCAGCCGCATCCCCGGCGTCACACCCGCGGCCCTGACCATTCTGAGCGTTCTCGTGAGTCGCGAGGCCGCCTTGACGAGCGCCTGATCGTCGAGAGTTCCTTCGACGCAGGAGCTCGCCCGGCTATCTCCGGCCCAGAATGGATTTCTCAAAGCCGGCCAGCAGGTCTGCCGGGTCGCGGTAGACCTCCACGCAGCCGGCCTCCAGCAGGTCCGACCGCTTCCAACCTCCGCACGTCAGCCCAATCACCGGAATCCCGAGCTTTCCCGCCGACTGCGCATCCCACGGCGTATCCCCAAGCGCCACCGCCTGATCCGCCTGCATGCCCACCTTCTGGAGCGCGGCAGCAAAGATGTCCGCCGCCGGTTTTGAAGCCTCGGCATCCGCACTGGTCGCCGCCTTGTCCACCAGGTCCTCCATGCCAATCAGCTTGCCGTAGGTCGCCAGGTCTTCCTTTTCGGACGAGGTCGCCAGGGCAATCTGAAGGCCGGCCTGTTTGACCCGCTCCAGCAGCTCACGCGACTGGGCAAACGGGACGATCCGCGCCATGTAGTCGCGATGGAAAATCTCCTTCCGCAACTCCTTCAATGGCTTCTCCAGCCGCTGACGGTCCGCCTCCGGCACAAACAGCGGGATCACCTGGTCCCCACCTTTGCCGATCTGCGACCAGCAATCGGCCATGCTGGTCTCGATTCCAAAATGCTCAAAGGTGCGCCGCCAGGCTTCAGCGTGCAAGGTGTTGGAGTCCACCAGGGTTCCATCAATATCGGTCAGCAAAACATCAGGCATGGTGGCTAGGATGCCGGTCACGCCGCGGCGCGCCAAGGTCAAAACAATCCGGGCATATCTGGTTAGCGCGTAGGCACACCTGGACGGCCAAGAAGATTCGGACTGAACAAACAAGGCAGACTGGCCGATAGAAGGAGAAGCGCCCCGGCATCCGGGGCCATCCACGTCTGTCCGCAGAGCGAGAATCTCAATGAGCAGGGCATCCAAAGCTCTTTTTGCGTGTGCGGCGGCAGGGCAGGTCATTCATCTGCTCGTCCTGTTCTCGGTCCATGCCGCTGCGCTTTCGAACGCAGTGCAGGTAGGCATCCCTTTGCTGACCGCGACCATTTGCCTTTACAAGGCGCGGCAGTCTCGGGCACAGGGGCATACAGAGCCCTGGTTCCACTTGGCATTGACGTTTACGCTTTGGGCGGTAGCCCAGGTTCTATACCTTGTAGCGCTGGTCGCCCCGGCAAGCGGAGTGCCGGAATGGGCAAGCGATGCATTGTGGCTCGTATTTCCGTTTCCCCTGCTTGTCGTAGCTTGCAAGCTGCCTCAGTCTTTACGGCAGGATGCTGTGAGCCGGCTGGACATTGGGCAAGCGGCGTTGTTCTTTACGACCTTGTTTGCGCTTGCTTTTACCAGGCCGTCGATTGTCAGCCTTCCCGTGGCTTACAGCGTACAAGGCGTCGCCTTGCTGCTGGCCTGCGCTCTTCGCTATTCCATGACAACCGCCGGGCCTGACCAGGAATTTCATCGCAGACTCGCAGGATTTTCCGTTCTTTACGCAATTTTTTCGGTGATCGGTTATGTCGGGCAGGCTCATGGCGAGCATACTGGATCGATCATCGATCTTTGCTGGACGGCGCCTTTCTCCTTCTTCGGCATGCTTGCAGTCGTTCCCCATGCGGCGGAACGGAAATACTCACACGGCAAGGCGCGTTTCACTGATCCGACTCATCTGCACGGGGTCAGTGCGCACTGCCTCACGGCGTTGTCCCTGGCGGCTGCGGCGACCCTGGCGTTTCATCGCCCCCGTGCCGGGGGAGCCGCCCTGTTCTGCGCTTTTGCGCTCGCTGCCGTGCGCACCAGTGTGCGCGAATGGCAGATGCAGGTGTTTCAAGCGCGTCTCGAGTATGCGGCGCTTCACGATTCCCTGACGGGCCTTCCCAACCGTCACAGCTCGGAGATCGACCTCGCCGGGCGTCTTGAGCGGAGCACGCTCGACAGTGCCGGAACGGGCGTGGTCTTTATCGACGTGGACCGTTTTCAGCTGGTGAATGACGGCCTTGGGTACCCTTTCGGCGATCTGGTCATTCAACAGGTTGCCCGCCTGCTCGGTTCCAGGATGAGAAAGGGCGATTTGCTGGGACGCTCCGGCGGAGATGAGTTCGTGTTCCTGCTCGAAGCAGTGACGGAGGAAGAGGCGCGTCTCCTGGCGCAGGAGGTGCTTGATTTTCTGCGTCGGCCGATGGTCGTCGGGGAAAGAATGCTGTACCTGACTGCAAGCGCGGGCGTTGCGCTCGGAACCCCGGGTGCGGACGCGGCTATCCTGCTCCAGGCAGCGAACTGCGCCATGTACCGGGCTAAACGCCTCGGGCGAGACCGGGTGCAGGTGTTTGCTCCGGAGATGCTGGTGGCCGTTCGTAACAAGCATCGCCTCTACACCGACCTTCGCGCGGCCATCGACGAACAGCGCATCGAGGTGTTCTATCAGCCCATCTATCAGCTCGGGGCGCATGGGCGCGACAGCCTGGAGAGCGACTCCATTGCCGGTTTTGAAGCGCTTGCTCGGTGGCGACACCTGGAGCACGGATGGATTTCGCCCGCGGAGTTCGTGCCGCTCGCGGAGGATACCGGACTGGTGGTTGAACTCGGACGGCAAGTCCTGAGAAAAGCCTGTCGCCAGTGCAGTCTTTGGAACCGGCGCTACGGCAGCGCCCTGAGTGTGAGCGTCAATGTTTCGGCGCATCAGTTCTCTCAGCCGGGCCTGCTTCAGAGCGTGGAAGCCGTGCTGGCTGAGACCGGCCTGAGTCCCCGCCTGCTCAAGCTGGAAGTGACGGAAACCGTGCTGCTGAGCGGATTCGACAACGTGGAGCGATTGCTGCGAAGCCTCCGGGCACTGGGGGTCGGCATCTCGCTCGACGATTTCGGCACCGGGTACTCTTCGCTGAGCTATATGCTTCAGCTGCCGTTTGACGTGCTCAAGATCGACCAGAGCTTTGTGCGGCATCTCCATCACGATGCGCGACGTGCGCAGATCGTGCAGTCGGTGATCGATATGGCCGCGAAGCTGGATATGAAAATCGTTGCAGAAGGAGTGGAGTCGATCGAAGAGCTGGAGCGCTTGCGTGATTACAGGTGCGATATGGTGCAGGGCTTCCTGCTTTCCAGGCCCCTGGGACCATCGGCGGTGCGGGAGCTGCTCTGCCGACATCTCAGGCAATCGGCTTCCGCTCTTCCATCTTCGTCCGTCGCTGCTCCGTATTCGAGCACGTACCGGGCCGGAACAGCTTGTGCGCCCGTCGCGATTGCTGCAGGCAC
>CAXSBW010000102.1:0-2285 GCA_964235795.1 uncultured Acidobacteriaceae bacterium | reverse complement strand
TCTCCAAGCGCCCGTAGACGGACCGGCCCACCGCTTGCTCCTTTGTTCCCATGCCGAAAGCCTGGGGGGAACATTCGTTGTTGTTTCTGACCAGGAGCTCTGTTGCATTTCAGTAAAAGCCGCGTCCATGCGTTGACACTCCCCGGACGCCCCACCTATAGTTTCGTTAGCGGGCCTTTTGCCTGCGCATCACACATCCGCTGTGAGCCTTCGCTTCCCTTCCAAACTCCGGTACGACCTCGAGCCCGACTGTTCAGCCGCCATCCGGCTTCACGGTTTCTCGCCTTCCCCGGCATCCGGCAGGTCCAGTCGGTCTTCGCATCCGGATGAGCGCCTGCTGTATCTAAAGAAGCGGCTGGCTTGTGATACGCAGTTCCAAAGCACTCGCGGTCGCGTGACCCCAGCACGACCCCGGAACGAACCGTTATGGCCGACGCTCCCTATCCCACTTACGCCGAGAACACTCCTCTGAACACCGAACTCGAAACCCTCGAACCCATTTCGACTGAGCCCGCGGCTCCGTCGCCCGAATCCACCCCTAACCCGGAAGTTGTCTCCATCCAGACAGCTGCCGTGCCTCAGCCGCAAGAGTCCGTTCCCGAAAACTCCGGCGATGACGACTTCACCGATTTTGCCGCCGCGCTTGAAAGTTTCGACCGCGAGCAGGCCGCTGAAGCCGCCGCTTTGCAGTTTGACGACAACATCGTCACCGGCACCGTGGTCAAGCTCACCGACAAGGATGTAGTTGTCGATGTAGGTCTTAAGAGCGAAGGACGTATTCCGCTCGAGCAGGTTTTGAATGCCGACGGTGTGTCCAGGCTGAACCCCGGCGATACCGTCGAGGTTGTGGTGGAGCGCGAGGAAGCCGAAGGCGGCTACCTGCTGAGTTACGAAAAGGCGCAGCGCCACCGCGTTTGGGATGCAATCGAGAAAGCCGCCAATGACAAGACGCCGGTGACCGGCACGGTCCTGGGCCGCGTCAAGGGCGGGGTCACGGTCGACGTCGGGATCAAGGCATTTCTGCCGGGCTCGCAGCTCGAGATTCGCCCGGTTCGGAATCTGGACGCTTATATCGGGACGCAGATCCAGGTTCGCATCATCAAGCTGAACAAAAAGCGCGGCAACGTCGTGGTTTCGCGCAAGGAGCTGCTCGAAGAAGAGCAGAATGCAAAGCGCGGCGAGACGCTGGAGCAGCTGGAAGAAGGCACCATTCTGACCGGCGTCGTCAAAAACCTGACCGACTACGGCGCATTCGTCGACATGGGCGGCCTGGACGGGCTGCTGCACATCACCGATATGAGCTGGGGTCGGCTGACGCATCCGCGCGACCTGGTCAACGTCGGCGACGAGATCCAGGTCAAGGTGCTCAAGTTCGACAAGGACAAGCAGCGGGTTTCGCTTGGCTTCAAGCAGCTGACCCCCGACCCGTGGCTCGACGCGGTGGAGCGCTACCCGGTGGGCGCGCGCGTTCGCGGACGTGTGCTTTCGGTCACCGACTACGGCGCGTTTGTGGAGCTCGAGCAGGGGATTGAAGGCCTGGTTCACGTCTCCGAGATGACCTGGTCGAAGCGCATGAAGCACCCTTCCAAGATGCTGAAGCCCGGCGACGAGGTCGAAACCCTGGTCATCAGCGTCAACCCGAATGAGCGCCGCATCTCGCTCGGCATGAAGCAGCTGCAGGAAAATCCGTGGGAGAACCTCTCGGACCGCTACCCGACCGGGGCGGTCGTCGAAGGCCGTGTACGCAACCTGACGGATTTCGGCGCGTTTATTGAGATTGAAGACGGCATCGACGGCCTGGTCCACGTCTCGAACCTGAGCTGGACCAAGCGCGTCAAGCACCCCTCGGAAGTGCTGAAAAAGGGCGAAAAGCTGCGCGCGGTAGTGCTCGGGGTCGAACCCGAAAACCGGCGCCTGTCGCTCGGCATCAAGCAGCTGGAGCCCGACGTGTGGGAGACCTTCTTTGCACAGCACCGCGCAGGCGATGTGGTGAAGGGCAAGGTGCTTCGCACGGCGCAGTTCGGCGCGTTTGTGGAGATCGCAGAAGGCGTCGAGGGCTTGTGCCACGTGTCCGAAGCAACGGACGCGACTGGATCCCCGGTTGCGCTTGAAGCCGGGCAGGAGCACGAGTTCAAGATCATCAAGATGAACGCCGAAGAGAAAAAGGTCGGCCTGAGCCTCCGCGCGATCGGGGACGAAGGCAGCCGCGCCGATGTGGAGGCTTACAAGGCTCCCGTGTCGAGCTCGACGACCACCCTCGGCGACCTGATGAACTGGAAGCGTCA
>CAXSBW010000101.1:2984-7981 GCA_964235795.1 uncultured Acidobacteriaceae bacterium | reverse complement strand
AGGCGGAAGCCGGGCGGCAACCCACGCCTCAGCCCGCAGGGGTGTCCTGTCGCGCCATCCAATGCGATCATAGAGACACAGAAGGTAAAACGCCCCTGTGTTATGGCGGACTCACTTCCCGTGCTTGCGGGCCTTGGCTGCTTACACGATTTGCTCTTGTATGCCGCACTACAACAAAAATCAGCCAAAGGAAAACCAAACAAACAAACGCCTTGAAGATTGTTGCAGGACCGAGTGGTCAAACCGAGTGGGCAAACAATGACCGATGCGCCCGCAGCCAAAGACGTGATGCTGAGAAGATCCAGCAGAATCTGAGTCGAGTGCGCTCGCGCCCATCGGCTTTGTTCCAGAAACCTGCTAAAAGCGGTGTGGATGATCACGTTCCCGCCCAACACAACAAATGCATACCATCTCTCGCGTAACTTACTCCGAATCCGCTTCCGCCCTGATATAGCCGCGGGCTCGGACACTTAGAGCAATTCTCCTGTAAGTGTAGAAGGATCAGCGGCTGTGAACGTGGCCTTTCCTCAATGAAAGGCCACACATAGACCATCTCGGCCCCATACAGCAACAGGAGAATTGCGTTAGGAGCCGTTCCGTATACTGCGGGCAATCGTCGAATCCTGCAACCACTGGGAGCACCCACCGCCTGGCGGCGCCCAGCGGACCCTCACAATCCCAAATCCAGAATCTCGGAACGCAAGCGGCCTAGCCGCCGTATGGCCGGCACAGCCATCCACTCCGCCTGGCATGCGACGCAGCCGGCCGCAACGGCCAAACCGGATCGTCTTAAGTCGACCAAAGCTCGAAAGCAAAAGAAACACCAAGGTTCACGTGCCGGCGCATACTACGCTTCCGCCTACAGCAAGCACTCATCCTACCCACGTTCCATTCCTCAGCGGAAAGCAACCGGCACCTGCCCCTAAAGCCCCCGCCATCCCTGCCGATACATACACCATGTTCGAAACCTCGACCTCCACCCCCTTCAACACATTCGCGGCCGGTATGGCCGCGTCGCCGGTCCGGCCCCTACCCGTGGAACTGGAACAGGAGTTCGCCGAAATGCAGGCCGCCGCACCCTCCGGGGGCACGGTGCCCGGGCTCCTCGGCGCGGGCCTGCTCTTTCATCTCCTGCTCATTGCAGAGCGCTCCTCACTCCATCTTTCGCCGGCGGTCTTTGCCGTCCACGGCGGTCCTATCACCCTGCTCCTTCTCCTCGGCATGCTCCTGCCCGCGCCCTTGCGCCATCGCAACGCCGGACGCGCCTTTGTTGTCGCTCTTTCCGCGCTGCTGGTCGTCGCCCTGCTCGCCGGCATCCCCTTTTCCGGCGCGGCGCCCTTGTTCGCCATGCAGACCGGCGTCGCCTTTCTCCTGGTCCTGCTGGGCTCGCTCGCCGCCCTGCCGCGCGGCTGGACCCTCCTCGCCGCCGGCACTGCGCTGCTTGCCGACATCGCCGCGCTGCTCCTCGGCCCCGCTTCTCACATGGCCGGCCTGCCGGTCGTCCTGCAATCCTTCTGGGCCCCCGTCTTCGCGGCCACCCTGCTCGTCCTGCTTGCCCACACTCGCTACAGCGAAGCCCGTCGCGACTTCGTGCTTCTGCGCCAGGCCGTCTTCGCCGGCACCGCCCCAGCCCCGGCTGACGCGGAAACCAGCCGCCACCTCGATCCCCTGACCGGCGTCGCCAACCGTACCGCCTTCGACATGCGCCTGCGCGCCGCCTGGGATGCCGCCGCCGCCCGCCGCCACTCCGTCGCACTCCTCTTCTTCTCCATCGACAACCTCCCGGAGCAGAAGCGCGACTTCGGCGCCCCCTTTGCCGAACTGCTGCAGAAGCAGGTCGCCGCCCTGCTCAAAGGCAGCCTGCGCCGCGCGGACGACATCGTGGCCCGCTTTGACAGCCACCACTTCGTCGTCATGCTGCCCGGTGTCGGCACCGACGGCGTCACACAGATTGCCGAACGCTTGCGCGGCTGCATCGAGGAAATGGCCGTCTATGCCGGGCAAAAACGCCACCATGCCACCGTCACGGTCGGCGCTGCCAGCCTCCGCGCCAAGCGGGCCACCCCGCGCGAGCGCCTGGTGGACTGCGCGGTCCAGGCGCTCGAACAGGCCCGCGCCACCGGCAGCAACCTTGTTTGCGTGGAAGGTCGCGGCTGCATCCCGCGGATGAGCTAGCCGGGCAGGCGCACCCCGTTCACGCCGCCCCGCCGGAAGGTGATGCATAATAAACGTGCATCCCCTTCCATCGAGCTGTATCGATCCGTACAGTCCCAGCCGGTGGGGAACAGGACCCGGAACGCGCGCGTGTGAACCTCCCCAACTCCATCACGACCAGTCGCATCCTCTGCGTGCCTCTGCTCATCTGGCTCCTGTCCCCGCACTTTCCCCTGCGCGCCACCCCCGGCGCGCAGGAGCTGTTTGTCTCCATCTTCTTCCTGCTGGCCTTTCTCACCGACGGCGTCGACGGCTACCTGGCCCGCAAACGCGGCCAGATCACCACCCTCGGCATGCTGCTTGACCCCCTGGCCGACAAGCTCCTCGTCACCGCCGCCTTTATCGCGCTGGTCGAGTACAACCCCCACATCGTCAAGCCCTGGATCGCCACCGTCGTCATCGGGCGCGAGTTCCTGGTCAGCGGTCTCCGCTCCATCGCCTCCTCTGAAGGCTTCACCATCGCGGCCAGCGACCTCGGCAAGCTCAAAACCGTCATCCAGATCGTCTGCGTCATCGCCGCCGTGCTCGACCACCAGTGGCGGGCCTGGTATATCGGCTGGTTCCAGATCCCCATCGACTCCATCGCCATCGCATCCATTTACTTCATGGCGATTGTCTCCATCCTGTCCGCCGGCGATTACTTCTGGGCCTTCTGGCGCAAGATCGACCGCGCCGGAGCCATGCGCCGCGAAGCCGACGCCCTGCGCCTCGCCCGCAAACCCAACCCGTAAATATTTCAAATAGGAAGGCAAATCGCTGAACTCTTCCATCAGCAGCTCACTCCCCTAAAGCACCCAGCCCGAGTACCCAGCCGGTTTGGGAGTAACCTTGACCCGCTCGGAACAGGAAAGCGGTCTCGGATCGGCAAGGACCCGTCATGAGAACACTTAAAATCATCGAACACATCTCGCTCGACGGCGTCATCCAGGCCCCCGGCGGCCCGGAAGAGGACGGCGACTACCCCCACGGCGGATGGGCCGCGCCCTATGACGACGCCGAAGGCGGAGAAGCGATCGTCGCCGCGCACGGCAAGCGCTTCGATCTGCTGCTTGGCCGGCGCACCTACGATATTTGGGCTGCCTTCTGGCCCAAAGTCAGCAGCAATCCCATGGCAGACAGCCTGAACGCCGCCACGAAATATGTCGCGACCCGGCGGCCGGACACTCTTGAGTGGGGCCCCGTCCAAAGCCTCGGACCCGACCTCATCGATGACATTTGCCGCATCAAGGCCTCGGCCGGACCGGACCTGATCCTGTGGGGCAGTTCCACGCTGACACCCGTCCTGCTTGAGCACGGGCTCGCCGATCAGGTCCTGCTGATCGTCTACCCGATCCTGCTGGGCCAAGGAAAACGCCTCTTTGCCGACGGCACCCCGCCACGCGAACTCGCGCTGACCAGCACAAAAGCTACCCCCGGCGGCCTCCTCGTCAACACCTACCGGCCCGCCGGGCCTTTACGCACCGGGTCTTTGAAGGAGTCGGACGGCCAGGTGATCCAGCGCGAGAGTTTGGATGGAAGGAAACTGACAAGTTGATTGCCGGCAACTTACCGGCAGACGAGATGTCCACCGACAGGCCCGACCGCTCCTGAAAGCCGGCATCTCCTCAGCCGTCGGAGTGATCGGCGTGACAGCGATGCCCGCATGGGCCTCTTTTTCTGAAGCAGTCTGCCCGCAAAATCGCTCCGGAAAATTCTTCAGAAAATCGCTCCGGGCTACCGCCTCGGCCTGTTAAGCCGGAATCGCGCGGCGCTCAACCGCTGCCGGAATCGCCGCCACACTCCGCGTCAGGCTGTGCACAAAGTGGTACGGCGGCCACGGCCCCGAAAGCTGCAATCGGCAGTCCGGCATTTGCTCCCGCACCGTTGCGAACTTGTTCGCATAGCGCTCCACCAGCCGCGACGGAATCAGGTGACTTACCTCCAGCTGCAACCGTCCGGCCTCGATCGTCCGGCAGGAAACCTCCTCCGCCAACGGCGAAAACATCCGGTTCAGCTGCATCGACAACGAGCGCGCCCGTGTTTGCCGCTCACGCTGCCGCACCGCCGTCTCCCGCAGATCGCTCAGGTAAGTGGGTTTGCCCCCTTCGCCCATCGAAAACGCTTCCCGCATCTGCTCACGGCAGCAGTCGTCGATCGTCAACTTGACATGCATCTCGCTTTTGCCCTGCAGCGCCTCGAGGTTGGCCCCGAACTGCCGCGCGTTCGACCGCACCGAGCGCCGCAGCAGCTCGTCGTTCGCAAACACCGTGCCGAACCGGAACGGCAGCACCGTCGCCAGACCGAAACAGCCCGCGATCACACGCGCGTGGTCCCTGGCATGCTCGGGCTGCGGAGTTGTCGAAGGGGTGTGCTCGGAAACAACAATGGCTAAATCGCTGGCTGGGTAGAGGAAAACCTGGTTTCCTTCAATGCCGGTCAGCTTTTCGATCGGGACCGGTTTTCGATGGCGCATCAGTTCAGGAAAAGCTTGCTTTTCAGCGACACAGTAGGCATACCACGCCATAGGGGCACTCCACGAACGGTACCGTTCAGCGGCCAGGCTGCTTTCCATCAGGCAAGAAAGGCGGATCGGCCCTGCGGCCGAAGGAGCGGGGGCTCCCCTGTCCTATTTATGGACGCATCGTAGCGGTCCCTGTAGACACTTGGCAATCAAAAACTACCCCCTTCGGGGGAGTTCGCGTTCCATCTCGGGAATCCGCCACGGCCCGGCGGCCATCCGGCTCACGGCTCGGCGGCCATCCGGCTCACGGCCCGACCGGCCAGCCGGGCGTGTCAGCGGTGCA
>CAXSBW010000101.1:0-2884 GCA_964235795.1 uncultured Acidobacteriaceae bacterium | reverse complement strand
TCGGCGGCCATCCGGCTCACGGCCCGACCGGCCAGCCGGGCGTGTCAGCGGTGCAGGTACACAGCCAGCAACACAATCTGCGCGGCCACCAGCATCAGCAGGATCAGCACGCAGGCCGTCAGCAGGCGCACCCGGTCGGTCAGCCCATGCGCCTGGTGCGCCAGCGTCCCTTGTTCGGCAACCGTGCGCTCCAGGGCTTCGCGCGTCCGGCGCAACTGCTCCTCCACTGCGTCCAGCCGCTCCCTGCTTTCCTTCCACTGCCCTGCCAACTGTGCCATGCGGGCGTCCGATGCCACCGCGTGCAGGGCCACCGGCCCTTCCGGCAGGGCGGCTGTCCCCGTTGGGAGCCGACTCCCCATCCGGTCCGCCACCATCGCCCCCATATTGCCCAGCCACGGCAGCAGGTCCGCCGCCACCCTGCCCGCCGGGTGCGGCACCCGCCGCAGCGCCCCGCCCACCGCCGGCAAAAACGGCCGCACCGCCTGGAACAAAGCACGCCCACGCTCGCCCGGTGAGACCTGCGCCCCCATCGCTGTCGCGGAAGCCGGCCCACGCTCGCCCGGCAAAGACGCAGTCTGCACCGGAAGCCCCGGCTCTGTCGCCGTCACCTTTGCCTCCAGTACCGCTTCGGCCTCGCGGCTCCCACCCCGACTCCCGGCCCGGTCCCGCCCCTGCCCTGCAACCCGAGTCGCCTCCCGGGTCACTTCCCGGGTCGCTTCCGGAGTCGCTTCCCGGGTTGCTTCCTGCGTTGCCATCCGCATCAGCTGGTCCACCGCATCGTGCTTACTCATCGACCGCTCCCTTGCCCGTTCTTCCGAGCGCCTGTTCCGCCGCTGCCCGCATCGCCGCTGCCGGTGCCTCGCGTCCGGTCCAAAGCGTCCACTGCCGCGCCCCCTGGTGCACAAACATCGCCAGCCCGTCCAACACTGGGATGCCGAGCTCGCCTCCCAGGCGCGTCAGCGGTGTGTCCGCCGGACGGTACACCATCTCAAACAACACGCGGGCCCCCCGCAGCGCCTCCGCCCCCACCGGCAGCTCAACGCCCCCCTGTCCGGCCATGCCCGCCGGCGTGGCATTCACCACCGCGTCATAGCCCCCGAGCCGCCCCGCATCGGCGACCGTGGCCCCGCAGGCCTCCGCCAGCCGTTCGGCCGCCGCAACCGTCCGGTTCAGGATCGCTACCTCCGCTCCCTCCGCCCGCAGCCCGAATGCCGCCGCCCGGGCCGCCCCGCCGGCCCCCAGCAGCAGTACCCGCGCCCCGCGCAGTTTCGTTCCTTGCCTTTCCAGGTGCTCCCGCAGCGGCTCCACTACCGCCGCCGCGTCCGTGTTCGTCCCCCATAGCGATCCATCCTCCCGCCGCACCACCGTATTCACCGCGCCGATTGCAGCCGCCAGCCGGTCCACCTCGTCCAGGTGCGGCATCATCGCCACCTTCCACGGCATCGTTACGCTCAGGCCCGCCACCGGCAGCGCCCGCACCAGCGCCATCAGGTCCTCAAGGGAGGTCGTCAAAAGCGGCAGGTACACCGCATCCACCCCCGCCGCGCGAAACCCGGCATTGTGCATCGCGGGCGACAATGAATGTCCCACCGGGTTTCCCGCTACCCCGTAAATCCGCGTTTCGGGCCCAATCCCGCGCACACCGTAGCCGTCGATCAGCTCCCCGGCCGACACCTGGCCCGGCGCCGTCCGCTGCCCGCCCTCCGCCGACGCGAACGTCCATAGCGCTCCGGCACGCCGCGCCAACACTCGACTCGGCAGCCCCGCCTCCCCCATGCACAGCCCCACCACGGGCACCTCGCGGGAAGCATCCTCCATCCACTTCAGCATTCGATCGTTGTCGAATAGTTCGACCGCTGTCGAAACGACTTTGAAGATCGCCGCCCCGGCCGGTGCGCCTCGTTTCCGCAGCCGCGCCAGCGTCGTCGAAAGGTCGCCCGTGCCCTCGAAATCATGGGAGCTGACCACCAGCGAGGCTCCCCCCGGCCTCTCGGCAGGCGTCGCCAGCTGTTCCCGCAGCGTCGCCAGCTGTTTTTCCGTCGCGGCTTCCAGCGTTTCAAGCTCCACATCGACCAGCACCGCCCCGGCCCGCGCAAAGTCGGCCAGCAGCGCCAGCTGCTCCTCCACCGTCCCGGCAAAGCCCCCCCCACCCCCCCTCCGCCGGCAGGTTGCCAGCACGGAGGCCTCCGTGTGCTCCGCGCAGAACGCCGCCAGCGCCCCCACGGCCGCTCCAGGCTCGGCGAGTGCGTCAAACCGCAACTCCACAAACCGGCTCCGCTTGAGCGCCCCGGCTGCCAGCCGAAACAGCTCGCCTTTGTCACGCGCAGTCACCGCTACGCAAAGGGGGTCAAGACGTTCACGAAGGGCAGGCGGCAGGGAAACGACCATGCTCCATTCTCCCCGATCCGGACAAGAACCGGGCCGGACGATGACTCACCCCACTGGCACCAGGGGAGAGCCTCGTCGACTTTTTGCCGGAACAGCGAACGACAGCCGTTCGCGCATGGGGTTGGAGGGATGGATTGATTACGGTGCGGCTTATTGACGGAAAGCCGCGCCCAGGTGTCGCTGCTTGCTCGCCATATGTACAAGAACGGCTCCGCACATTCGATAAGCCCAACAATCACGTCGCCGGGCTGGGCTGCGACCCGAGCGGGTCGGACACAAGGACCACCGGCAAGCTGAACGACAACTACTACGCAGAGCAGTGGCTGCTGCAGGTCGGCGGGGCGACGACCTGCCTGTACGACCCGGACGGAGGGTGGCGAGCAGGCGAACGGGGCCATTCAGGAGCGGTACCCGTCCGAGCCGGACGAACGCTGACGCCGGGCCGGATGCGCAGCTGATCGTCACGGTACGGAGGGGCCTGCACCCGGACGGCTCC
>CAXSBW010000100.1:0-8089 GCA_964235795.1 uncultured Acidobacteriaceae bacterium | reverse complement strand
AATACACCCAGCTGCCCACATCCGCGCCCTTCGGCGCCGTCGCTTTCATCCGCGCCGCCATCCGCGGCAGCACACGCTGCGCCCACGTCCGGTTGTTCTCCGCCATCGTGTACGCATCCGGCCCGCCCGTGTAACAGTGCGGCGCCCCCGCCCCATACTCGAAACTCGCGTCCGAGTGCGGGTTCCGCGTCCCGTCCAACATCCGCTGCATCCGGTGCACGGCATTGTTTAAAAAGTACGTATCGCCCTCCCCCGCCTGCACGTGGATCTTCCCTTCCAGCTTCGGTCCCAGCGTCGCCCAGTCGCGCTCGGTCACCGCCGTCAGGTCCCAGTGGTCGTGCCAGTACCGCACCACGTTCCTGTCGATTGCCCCTGTCCGGTCATCCCACACCGGCACCGGCAGCCCGTCCGCTCCCTGCGGCGAAAACACCGCCTGCCACACATTCCACTGCTCGCCCGAGCGCCCGCGCGTCCCCAGCACATACTCGAATTGCACCTCGTCGCCGGTTGTCGCCAATATCGACCCATCCGGCTTCCGGTCCGCCGCGATCGGCACCGAGCCGAAATCCGCCCGGCGCACAAACGCATTCGCATCCTCATACAGGTTCACATTCTGGTCATCGTGAAAGTCCACCGGGTCCGGGCACGCCGCCCACGTGCCGTTGTAAAAGTCCGGGTAGAAAATCTGCGAGGCCAGCGCCTCCCACCCGCCCGTCGACCCGCCAAACGTCGCCCGCGCCCACCCCTGCCCGATCCCGCGAAACTCCCGCTCGATCGCCGGCACCAACTCCCCCGTCACCGCCGACCCGTACGGGCCCACATTCTCCGAATCCACCACGTACGAATCGTCGTAGTAAGGGTTCGCATTCTGGATCGAGACCACCAGCATGTGCGGCATGCGCCCATTCGTCCAGTCCTCAAAAAACTGGTAACCCCCCTCCGCCTGCGCCCGCTCGCGTCCCTTCAGCCCCGCCTCCGGCGGCGTCGTGCGAAACGGCAGCCCGAAGTAGGGTTTGAAATGGTCCTGGTACACCACCGTCGGGTAACGCGCATCCGGGTGCGTAGCAAACCCCGGCGGCAGCAGCACCCACGCGTCCAGATACATATCCCGCCCCCAAAACGCCGACAGCTTCGCCGAGCGCAGGTGCACGTAGCGCAAATAAGGCTTCGCCCCGGGGTCCCGCGCCAGCAGCTCGTCCGGCGTCGCGACCGGCGGCACCACCTTGTCCAGCGTCAGCTTGACCGCCTGGCCCGCGTTTCCCGTCCACTCCACCGCCTGGGGCGCGTCATACGGGTTACCCGGCTTCCGGTTCCAGTGCTGGCCCTCGCCCCGGTCCGGCGGCAGCAACACCGTCTTGCCATTCCCGAGATGAAACGGCTCATACACGTTGAACACCGCCTGCACCCGGTACGTCCCCGCCGGTATCTCCCGCAAGTGCCGCAGCGGATACCCTGCCGTCTCCTCCGTGATCGCAACCGTCCCGCCCGGCCGCAGGTCCTCCACGTCCACGCCAAACGCCTGCGCCGAGTCATACTGCTCCTGCACCAGGTCGCGCGGCTCGCCCCCATCCTCGCTTTTGGCTGCGCTCTTCGCGAACACCACGATCAGGTGCCCCGTCAGGCTCTTCGCCCCGGCCGGAAAGGCCGACCCCGGGACAGTCACGGCAATCGAAGGTCCGGGGATTGAAGCCGCAGCTTGCCCCCGTATCGGCAACGCACCGGCCAGCAAACAGAACAAGCAAAGGGCAGGGAAGACACGCATGAAAAAAGTTAACATCCCGCGCCCCGGCAACATCATCCCCCGCGCCTCTTCCGTCCGGCGCAAACCGCGGGAGCCAACCGCATCGCCCGGTCCGTGCCCCGCATGTTCAGGGCAGCGCAAGCCCACTCACTCAAGACAATCGCGTTGATCGGGATCAACCGTTTTGCTCGAGATGTTCCTGCATCCAGCGTTTCACTCCAGTCACGGGAATCGCTCTTTGGGCATTGAAGGTTTGGTCCATCGCCCATGCAACGCCCCTTCCTTCGGCAAAAACAACACGGTATTTCCGGAGCGCGCTATCCGGCTCGTCGGCTAGTTGTTCCTTCAGCATAGGCACGGTCCACGGAACGCGGTGCATCGTTCGATGCAAGGTGGAATCGAGGAGGTCTGCGAGTTCCCTGTAGGTGATCGTATCGCCGGCTGTGTACACGACCTGGTCGACGATCCTCGGCTCCGCGAAGAGGATTTCCGCGGTCAGCTTGCCGATATCATCGGCCGTGGTCACCGTTACGGAGTTTTCCCAACTGCCCAGCGCATGTACGGCGTCCGCCGCGAGGTCGACAACGCCGAACGATGGTTCAAAGAGAAAACTGGTGAACATGCCCGTGGAAATGATGATCCACTCGGTCGCTCGCTGGGACCGAAGCAGCTGTCGCACATCGAGCTGCTCGTCGAAAAGGTCCTGCGCGCTGCCCTTGCCGATGAGGTCGTAATCGACGCCAAACTGCCAGGGAACATAGCGTTTCACGCCGCCCGCAATCACTGCCTGCGCGAGTTTCAGCTGGATGCCGCGACCTCCCACGAAGCCGGTACAGCCGACCACCGTCCGGTACTGCCGAAACAACGTCGAGAGTTCGCTTGCAGACGCACGAGCGAGATCCCCGAAAACAAAGTTGACTCCCAAGGAACGCAGCTCGCCTTGTTCTTTGCTCTTTTCAGCACCCGGCGCATCCGTGCTGCCGGGGCGAAGAAGAACGCTCAGGGAGACCCCGCCCGTGGAAGCCTTCAAGGCCAGGTGGCGCAGAACCGCCATGCCGAGTTCCCCGGCGCCCAGAACAAGCACAGAGCCGGAAGACGGAACCTCCCTTGCACGGTCCGCTACCATGAGGCCTTCCGTTCCGAGGGTGGCTCATCCATCCGGGTGAACAAGGCTTCGAACTTTGTGAAAACCGGATCGAAGATATGCGTTTGGAGCCAGTCGCCGGCTTTTTCGATATCACCATCCGCCGCGTCGAAGACGCCGTAAAACTCGAAGAACGATCCGCCGCCGCGTGTAAGGGGCCGTACCTGCATGTGGCCTTTGTAGTTCAAGGTAAGGTCGGCGCCCGCAAAGGTATGAAAGATGAGTCGCATTTCCGAGTCAGAAAGCTCCAGCAATCGTTCCTGCACGACCCCGCCATTGCGCGCCTTCAATGTCCGTTCCGCGCCGACCCGGTCCGGCGTGTCTCCCGCCCGGAGTTCGCTTGAAACGATAAAAGGAAACCATTGCGGAAGTGCGTTGAAATCCCGGACTAACGCCCACACAGTTGCCGGTTCCGCCTTTACGACGGTGCTGTTGTAAACCGTTGCCATACTCTTGTCTCCTTGCTGTGGTTGTCCTTGGAATTGGGTTCGATCACGCAGTCCGTGTGCCGGGGCCGGGAGAAGAAGACTCCTCAGCGTGGAGAAAGGCTGATCACGATCTTTCCGAAAGCTCCTCGGTAAAGGTGGCCGTAGGCAGCCGGCACATCTTCAAAGCTGTAGATCGTATCAACGACCGGGTGCAATGCCCACTCCGCAAAAGAACGGAGCATCGCCTCAAACGAAGATCTCGGGCCGACGATGGTCCCGGCTACGGTGAGTTGCTTGATAACAAAAGGAAACAGGGGGATCTCGGAACTGATGCCATTCAGGAAACCGATCAGTGCGATGTGTCCGCCGATCCTGGCAGCCTGCAGGGAGCGACCGAGGTTGTCGCCCCCAGCTACCTCGACAACGAGATCTGCGCCCTTGCCTTTCGTGAGATGGAGCACAGCCTCTTGCCAGTCCGGTTGCTGCGTGTAGTTGATGCCGTGAGCCGCTCCTAACTGCTTCGCGCGCTCAAGCTTCTCATCACTGCTCGAGGTCACGATGACCTCGGCACCCAGAGCAGCGGCGATCTGCAGGGCGAATAGCGATACCCCGCCTGTTCCCTGCACAACAACTACCTTGCCCTTTGCAATGTTTGCCCTTTCCGCAACGGCATACCAGGCGGTCACCGCGGCACATGGCAGCGTTGCGGCTTCCACATCGGTCAGGTACGCGGGCGCCTGTACCGCGATCTGTTGATCGACGACGATGTACTCCGCCAGGGCTCCCGAGATGGCGCTGCCCAGGGTGTAGGCTGACTCCTCGCCTTGTGGAGGCCCTTCAAGCCACCGCGTGGCAAAGTTTGTCAGGATCCTGTCGCCGGTCTTGACCCGGGTGACTTGTTTCCCCGTCTCGACAACCACACCGACAGCATCGCTCCCCTGGATCATCGGAAAGTCCAGATGGGGGTTGTAGACCCCTTCCACCAGCAGTTTGTCTCGGGCGTTCAGCGAAACGGCGTTGACCCGCACCAGCACTTCGTTCTCACCCGGCCTGGGCATGTCCCGATCCGTCCATCGCAGGTTTTCCATGCCGAAACCCGCCAGCTCCCAAACTTTCATCGCTCCCCCTGAATCTGCCGACACTGTGCGTCCAGCTTCGCCCGGAGCGAAGATAGGCTGCTCCATCAATGTTCGAGATTTATCGAACTGCTTAGGCAACACTACGCAAGGGAAGCTACGATGTCAAAGTGAAGGTTGTGACTCATCCCCGAACAGAGGAGATCGAGCTGGCGAGGGTGCTTCACGCGCTCAGCGATCCGGTGCGATTGAGGCTCGTGCGCCTGCTGGCTGCGGAAGGAGATCTCACGTGCGGAACGCTGTGCCTGGGAAGGCCGAAGTCCAGTATGTCGCACCACTTCAAAATGATGATCGATGCCGGCCTGCTCCGGGTGGAGGTCGCCGGAAACGTCCATAGAAACAACTTGCGGCTTGCTGACCTTGAGAGCCGCTTTCCGGGCTTGATGACCGCTGTTCTTGCGGCCGCGGAAGGATGACTCAGCGTATCCGGTAGCGGTAGCGGGATGTCGCATCGTCGGAAGCGATGGCTTCCGCTGCACAAACAAACCTCAACCCCCGCGCGCCCGCTCGATCGCCCGCATCACCCCGCGCGCCTTGTTCCGGCACTCTTCATACTCGCGCTCCGGCACTGAATCCGCGACCACCCCCGCTCCCGCCTGCACCGACCCCCGTTCGCCCTCCACCACCAGCGTCCGAATCGCAATGCACGAGTCCAGATTACCCGAATAATCCGCGTACAGAATCGCCCCGCCGTAGATCCCGCGCCGCGCCGGCTCCAGCTCGTCGATCATCTCCATCGCGCGAATCTTGGGCGCGCCCGACAGCGTACCGGCCGGGAAACATGCCCGCAGCGCGTCCACCGCGGTCAGCCCCGCGCGCAGCCGCCCCTCGATCGCACTCACAATGTGCATCACGTGCGAGTAGCGTTCGATCAGCATCAGCTCGCGCACCCGCACACTGCCGTACTCGCTCACCCGTCCCACGTCGTTGCGACCCAGGTCCACCAGCATCACGTGCTCGGCGCGCTCTTTCTCATCGGCGAGCAGCTCTTCGGCAATCCGCTCGTCCTCGTCCTCATCGGCCCCGCGCGGACGGGTGCCCGCAATCGGCCGATACTCCACCCGCCGCCCCGTCACCCGCACCAGCAGCTCCGGCGACGACCCCACCACATGCGTCATCCCTGCGTTGTCCGAACCCAACCCCAGCCGCAGGTAGTACATATAAGGCGAAGGATTGACCACGCGCAGCGACCGGTAAACCCGGAACGGATCCACGCCCGGCTCCACGTCGAACCGCTGCGACAGCACCACCTGGAAAACATCGCCGGCCGCGATGTACTCCTGCGCCTTCTCGACCGACGCTAAAAACTCCGCCTTGCTCGTGCGCGACCGCACTTCGAGCGCCGCCCCGGCGGCCTGGGGCATCTCCGCCGCGTTCGCCGGCAGCGGCCGGGCCAGTCGCGCCGCAAACGCCCGCAAGCGCCCGAGCGCCGCCTCGTAAGCCGCTTCCGCGGGCTGCCGACGCACATCCGTCGTCACAATCAGCACCATCTCCTTCCGCACGGAATCAAACGCCAGCACCTCGTCGAAAAACAGCAGGCAGGCCTCCGGAACCCCGAGCTCATCGGGCGCGTTCGCGGGCAGCGTTTCAATCAGCCGCACCGCGTCATAGGCCAGGAAGCCCACCGCCCCGGCGGTAAACGGCGGCAGCCCCGGCACCCGGGCCGGCCTGTGCCCGCCCAGCATGGTTTGCAGCAACGCAAACACATCGCCGGTCTCCTGCTGCACCACCTCACCCTTCTCCCACACCGTCAGCTCGCGCCCACGCGCCACCACCTTGCGAAACGGCCGCACCCCGATAAACGTGTACCGCCCGATCTTTTCGCCGCCCTCCACCGACTCCAGCAGAAAACACTCTTCCTCGTCCCCGGCCAGGCGCAAAAATGCCGTCACCGGCGTTTCCAGGTCCGCGTTCAAGGCAACAAAAACCGGCACCAGCGTATGCGTTTCCGCCAGCTCGAGAAAGCGCTCGCGCGCAGGCTGGGTCACGAGAGAGGACAGGGGCAGGGAAGACTCAGGTTCAGGCATGGGCGTGTGTTGCCATGCTAACCGCTGATCTGCTTTCCCGTTTCGGCACTCAGGCCGGCCAAAGGTACCCAAAGTGTCGGAAGCGCCTTGCTGCCCCCTGACCCGAAGCCTATACTCGGGGACGTTTGAAGCGTTTGATCCACACGCAGGCCCCGCGCGAAGTCCCATGGTGAGCCCCGCCCTCGAAGCGGGCTCACAAGGCTCGCCCCTGCTGATTGATGAGACCGCTTCTTGTGCGCCTCCGCGCGCACTGGAGTGTATTCCGATGAGCACCGCGATTTCGCTCGAACAAGAGATCAACCCCTGGGAAGCCCAGGCCGCCCGCTTTGAATACGCCGCCGAAAAGCTCAACCTCGACCCCGGCATCTGGAAGGTCCTCCGGCAGCCTTCGCGCGAGATCATCGTCCACTTCCCGGTGCAGATGGACGACGGCCGCTTTGAGGTTTTCACCGGCTACCGCGTGCAGCACTCCCAGGCGCGCGGCCCCGGCAAGGGCGGCATTCGCTACGCGCCCGACGTCACGCTCGACGAAGTGCGCGCCCTCGCCTCCTGGATGACCTGGAAGTGCGCCGTCGTCAACATCCCCTTCGGCGGCGCAAAGGGCGGCGTCATCTGCGACCCCAAAAAGCTCTCGCAGGGCGAGCTCGAGCGCATCACCCGCCGCTACACCGCCGAGATCATCGAGTTCATCGGGCCTGAAAAAGACGTCCCCGCCCCCGACCTCGGCACCAACGAGCAAACCATGGCCTGGATCATGGACACTTATTCCATGCACATGCGGCAAACCGTCACCAGCGTCGTCACGGGCAAGCCGCTCACCATCGGCGGCTCCCGGGGCCGGCGCGAAGCGACCGGCCGCGGCCTCCGCAAGGTTTGCGACGAAGCCCTCCGCTTCCTGGAGCTGCCTCGCGAAGGCTGCCGCGTCATCCTCCAGGGCTTCGGCAACGTCGGCGCCAACGCCGCCCGGCTCATGATGGAGTCCGGCTACAAGATCATCGGCATCGCCGAGTACGACGGCGCGCTCTTCAACCGCGACGGCATCGATATCCACGCGCTTGCCGAACACCACCAGCGCGGGGGCAGCGTTCTCGGCTTCCGCGGAGCCGAAGCCGCCGACCCCGACGAGCTCCTGACCGCCGAGTGCGAAATCCTCATCCCCGCCGCCATGGAAAACGTCATCACCAGCCGCAATGCCTCGCAGATCCGCGCCCGCATCGTCGCCGAAGGCGCCAATGGCCCCACCACCGCGGTCGCCGACGAAATCCTCGCCGAAAAACGCGTCTTCGTCATCCCCGACATCCTCGCCAACGCCGGCGGCGTCACCGCCTCCTACTTCGAGTGGGTGCAGGACCGGCAAGGCTATTTCTGGAAGGAAGCAGCCGTCAACGAGCAGCTTGAAGCCATCCTCGCCGCCTCCTTCGACGACGTCGTCCGCTACGCCGAAGCCCACGACGTCAACAACCGCATCGCCGCCTACATGCTGGCCATGGACCGCGTCGCCTTTGCCATCAAGCAACGCGGTATCTACGCGTAAAAGGCAGTCACAAGCGGGTTACTGAGGCGGAAGCCGGGCGGCAACCCACGCCTCAGCCCGCAGGGGTGTCCTGTCGCGC
>CAXSBW010000099.1:2934-8268 GCA_964235795.1 uncultured Acidobacteriaceae bacterium | reverse complement strand
GTCACCAAGCGGCTGCCTCAGCTCGAAACCCGAGCCTGGGCCGCGCAGGCGGTTTTTAGCGTCTGCCCGCAAACCTCACTTGTCTATTCACAGTGACTCCACTCTGCATCTGTCGAAAAAGTGACTCTGTACCAGTTCCTCTCCAGGCGATATACATCTGAGACTTCACATGATCGCCCGTTTGCGTTAATTGCATTGCTTGTAAGACGGTCTTGTGGATTGTAGACAAGGTAAACATAGGTGTCATTGCCACCCCAGCCCCAGCCATCCCACTCAACATGCTGGTAGTCGCGTTGCGGCAGTACTGGCTGGGACAAAACGAGCCTCTTGTACTTGTCGGCATAAAACGTCCAGCGTCCTACATTGCGAATGCTGTGTGAGAATACCAACCAAGCAAAGCTGACAGACATGGATACGAAAACAGCACTGAGTAACGACAGGGCGATCTTCCATACGCTGTTAAACAGAAGCACTAGTGCGATAAACGAGGGCACCGAACACGAGGGCGAGAGCCGTAATCCAGTAGTAATCCTCACTTACATCTACATTCACAAAGATGACAGGCAAGTAAATAGCGCATGCAGTCACGCCTGCGTAAACCGGCCATCTCCAGTGATACGCATCGGTAAACCTTTTCCGCACCGAGGCGACCCCCTATTGGTCAAGCTGCTGCCACAGCCAGTCAAGGTCAAGATAGACCCGAGAATCCAGAGCTTGAAGCTTGTTCGTTCTTGCCAGATGCCATGCACCTTCACTCCAGACCTCCACCGTGCGCGCTTCTTCGTCAATCAGCCAAACATTGCGAACACCCATCGCTTCCAAATCGGCGGCGCGCAGCTTGAGGTCCTGGTAGGTGTCGGTTGGCGACAACACTTCAATCGCGATCAGGGGTGGGCGGTCCAGCGCTCCCTTGCGCCGGTCGCCTGCGGCGATCACGACCACATCCGGCAGACGGACGTGCTCCTGGCTGACCCGGGTTCTTGTTTCCACGGCGCAGCGAATGTTCCACTCCCCATAGTGCCGGCTGAACCAGCTGAAAATAAAGCCCTGCACTTCACCATGGGCAAATCCAACCACCGGCTTCTCCTTGAGCTCGCCGTCGAGGTACTCAACGTCAGGGTGGTAGCTCGTATTCAGGTACTCCTCGAGCGAAACTTTCGCGGCTGTGGCCATGGGCACCTCGCGTGTGTAGTGTAAACCCGTTTACAAGTCGCGCCAGTTCGTCCCGAGTTCCGCGTCGGCGACGATGGGGACGCTCAGTTCGAGGACGTGTTCCATCTCGTGCTTCACCATCGCGCGAACTTCTTCCCCCTCGTCCTCGGGGCAGTCGAAGAGCAGTTCGTCGTGGACCTGAAGGGTCATTCGCGAGCGGCGGCTTTCATCCCGCAAGCGACGGTCGATGCGGATCATCGCGATCTTGATCAGGTCGGCGGCCGTGCCTTGCAGCGGCGTGTTGACAGCGGTGCGCTCGGCGAAGCCGCGGAGGTTGGCGTTGCGGCTGGCGATGTCGGGGATAGGGCGCGAGCGTCCGAACAGCGTGCGGACTTTCTGCGTCGCACGCGTTTCTTCGAGCGTGCGATCGATAAACGCGCGCACGCCGGCGTAGCGCTCAAAGTAGCGGTCGATGTAGAGACGGGCTTCTTTCTGGTCGATGCCGAGATTGGCCGCGAGGCCGAACGGCGAGATGCCGTAGACGATACCGAAGTTGACGGCCTTGGCGCGGTTGCGCGTGGTCTTGTCGATCGCGTCGGGCGCGACGCCGAAAACCTCGCTCGCGGTGAGCGTATGGATGTCGCCGTCGGTGCGATAAGCGTGGACGAGCAAGGGGTCCTCGGAAAAATGCGCCATCAGGCGCAGCTCGATCTGCGAGTAGTCGGCGGAAAGCAGCAGGTGGCCGGGTGAGGCGATAAAGGCCGCGCGGATCTCGCGGCCGAGCTCGGTTTTGATAGGGATATTCTGCAGGTTGGGGTTGGTGGATGAAAGCCGGCCGGTCGCGGTGCCGACCTGGTTAAAGGTGGTGTGCACGCGGCCGTCCGCGTCGGCCAGCAACGGAAGTGAATCGACATAGTTCGACTTCAACTTGGCGAGCTGGCGGAACTCAAGCACGAGGCGCGGCACGGCGTTCAGTTCGGCCAGTTCTTCCAAAACATCCTGCGCGGTGGAGACGACCTTGCCCTTGCCGTACTTGAGCGGCCTGGGCAGGTCCATCTTGTTGAACAAAACATCGCCGAGCTGCTTGGGCGAGTTGATGTTGAAACGGTGGCCGGACTCCGCAAATACCTGCTCACTGACGCGAGCCATCTCGCGTGTGAGTTTCGCATCGAGCTCGCGCAGAACGGGTAAATCGACACGGACACCGGCTTGCTCCATGCGCAGCAGTACGGGAACGAGCGGGCGATCAATTGTTTCGTAAACGTTCGTCAGCTCGGCGTCTTCCACGCCCGATCGCAGCAGCGGCGCGAGCGTGTGAACGGTGTGGGCGGCTTCGGGCAGGGTGTCTTCGCCGGCCTGCTGCAGGGGTCGATTGCTGAAGCGCGCCGCGACATCGGACAGGCGATGCGTGGAGTGCGTCGGGTTGACGAGGTAGGAGTAGAGCATGAGGTCGTCATGCGCGTTGCGCAGCGTGATTCCCTGGCCTTCCAGCACGCGCAGAGCGCCCTTGAGATCGTGCACTTGCTTGGGAACCGACTGGTCTTCGAGCAGTTCACGCACGTCCGAGTGATCGATAAGCAAGGCAAGGTCGGCCCCGGCTGAGACGCCGAGCCTGAGACCCCGCTGCGGTTTGATCGGAGCGACCTCAACCGTAGACGGGGCCGGCGCAAAGTCGAAGCTCATGGTCTTGAGTTCCGGCTCACGCTCTTCCAGCTTTTCCGTCTCGGCTTCGCTGACCTGCTCGGACGCCTGTTCCAGCTCGCTCGCTTCGACGGCAAAAGCGAAGCCGCTCTTGCGCGCCTCGGCGAGAAAGCTTGCAAGCTGCGCGGGCGTGGGCGCCGGCACGTATTCGACCGGTGTGGCGGGGGCTTCGGGCGCGAGCTCCTTGAGCAGAGTTGTGAACTCGAGCTCTGAAAACAGCGCGCGACAGGCAGCGAGGTCGGGCTCCGTGGTGCGCATGCGCTCGAGCTCCAGCGCGACAGGCACCTCCGTGTGGATGGTGACGAGTTCCTTTGAAAGCAGGACGGCTTCGCGGTTGTTCTGGAGCGATTCGCGCGAGCGCTTCCCTTTCACCTCGGCTGCCCGGTCGAGCGCGGCCTCGACCGATCCGAACTGCTGAATCAGCTCGACCGAACCCTTGTCGCCGATGCCGGGCGCGCCGGGGATGTTGTCGATCGAATCGCCGCGTAGGGCCATGACATCCACCACGCGCTCCGGCGGCACACCGAGTGTCTCCTCCACTTTGGCCCGGTCCAGGACCAGGTTGTCCTTCATCGGGTTCAGCACCTTGACGTGCTCGTTGACGAGCTGGAGCATGTCCTTGTCGGGCGAAACAATAAAAACCGGGTGCTGCTCGGCCGCGGCCAGGGCGCCGAGCGTGCCGATCACGTCGTCAGCCTCAAAACCCTCGTGCTGCAGGATGGGGATGTGGAAGGCCTCAAGCGCGCGGCGGATGAACGGGATCTGCTGCGCAAGGTCGGGCGGCATGGACTCGCGATTGGCCTTGTAGCCGCCGTAGTCCACCTCGTCGAACAGCTGCGTTTTGATGTTCCACTTGCGGATGGTCTTCATGGTGCCGGCGCGTTCGTCGCGAAACACGGGCGAGGACACGTCAAACACCGCCGCGAAGTACTCAGGCGCGAAGTCGCGACGCAGTTTGTTGATCATATTGACAAAAACGTAGGTGGCTGCGGTGGGCACGCCGGTGCGCGTGGACATGGGCCGCTGCCGCTGCATGACATGGTAGGCGCGAAAGATGAACGACATGGCGTCGAGCAGGAAAATGGGGGGCTTGGCGGCTTGGTTCGGTGGCGTGCTCACGGCATAAGTTTACCGCCGGACAGTCAACGGATGAGCATGCAGTCGCCGTAGGAGAAAAAACGGTAGCGCTGCTCCACCGCGTGGCGATAGGCGGCGAGTGTGGGCCGGTCACCGGCAAACGCGCTGACCAGCATCAACAAGGTGCTTTGGGGCAGGTGAAAGTTGGTCAGCAGGCCCCCGACAATGCGGAAGGAAAAACCGGACGAGATGAAAATGTCCGTGCGGCCGGAGTGGGGCTGGAGCGGTTTCCCGTTGGCTTGCAAGGCGCAGTGCTCGAGTGTGCGGACGGTGGTAGTGCCCGCGGCGACAACCCTTCGCCCTTCGGCCAGGGCACGATTGACGGCCTCGGCGGTCGCGGGCGGCAGCGTGTAGCGCTCGGAGTGGAGCCGGATCTCGGAGACGCGCTCGACGCGCACGGGTTGAAAGGTGCCCAGGCCGACGTGCAGGGTGACGTAGGCGATCTCGACGCCGTGGGCGGTGAGCTGCTGGAGAATAGGCGGCGTAAAGTGCAGGCCGGCGGTGGGCGCGGCGACCGAGCCTCGCTCTTCGGCATACACCGTCTGGTAGCGCTCGCGGTCGGCGGGCGTGCTCACGCTGTGCTCGCGCCGGATATACGGGGGCAGCGGCATCTCCCCAAGAGTCTCGAGCGCGGCGTGGAAATCAGGGTGCGGAGCGAAGCGAAGGGTGCGCTCGCCGAACTCACCGTGATGGATGACTTCGGCTTCGAGCACCGGCGGCCCTTCAGGCGGAAACAACAGGCGCTCGCCCGCAAGGACTTTGCGTCCGGGACGGACCAGGGCTTTCCACTCGTTCGGCGCGGTCGACTCGGTCAGCAGAACTTCAATACGCGCGGGTGCCTGGCCGGGCTGCGCCCGCGCGTTCGGGCGACGCGCAAAGAGTCGCGCCGGCAGCACACGCGTGTTGTTGAGCACGAGCAGGTCGCCGGGCTGGAGCAGGTCGGGCAGGTCGGCAAACTGCCGGTCCCCAAGGGTGCCGGCGGCACGGTCAAGGGTGAGCATGCGCGCGCCGGAACGCTCGGGCGGGGGTGCTTGCGCGATGAGTTCGGAAGGCAGATGGAAGTCATAGTCGCGGACGAGCGCGGGATGGGTGGGGTCGGGCATGAGGGCGCTCGCTCCAGTGTAGCGAGGTGGGGCTGGTAAGAATTTGCGAGGCGGTTGGCCTTGCGTGAAAACTGGCTCATGCTGGCATTTTCATTGCGCCGGGGCAGCGATCTCATCCACCCTGCAAGCTCGGAGGGTGAGCCCCCGAGTGAGACTCGCAATCAAAGCGGGCCCGCTGAAGCCATCGAGTGATGAATGAAACAGTGTCCCGGGTCGCGACCCGGCACAAACAGGAACGACC
>CAXSBW010000099.1:0-2834 GCA_964235795.1 uncultured Acidobacteriaceae bacterium | reverse complement strand
GAAACAGTGTCCCGGGTCGCGACCCGGCACAAACAGGAACGACCCTGCCGGAAAGTGTTCGGGACCTACCTGCCGGGCCGGGTTGCGAAATATGCCTGCGCCTGCGCTCGCGCGCGTTCCAGCGCCGCGTCGAGCGCCTGCCGGGTTTGCTCCAGCTCGTCAGTGGTCGCCTGCGGGCCGGGAGCGGGCACGCTGCGGGCCCAGCTGACGGCCACGCGCGAGAACGGTTTGGGAATCTGAAAGCGATCCCAGGAGCGCAGCGTCCAGGCGCGCTCGGCGTGCAGGTGGAAGCAGCCGATAGGCCGGCCGGTGCGCTGCGCCAGTTTGACCGGGCCCATCTTCGACCGGTAGGCAGGCCCGCGCGGGCCGTCGGCGGTAAAGATGGCCAGGCCGCCGCGCTCGACCTCCTGCCGCAGCGCGAGCAGGCCGGGCACCGCGCCGCGCGAGCTCGAACCGCGCACGCTGCGAAAGCCGAGCCGGGCGAGGGTGCGGGCAATCAGCTCGCCGTCGAACGAGCGGGAGATGAGGATGCAGGCGCGATAGCGGCGAAAGTACCACCCGGCCGCGAAGGTGCACCCATGCCAAAAGCAGTAGATGCCCTGGGCGGGCAGCGGCGCAGGCGCGGCCCCGTCTTCGGCGATCACGACGAAACGCAGGGTGCAGCCGATCAGGACGATAAGGAGGGCGGCCAGGCGCGGAACGATGAACAACACGACACGCTCCCGCAGGGAGAAGCGGCGAGCGGGGGAGTGAGATTTGGGGTAGGGCTGCGCGACCACAGGGCCAGTGTAGAGCGCCGCGGAGCCGGGCTCGGTGTTTGCACGGGAGATACAGGTCGCGCCGGCGGCGCGCCGCAGCCCGGCCTGGGCGGGTATGATCGAGCCGGCTCTGACCCTGGCACCCCTTATTCCACGACCTGGAGTTTCAACTGAACATCTTGCAAGCGAGAGTCGCACCGGCAGTTGACGGCCTATGATGCGGGACGCGTGCTGGCCGGGCGCTTGGAGCGCGATCACCAGGTTGGCGATCTGCTTCAGCTGGACTACAGCGAGGCCACCATCGTGGTCCATGACCGGCTGCGTCGCGATGTCGGCGGACTGCCGCTCGGCTGCTTTCTGGTGGCGACACGGGTGGAGCCGGGCTCGTCGCCCGATCCGGAGGAGGAAGATACATCGTTGCTGCTACTGCGTGTATTGGGACCTTCGCAGCTGCCCAACCATACAGATACCAGCCGCGACCGTTTTGAAGCGGCCAAGCGCGCTGCCGATCGGCCGGAGCACTGGGACGACCGCACCACGACGGACCAGTTCACGCTGAACCTGCTGCGCTATGCCGGGCTGCGCTGCCGTATCCTGGGCACCTTTCTGCTCAAGCCGGATCGCGATGGGAGATGGGCGGAGTGCTTTGGCCCGGACCTGGCGAACTTCTACTCCGGACGCG
This sequence comes from uncultured Acidobacteriaceae bacterium, assembly GCA_964235795.1. Lineage (GTDB taxonomy): Bacteria > Acidobacteriota > Terriglobia > Terriglobales > Acidobacteriaceae > EB88. Next base: position 1,394 of record CAXSBW010000099.1, on the reverse strand, counting down.
GGATGAAGGTGTACAAGCCGAGCGGCGCGCTCCTGGCGACGATCGTGAATTTCGTCAAACCGCAGACCGAGGTTCGAGCCGGGTCCGGGCAGCCCATTGAAATTGGGCGCGTGCGCTATGCGGCCAGCGAACGGCCGGGCGATGACACGGCCAAAACGGTGGTGAACATGGACCCGGCCGACCTGCTGGCCCGGCGTACAGCCTTGTTCGGCATGAGCCGGACCGGAAAATCAAATACAACCAAGATTGTAGCGAGGGCGGTCTTTCGCTTGCGCGAACAGGGCTCGAAGCTGCGCGTCGGTCAGCTGATCCTGGATCCCAGCGGTGAGTACGCCAACGACAACGAACGGGATGCCGGTTCATTGCGCGGCATCGCGACGCGTACAGGGGGTACACAGAAGGGCGACGTGGTGACCTATGGACTGCACCCGCACCCGAATGACCCGGAGCGCCGCATCATCAAACTCAACTTCTTCGGCAACGAGCCGGCTGACTGGCGCAACCGTGAGCAGGTGGTTTACGCGCTGACAGGGCTGGTGCAAGGCAAGGAGATTTTTGACGAGCGGCTGAGTGATCAAACATCGCAGTATGTCTCAAGTTTTCGGAATACACGCCTGGATGTGCCGGTGGACTGGGATGACAGCACACGTACTCGTTATTGCCGTTTGATCAATGCATATCGGTCCATGCTGGCGTCTACGCTCACACCGCCGTCAGCGCTCGCCCGGACGCGCATGAGTGGATTGACCAACCCTGAATTGCGGCAAGCCCTGGCAAAAAACGAGAAATACGCAGGGGCGGCTGCAACCTTCAGCAGCCCAGACCCCGTGCACTGGAACCAAGCCCAAAATGCCTGGACAATGCTGGGACAGGCGATTGCCGACAAGGAAAAAGACCGGGTTTACAGTGATTTCAACAAAAAGTATGCAAGCGACAAAGGCGGTCGTGACTGGCACGACGAACCTTTGCGGGCTGTCTTAAGTTATCTGAACCAGCCCGGAGGCATGAAGCTGGTTTCTCGCTTGAATGAGCTGCACGCCCCTACGAGCACCAGCGACTACGCGGACGATATTGTGCAGGACCTCCGGGGCGGAAAGCTCGTGATTGTCGACCAGTCAACCGGCGACCCTGGCATGAACAAGGCGGCTGCGGAACGGCTGATGTGGCGTGTGTTCCACCGGCAGGTGCAGGATTTTGTCAATGCAAAGCTCGACGCGCAGGGCCGTTTCATTGCTCCACCGGACGTCCTGGTGTATGTGGAGGAGGCGCACAATCTGCTGCCGGCCAAGTCCGACGACCTCACCACAGTGTGGTCGCGTGTGGCGAAGGAAGGCTCCAAGTTCCGCATCGGCCTCTTATATGCCACGCAGGAGCCGAGCTCGATCCAAGCTAAC
>CAXSBW010000098.1:0-8283 GCA_964235795.1 uncultured Acidobacteriaceae bacterium | reverse complement strand
ACCGCATCACGCAAATCCTCAACGGCCGCCGCTCCCTCACCGCCGACACCGCCCTCCGCCTAGCCCACTTCTTCGGCACCACGCCGCAGTTCTGGCTTAATCTCCAGAGCCTCTACGATCTTCGCCGAGCCCAACAAACATCGGACATTGCCATCCAGAATCTTCCCACTATTCAATCCTTGCACTCGCAGCTTGCTGACAGTACTCTTCGCACGTAGCCTGCGCTTCCGCTGGCAAAGCGGGTCTGGAGATTAAAGTGGATAAAAGAGCCGTGCTCCTTCAAAGCTCATTTGGAGAGAGAATTGCAGAGGAAGAGACAGACGTTTTAGAGACTTATTTCGTTCAAACAGATCAGTGGGCGAGACTACATCGAGGAGATATTGATGTCGTCTATGGGCCAAAAGGGGCTGGCAAGAGTGCACTCTATTCGCTTTTGCTCGCCAAAAGTGGTGAACTGTTTGACCGAGGCATAGTACTCATCGGAGGTGAGAACCCAAGAGGCGCTACAGCTTTCAAAGACCTTGATACTAGTCCTCCGACCAGCGAGGGTGAATTTGTAGGTCTCTGGAAACTCTATATTGTTACTCTCATCCAAAATACATTTGATGAGTTTGGCATTACGAACAAAGAGTCCGAAATTCTAAAAACTGCCTTGAGCAGAGAAGGTCTTATCAAAGGCGAACGGAGTCTGGCAAACATATTGCACGCGGTAGCTGCTTATGCGCGCACGGCACTTCGGCCACAGGCGCTGACAGGGCAGCTCAATGTCGACCCATTCACAGGAATTCCCACTGGTTGGGGGGGTAAGATCGTTTTTTCCGAAGCGAGTAGAACAGCTACACCGGAGTCGCATTCAGTCGAAGAACTGCTAAGCCTAGCAGACAGGGCGCTCAAAATTGGAGGCGTCCACGTTTGGGTTCTGATGGACAGATTAGATGTTGCTTTTGCTGAGGACGTTGATCTCGAGAGCAATGCTTTGCGAGCACTGTTCCGCGTGTACCTCGACCTAAACGCTTTCTCGCGTATACAGCTGAAAATATTTTTACGAACAGATATATGGACGCGCATCACCGAAGGAGGTTTCCGAGAAGCAAGTCACATCACAAGACACGTAACGATTAGCTGGAATCGAAATTCTCTTCTGAACCTGATAATTAGGAGGGCATTACACAATGACGCTGTTCGTGCAGCTTATGGTGTTCGGGAGGAGTTTGCTCACACAAACGTCAGCGAACAAGAGCACCTCTTTTACCGGCTCTGCCCTAAACAGGTTGAGGTTGGCCCCAATAAGCCAAACACGATTGACTGGATCTTAAGTCGGACGCGAGATGGTTCCAAGTCAAATGCTCCACGAGAGTTGATACATTTTCTTAACTCATTGCGGGAGGTACAAATACGGAGACTTGAGGTGGGTGAGAACAGTCCCGAAGGCGAACAGTTATTTGCAAGACCGTCGTTTAAAGAAGCCCTTCCGGAGGTCTCAAAGGTTCGCCTTGAGCAAACTTTGCTGGCAGAATATCCGCAAATGAAGGACTGGGTTTTACAGCTAAAAGGACAAAAAACGAAACAAACCTCAGCAAGTCTCGCAAATATCTGGAGCATTTCGCAGCAAGAGGCCAGTGATCGCGCTGGACGACTATCAACAGTCGGTTTGTTTGAAATATGGGGCGTTCGGCCCAATGTAGAGTATTGGATCCCTTTTCTATATCGTGATGCGCTCGAATTAGTCCAAGGAACTGCAGATCAATGAAGTGCGGAGAACAGCGAGGATTAGCCGAACGCTTCTTTTGCGCCTATACGAGAGGAAGCGGGCGTGCAATCCGTTTAGAGCTGCCGTTCATCCGTGGTAAGTCTCTCATCTATCATACAACGGAAACCCCGCACACATCCCCCGTACCCCACCCCGAACCCGCTCCACTACCCCAACCTCCCCGCGCGACTCCACCACATCCACGACCCACCCCGCAATCACCCGCATCTCCGCCTTGCCCATCCCGCGCGTCGTCAGCGCCGGCGTCCCCAGCCGCACGCCTGAGGGCTTCATCGGCGGCTGCGTATCCCACGGAATCGCGTTCTTGTTCACCGTAATCCCCGCTGCGCCCAGCGCCGCCTCGGCTTCCGCCCCACCCATTCCCGCCGCCCACACATCCACCAGCACCAGGTGCGTGTCCGTGCCGCCGGAGATCAGCCGCAGCCCGCGCTCCCGCAGGCACTCGCCCAGCACCCGCGCATTGCGCACCACCTGCGCCGCATACTCGGCGAACTCGGGCTCCAGCGCCTCGCCGAACGCCACCGCCTTCGCCGCAACCACATGCATCAGCGGGCCGCCCTGCTGCCCCGGGAACACGCACCGGTCGTACAGCTTGCCCAGGTCGCCCACGCGCTCCCCGGCCAGGATCAGCCCCGACCTCGGTCCGCGCAGCGTCTTGTGCGTCGTCGTCGTCACTACGTCGGCATGCGGAATCGGCGAAGGGTGCGCCCCGCCGGCCACCAGTCCGGCAATATGCGCCATGTCGATCAGCAGCTTCGCCCCCACCGCATCCGCGATCGCCCGCATCTGCGCAAAGTCCCACACCCGCGGGTACGCCGAGCCGCCCCCGATCAGCAGCTTCGGCCGCTCGCGCTCCGCCACCCGCAGCAGCTCGTCATAGTCGAGCGTTTCCGTCTCGCGCGAAACTCCGTAGCTCGCCACCCGGTACAGCTTGCCCGAAAAGTTCAGCCGATGCCCATGCGTCAGGTGGCCGCCATGCGCCAGGTCCAGCCCGAGAATCGTGTCCCCCGGCTCCAGCAGCGCCATCATCACGGCCGCGTTCGCCTGCGAACCCGAGTGCGGCTGTACGTTGACATACGCCGCCCCAAAAAGCTGTTTGGCCCGCTCCCGAGCCAGCTCCTCAACAACGTCCACCCACTCGCACCCACCGTAGTACCGCTTCCCCGGATACCCCTCGGCATACTTGTTGGTCAGCACCGACCCCACCGCTTCCATCACCGCCTCCGAGCAGAAGTTCTCAGAAGCGATCATCTCGAGCCCCTCCTGCTGTCGAGCAGTCTCATGGGCAATCGCGGACGCGATTTCGGGGTCTTGCCGGGCCAGGGTGCGGGGTGAGTGATCAGCAGTCATGATGGAATTGTAATGCCGCTATCCCTTTCAGCTTAACGGCCGAGGATTATAAACTCCTCGGCACGCAATCATACGTCCGCCAAGCAGGCGGCTGTCAGTACTGGCATTATTAAAAAATAAGTTGTTAAAGTGAACGTCGGCTGAGTTATGAAATACAGCGATTTGTTGCGTTACAAATTCTTATACCCATCGCAACACTCGCAGATAGGGGGCAAATTTGCTATGACACCATTAATCGACGCATTGGAGAATGTGGATGCAGTGCAGCGACCAAGGCAAGCAATCCAAATAACAACAGCCATCCTATGATCAAACAGACAAGACAGTTCAGCATGAGCAAAACCACATCTCCCTCGTCCCGCAGTATCGACAGTTTCTCTTTCGATATCCGCAGCATTGTGCCCCGTTCTTGTCGCTGTAGCCTGAAAATTGAAATAAACGCCAACTGAATCATCATGCCGAACAATGCAGTCGCGTAAACTAAATCAGTCGCACCTTCTATGAAAATCAATCTAAGGATTGCCCAAGTAATAGCGAGATATCCTGCTCCAAGAACCGACACATTCTGAAACGTTGCTGTAGGTTGTGGCTTTTCGTCATTCATCGCATAGCTCCTTTAAGTGATGATTCATGAATCTCCCCTTTAATGACTGAACAATGAGCATGTAAGCTCCTAGCACTACTTATCAATGCAAATTTCAAGCTTGCAGAAGCAGGTTAGGCAAATTGCGATACTTCGCTCGGCGACCCACCCTAAACCTGGGTACCAATTCCCTCAAAGTCCTTCCGATTCCATGTCATCGCCCGAGCTGCACGCTCCAGCGCCGTCGCCGCGATCAGCATATCCGCCAGCGAAGAAGTCCGCCCTGCCCGCGCTCCCTCCGCTTTCATCTTCCCAGCCCGACGCGCGATCGCCTCGGTCACTGGCAGCACCTCCAGCCCAGACAGGAACGCCTCTGTACGAGCCTCCTCCTCCACGCGCATGCCCGCATACACCTCGGCAACGTTCACCACGGAAGTCGCCAGAAGCTTGCCTTCCGCCACCAACCCGGCCAGCTCCCGCCGCACCTCAGCTCGCCCTCGTAGTACATCGATCAGCACCGTCGTATCCAGCAGGATCGTCACAGGCGCTTGTCGCTTTCCTCCCGCAATCCTCGAACCCGGGCCTCAGCACCACCTGCCAGTTCCGGATGGTCCTGCTCACGCCAGGCAGGCTCATCATTGCCCAGAAACGCCAGCAGCTTGCGCCTCTTCAACTCGGCCTGCGCTGTTTGCACCAGAAATGCACTCCGCCCCCTAGCCCCGACCAATGCGTCGATCTCGTGAATCAGCTGCTCCGGCAAAACCACATGCGCCCAGATGTTCCCATACTCACCTCACACAACGAATGTGACATGCAAGGCATACTCGTGCAAGTAGCTCACCGCACAAACCGCAGCCAGCCCCAGCGCTCCGGCACGTGCATATCCACCACCCCCTGCGGCGACCATACCCAGTTATCCTCGCGAGGCTGCCCGGCCTTCCACTCCACCCGGCTAAAGTTAAGTCGCCACTCCGTCCCCACGCGCGGCTGCGGCACGGGCTGGCGCGCGTCAAAGGCCCGCCACGGGTAAGCGATCTCAACCGTCCAGCCCCGGTCTTTGTCCGGCCGGGCGTGCCCGGGCGCATCGAGCGCGTCCGGCGAGCGCGCGTCCACCCGGCGCAGCGTTCCATCGACCGCCACCGCCGTCCGCAGTCCCGCGATCTCCCAGCTGTTATCCGGCTTTCCATTCATTCGGTACGGCTTCGGCAGAAACAAATCCCAGCCCGTATTCAACGCGTTGATCTCAAACTCGTAATAACTCAACGTGTCCGGCAGTGGCTTGATGAACACTTCGAAATCATTGTCATGGAAGATTACAGAATCGTGCTGGGTCAGCGTCGCCTTGATATCCGGCTCTTCCAGTTCAGCAGCGATGTATAAGTAGTTCTCATCCCAAAGCATCTTGGCGCGTGTGCGAAAGCGCGGCTTCGGCTTTCCTGCACCCTCAATATCGACAAAGTCGCTGGTCCACGCGGCCTGCTTCCAGGCCGCGTCATCAAGCCTGCCATCAATCCTGATCGGTCCCGTCGTGTGCCGGCACTCGTACCGTAACGGCGCAGGCAGCGCGTCGAACGCTGGAACTGCATCCTGCGCGGCACCGGCAAACATCGACCCCGTCGAAAGCCACAGCAGGACAGCACCCAGGAGGACACTCAGCAAGTCTCGAGATCTCATCGAGTCAAGATAGCGCATCTTCAGCGCTTCAGCCTCGCCACCGCCGCATCCACGTCGAACGCATCGGGCGGTACCGCGACGTTATAGGTCACATGTGCAAGGTACCGCTGCGAGGTCATGTCCCCGTTATGGTAAAAAGTCAGGTTCAGCGCAGTCGGTATCCCGTCCACCGGGTGATAGTCCGCGAACTCCTCCGCATCCTCATCCTTGTCCTTATACAAAGGGTTGCGCCAGGTAAAACTCACACGCACCGGCAGGTGCGTTTCCGCGTCCAGTTGTAACTGGATGTTATCGTTTGCACTATCAAGCAGCGTAATCTCATCGACCAGGTGGCGCTCCGCCATTTTTTGCCCGCCGAAAAACAGCACCGTGCCGGGCTCGTGCCACCAGACCCGCACCGCTTCATCCAGCGAGTGATCGCGCCGGCGAAATGTACTCAGGTACTCATTCGCCGGAATCAGCCGTTTGCCGCGATAGGTAATCTCCCAGTCCTGGTCGTTCTCTAAAATTGAAACGGCATCGTGCTTCTTGCCGTACTCCACACGCTCCAGCCCCGCGTCCGCGCGCGAGGTCGGCACCGTTCGCAGGGCGCGATAATCGCCGATCGCGCCAGTGGGCTTGCCTTGGTAAAAACCCGAGGTGCGCCCTTCTTCCAGCACGTTGTGGATCGCAAGCCACTTCGGCCCGCCCATGGCCGCGAGCATCTGGTTCATCAATGCAGTCGCTTGCGGATCGCTCGCATTGCCGTCCGCAGGGGCAGCCGGACTTTGGGCAAAAGCCGGTACACAGCACAGCAGCACACAGGTCAAAAAAGTTTGGGTTCGCATCGGTCCTGCTTTCAGCATAACGCTCACCCCACCAGCACCGCCCCACCATTCACATTCACAATCTCACCTGAGACAAAACCCGCCCACGGCGTGCAAAGAAACAGGATCGGCCCGGCAATCTCCGCGGGCGTGCCGACCCGTCCCATCGGAATGGCTCCGAACACCTTCGCGCGCCCGGCATCTGTCGCCAGCGCAGGCGCCGACATATCGGTCTCCACCCACCCCGGGGCCACACAGTTCACCTGGATGCCCTGCCCGGCCAGTTCGCTCGACAGGCTCTTGGTCAGCGATATCAGTGCTCCTTTCGAAGCAGCATAGTCCGCATGGAATGCCTCCCCGCGCTGCGCAGCCGTGGACGCAACCAACACAATCTGCGCGCGCCGCTCCAGCGAAACGCCTTGCGCCTTGAATCGTCCGACCGCGGCTTGCACCAGCCCGAACACGCTGTCGAGATTGATCCCCATCGTCCCGCGCCACTGCTCGTCCGCCATGGTTTCAATCGGGGCGTCGTGCGAGGGCCACACGCCATGGTTCACCACCAGCGCATCCAGCCGACCCCACACTGCCGTCGCTCGCTCCACCAGCACGCGACCTTCAGCCGCCGATCCCAACTCCTGTTTAAGGGCTACGCAACACTCCGGGCCGCCGCACTCTGTCGCCAATGCCTCCGCTGCCGCGCCTGCCGACCGGTAGTTAAACACCACCCGTCCCCCGGCCTGGGTAAACACCCGCACCGTCTCCGCCCCGATACCGCGCGAGCCGCCTGTAATCAGCGCAACCTTGCCCGCGAATGAAAGCTCAATCCCCATGCGGCGAGCTTACAGCAGCTTCAGCCGGATCGGTCCCTTCGCACGCGATGGATCGACCGAATGGCCGCCCTGCGTGATCGTGAGCCGCCCAGCGGCATGCAGCCGACGCGCCGCTGCCCGCGCCGGCTCCATCAGGCTCCTCCATGTCTCCTCCGGGCCACCGACGCGTCGAGCCGCCTCCGACGGGCAGATCGTCTTGCCCGCGCCCCGCTCGGCCAGCAGCTCCAGAATCGCTGCTTCCAGCGCCGCGTCCACACCAGCCGCCTCTCCCGACCGAGCTCGCCTGCGGCAACCGTCCGAGCAGTAGCGCACCTCCTCCCAGTCGCGCTCCCACTTTTTACGCCAGACAATCGCGCGCCCACATATCATGCAGGGCTTCGACTCCGGATGCGCCTTCCCCGTCCTGTCCATGGTTCGGCTCATAGCTCGATACTCTACCCCCTCCAAGAACTGTTCAGCTTTATCGTCTCTCATGCAATCTGCACAAGTGATGCTGCTGCCGGTGACCTCCGGCAGCACGAGACGCCAGGCAGGCTTGTCTTTGACCATTCCACGCAGAACGACACCTGGAGCTATGACCGGTACGGCAACCGGTGGTCGCAGACGGCGGCGCAGGGCGGCAACCCGAGCGTGTCCTACAATACGTCCAACAACCGGGAAAGCGGATTCAGCTACGACGCGGCGGGCAACGTGACGGGCGACGGGCTGCACAGCTACATGTACGACGCCGAAGGCAATGGAACGCAGGTGGACGGGGCGCGACGGCGAGTTACACCTAGGACGCGCTGAACCGGCGGGTGCGGACGAGGGTTGGAGCCAACGCGTATGAGTTCATTTTCAACCAGGGCGGTAACCGGGTGGCGATGCTGAACGGAACAACGGGCGCGGTGCTGGAGCAGGACGCCTACTGGGGTGCTCTGCCGCTCGACTACGACCTGAACGGGTCGCTGCACTTCGAGCACCGGACTGGATCGGCACCGAGCGGATCACGACCAGCTATAACGGCTCGAAAGAAGGCGGCTACGCGTCGGCTCCGTTCGGCGACAGGTTGTCGACCAGCGGCACGGACCTGTACCTGGACCTGTACCATTTCGCCATGCTGGATCACGATGTAGAGAGCGGGCTGGACCACGCGCAATACCGCGAGTATGCAAGCGCGCAGGGGCACTGGATGAGCCCGGACCCGTACTCGGGCAGCTACGACTGGGCAAACCCTCAGAGCCTGAACCGGTATGCGTATGTGTTGAATGGGCCGCTGAGTTCTATGGA
>CAXSBW010000097.1:0-8293 GCA_964235795.1 uncultured Acidobacteriaceae bacterium | reverse complement strand
TTGTCGCGGCTCCTGGTACGCCTGGCGGACTTTGAAGGCATGGGAGTGCAGCACCTTTATGTGGTCGACCCCGCCGACAACAGCTTCTTCCGTTATGGGCAGGGACGGCTCGAAGCCGTCGCTGAAGTGGTTCTTCGGGAACGCGTCATTCCGTGCCAGGCGATTCTCGATCTGCTCTGGTGATCCACTCTGACAAGGAGCCTGGGCGGCGGTGCAACGCCGGTCGCACCAACACGCTCTTACCTGTCTGGAGAACCACTCATGGCACAGGAACTGGCAGGAAAAAAGGTCGCGATTCTGGCGACGGAAGGCTTTGAACAGGCGGAGCTGCTGGACCCGAAGGCGGCGCTTGAAACAGGCGGCGCGACGACGGAAGTGATCTCGCTGAAAGCGGGCGAGATCAAGGGCTGGAATCTGACCGATTGGGGCGCTTCCGTGGCAGTCGATAAAACGATTGACGCAGCGAAGGTCGAGGACTACGACCTGCTGCTGCTGCCCGGCGGCGTGCAGAACCCCGACAAGCTGCGGCAGCACCCCGGGGCCGTCGCGTTCGCAAAAGCTTTTCTTGAAAGCGGCAAGCCTGTCGGCGCCATCTGCCACGCTGCCTGGACCTTGATCGAAGCCGACGCGGTGCGCGGCAAAACTGTCACCTCCTGGCCCTCGCTCAAAACCGATCTTCAAAATGCCGGGGCCACCTGGGTCGACGAAGAAACCGTGGTGGACGGCAACCTGATCACCAGCCGCAAGCCGGACGACATCCCGGCCTTCAACCGCAAGCTGGTTGCCGCGCTGATGGCGTAAAGGCGAAGACCCCCTGCGCGGGAGGCGGCCACTTCGTGGGGAGTTCTCGTTTGAGAAGCAACGCGGGTGCGGCCCGCGTTGCTTCTCAAAGTAAAATGCCGCGTGAGCGGCCGCCTTCCGCGCAGGGGGTCTTCGCTCTAGGCGTATTGCCGGACCCACTCGACGATGGAGCGGACCGCGACGCCGCTGGGGCCTTTGGAGGACCAGGGTTTCGCGTCGTCGTGCCATGCAGTGCCGGCGATGTCGAGATGAATCCAGGGTGTTTCGCCGACAAACTCCTTCAGAAACATGGCCGCGGTGATCGACCCGCCGTAGCGACCGCCCGTGTTCATGATGTCCGCGATGTGCGAGCGGATCTGCTCGCGATACTCGTCACCCAGCGGCAGCCGCCACATCGATTCGCCGCTTTTCATCAGCCCGGCGGTAAACGCGCCCCAAACGGTGTCGTCGTTGCTGTAGGCACCCACGTTGTGCTGGCCCAGCGCGACCCCAACCGCGCCGGTCAGCGTCGCGGCATCGATCAGGTGGGTCGCGCCCAGCTGCTTCGCATAGTGCAGCCCGTCGGCCAGCACCAGGCGGCCTTCGGCGTCGGTGTTGATGATCTCGATAGTCTTGCCGCTCATCGCCGTCAGCACGTCGCCGGGGCGGTAGGCGCGGCCCGAGGGCATGTTTTCTGCCGAGCACACCACGCACACTACCCGTACTTTCGGCTTGAGCTGGGCGATCGCGCGCATGGCCCCCAGCATCGCCGCGCCGCCCGCCATGTCGTACTTCATCTTTTCCATGCCGTCCGCCGGTTTGATCGAGATGCCGCCGGTATCGAAGGTGATCGCCTTGCCGACCAGCCCCAGCGTGACGCCCTCGGCGGCCCCATCCGGCTCGTAGCGCATCACGATCAGCGCTGGCGGCTCATACGAGCCCTGCGCCACGCCTAGAAAAGCTCCCATGCCCAGTTCCCGCAGCTTGTCGGTCGAGTGCACCTCGCAGTGGAGGCCGTGCTCCGCAGCCATGGCGGCAGCGCGCTTGCCCAGCTCCGTCGGCGTCAGCACATTGCCGGGCTCGTTGACCAGGGTGCGCGCATAGTTTTGCGATTCGCCGATAAAGACCCCTTCGTCGAAGCACGCCTGCACGGCCGCACGATCCATGCGCTCCGACGCCACGACCGTCAGCGACGCAAGGCTTGTATCCTTGCGATCGGACTTGTAGGTGTCGGGGTCGAAATCGGCTACGATTGCGCCTTCGACCACTGCGCGCGCGGCCTCGCCGTCCGATGCTTCGACGACCGATTCCGGCAGGGCGATGGCCGGAGCGCGGAGCCCGCGCAGTTTGGCAAACCGTACCGCCGCCCCGGCAGCTTTTCGCAGCGCGACCGTATCTGGGCCCTTGCCGGAACCCGCTGCCGCCGCCTTGCCCAGGCCGACCAGCAGCAGCCGTTTCGCCGCGAAGCTCGGTGCGTTGTGGATCAGCAGGGTTTCATTCGCGCCTGACTTGAACTCGCCGCCCGTCAGGATGTCACTGATCGAGTCGTGCACGGTTTGCGACACGGTCAGCGGAAAGGGAACAGGCTTGTTGTCCGGGCCGCTGCCCAGGCTTTGGTCCACGGTAAAGATGACGAGGAGCTCGGCGGGCAGCTCCGAAACAAGAGCGAAGCGGAGTTCAGGTTTCACCCTTCCACCATAACGCCCCCGAGGCTGCCGCGCGCAGGGAAAGCCGTACCGAGGCGCGTTAACCCCGGCTCTGGGCCACGGCGGCCCGGGCTTCCTTGTCCGCGTCGCGCTTCTTTTCAGTCGCGCGCTTGTCCCAGTCCTGCTTGCCGCGTGCAACGGCCAGCTCGCACTTGACGCGGCCGCCGCGAAAGTAAAGCCGGGTCGGGATCAGCGTCAAACCCTTGGCCTGGGTTTGGTCGATCAGCTTGCGAATTTCGCCGGCATGGAGCAGCAGCTTGCGGGTGCGTACCGCGTCGTGCGAGTCGAAGCCGGTGTGCGAGTAGGCGCCGATGTGTGCGTTCAGCAGCCAGGCTTCGCCGTTTTTCAGTAAGCCGTAGCTGTCTTTCAGATTGGCCTTGCCTTCGCGAATGCTTTTGACCTCGGAGCCGCGCAGGGCCACGCCCGCCTCGTACCGATCCATCAGGAAGTAGTTGTGGCCGGCGGCGCGGTTCTGCGCGGCATCCCGCTCGCCTGAAGCCACGGGGTCGCGCGGGCCCGACTTGGGAGCCTCGGCTGCCTTGGCCGCGGGCTGGGTCTGGTAGGTCGATTGCCGTGCCATGTTCGGTCTCTTCTGCGCTGAGATGGAGGTTCGCCGGTCCAATCGTGACGGAAAAGCCCGATACGAACAACCTTCAGTGTAACGACCCCGGTCGCGGAAGCGAAAACGCCACCCGGGTCCCCAATTCCGCTGACTACACCGAAGTAACAGGATTGCATCGGCTGAACAGGAAAAAAGAGCCGGATCTGCCGATAAGGAGGGAGACAAATTCATTCCAGACAAATCCATTCCAGGTGCCGTTGATGATCGTCTCTCGAACGTTTCCAGCCATGCTTGCACTGACAGCCTTGTTGGGCTCCGTCCCCGTTGCGTTTTGTGAACCGTCCGGCAGCGACCCTGCCATGATCAGGGTGCAGGGCAGCGCGCCGGCCCTGCCGCCCAGGCCCTTGTTCGACCGCTGGCTGGCACTGGATACGCTTTCGCACGCCGAGCGGTACAGGAATGCCTTTGCCACGGGCGGGGTTCACGATTTTGAGAATGCCCAGGCCCGGTCGCTGATCGCGGGCAAAGTCAAGATTGACGGCGGCGGGCACGTAGCGATCGGTTTCCGCGCTTCCTCGGGCCGTTATTTCAATTGGGCCTACTCCAATTTCACCGGCGAGTCCTACTCCTCCCGGATTCACGACCCGGCGTTCCAGGCCAGCTCCTACACCCACGCGGAGGCTCTCGAGAAAACACGGGCGAGTCTTGTGGACCCGAACGGTGTCGCCATTGCCAATCACAAGTACTCCAATGGGTGGGAGTTTTACATGCGCGAACTCTACCTCGACGTGACCCCGGTCAAGCCGGTCTCCGTGGAGTTCGGGTCGCTCGGGATCGAACGAGGGCTGTCGTCCGAGATTACGACCTTTGACGAAGACGGATACATCTCCGGAGAGCGGATCCGGTTGCATGCGCCGAGGCAGTTGCTGGTGGACGAAGTGGCATTCACAAACGCCTTTTTCGGCGATCTTCAAACAGTCAACCTGTTTGCACGGGGCGCCAGCCTGCGGAACTTCAACTATCGGCAGCTTTCGGCCAAAAAACAGGTAAACAGCCGAGTCGGAGTTTCAGGCGAGTACACCTGGCAGGCCGGCACCGACACGCTGCGGGAAGCAGCCCTGGTCAAGACCGGGGAAAGCAGGGTCGTCGACAAGGTGCGTGTAGAGCTGTACCAGCGTTTGAACACGATCACGTTCCCGGGTCTTGCCAAATCGAAGATCGGACCCATTGCGCCGCTCCCGGTCAGCGGCGGAGCCGGATTTGCCGTCGCGGTTGAGAAAAAGGCAGGCCGATTGAGCGGGGACTTCGGCTTTGCCTCCGTCGACAAGGACTACTCCGTGTATGACGGCAGCCGGTTCGTCCATGCCGTGGCTTTTGCCCTGAACGGCGATACCTACGGCCAGGGGAAACGGCCTTTTGCTCATGCCTCGCTGGAGCTGGTGCCGGGGGTGACGGCATTCGGTTTCTACACCCATGCTGTCGGCAGCCGCGTGCGTAATTTCAACGAGCAAAGCCTGAATGCCGGGGTGAGCTTCAACTTCAAAAGCATGATCAACCGGGAAAGGCCCGTCTTCTGACGGCCGGCCGGATCGATGCCGAAAAGGCGCGCGCAGGGGTTCGCGCGTCTCGGGAGGTGGGTGCGCAGGGCATGGGTCCGGGGTGAGCTTCGGAAACTTTGCGGAAATCACGGTGCTATACTTTGCCCACGCTCGTCTATAGGAAAGAGGCAGCAGAACGCTGTTGCAAGAACGCTTGCACGGTCTGTGGAGCCCATCCATCACCCGCCTTTCTGGAGTTCCATGATTCGCCTGACCCACTGGGGCCTTCCTCTGACCCTCGCCGCTTCCGCGCTCGCCGCTGCTCCCCAGCAGGTCATGGCCCAGTCGGCCAACAAACTTTATAACCAGGGCCGGTCGGCGGAAGCGCGCGACGATGTGGAAGCTGCCTACAACGATTACGCCCAGGCGTACCAGAAGAAGCCCTCCGACGAGCGATTCAAGATCTCGTACGAGCGTCTGCGCCTCGACGCCGCTGCCGCGCATGTCAAGCATGGCGAGCGCCTCCGCGATGCGAACGACAACACCGGCGCCTTGACCGAGTTTCTGCGCGCGCTTGAAATCGATCCATCGAATGAGCTTGCGTCGCAGGATATCCGGGTCACCCGGCAGAAGATGGACGGCGAAGCCAATGCCCCCGCGCCTGAAACCGCGATTCCGCCGGCCGAGCGCAGGCAGTTGCTGCACCTGGGCGGTCCCGCGCAGCTGAAGCCCATGTCAAACGAGCCGCTGACCGTGCACGCCATGGACGACACCAAGGTCCTGTATCAGACGATCGGCAAGCTGTCGGGCATCAACGTCCTGTTCGACCCGGACTACCACTCCAGCCGCCTGCAACTGGACCTGAATAATGTGGATGTGAACGACGCACTCCGTATCCTGGCTACGGTGTCGGGGACATTCTGGCGGCCCATCACGCCGAATGCGATTTTTGTGGCCCAGAACACCCGTACCAAACGCACGGAGCTCGACGAGCAGGCGGTTCAGACCTTTTACCTCACCAACGTGTCGCAGCAGAACGACCTCAACGATGTCCAGGTCGCGCTGCGCAACGTGTTTACCTCTGGGGCAAAGTTGTACGGCGTGCCCAGCCAGAACGCCATTATCATGCGCGGCACACCGGACGAGCTGCTGCTCGCCGGCAAGCTGATCAACGATCTCGACAAGGCCCGGCCGGAGGTCGTGGTTGACATTGCGATTCTCGAGGTGAGCCGGAACAAGGCCCGCACGATCGGTATCCAGCTGCCGCAGACGGCTTCGATCAACTTCCAGCAAAGCAATGCAATTACCGGTACGACGACCCCGGCTACGAGCGGTGGTGCCGCCCCGGCCAGCAGCAGCACCCAGCTCCAGCTCAACCAGCTGGCGCACCTGAATTCGACCAACTTCGCGGTCTCGATCGGGCAGGCGCAGATCAATCTCCTGCTGACTGACTCCACGACCAAGATCCTGCAAAGCCCACGTTTGCGGGCGACCGACGGGCAGGAATCGATCGTAAAGATCGGTGAACGGCTGCCGGTCGCGACCGGCTCGTACCAGGCCGGCGTCGCGACCGCCGTCACCTCGTCGCTGGTCAACACGCAGTTTCAGTACCTCGATATCGGTGTCAACGTCGATATGAAGCCGACCGTGCACTACGACCGCGACGTGTCGATGAAGCTCAAGATCGAGGTATCGTCCACGAACGGCACGGAGAACCTGGGCGGCATCGACGAGCCGATCATCACCCAGCGCACCAGCGACCAGACCATCCGGCTGCGAGAGGGAGAGGCGACGATCCTGAGCGGCCTGCTTCAGCGACAGACCAGTAAGGCATTGTCCGGCTACCCGGGCTTGGCGCAGCTGCCGCTCCTCAAGTACATCTTCGGCTCGGAGACCAAAACCGACTCCGATGACGAGATCGTGTTTCTTCTGATTCCACACATCGTACGCGCGGCCGACATTTCACCGTTGAACCTGAAGCAGATCGACACCGGCACGACCAACGACATCCAGCTGCGGCGCGTCAGCTCGCCGTCGACTGAGGACGAGGACAATGAAACCGCGGCTCCGCCGGCAGGGAAGCCGGCCGGCATCCCGGACCTCGCGGCACCGCGGGCGCAGATTCCCGCCGGGACGAACCCAGCGCAGATGAGCGGCGCGATCCCGGGCCAGGTTGTGACTCCGCAGCAGACGGCGCAGGCCGGGGTACCCGCCGGCGGCACCCCGGTCACGGCCGGCACCCCGGCCGGCACGCAAAATGCGCCCGGCGCAGGCCCTGCCCCGGTCTCGTTACAGCTCGTGCCATCGAACCTGACGCAGTCGATCGGCAACACCTTTCAGGAGAAAGTCATGCTGACGGGCGGCACCGATGTGTATGCGGCGCCCATGCAGCTCAGCTACGACCAGACCAAACTGCAGCTCGTCAATGTCGATGTCGGCGATCTGCTGGGGCGCGACGGGCAGGCGATTTCGCTCGTACACCGAGACGACGGAGCCGGAAATGTCTCGATCTCGACCTCTCGTCCGCCGGGCGTGTCCGGCATCTCGGGCTCAGGCACGCTCTGCACCCTGACCTTCCAGGCCAAGGCGAAGGGCGATGCTTCCGTCGCCATCACCCGGCCCGTGGTGCGCGACAGCAAGGGGCAGCCGCTGCCCGCGACCGGGACGCAGGGAGTTGTGCACATCCAGTGAAGGGCCGGGCTCCAATGCGCTTCGCCCACTTTCGGCGTCCCGGGCCTGCCGCTGTCGTTCACGCCGGCACTCCAGGGCTGGAGGTCAAAACAGGCGCGAACCGATGGCGCGGCATGATTGGCATTCGCCTTTCGCGTGGCAGAAACGGTATCGGCCTATCGCGCAGTGAGGCAGGAGTGACCCTGGTCGAGCTGATCGTGACAGTCGCTATCCTGTCCGTCCTGGCGTCAGCCGCGGTGCCGATCGCGCGCTTTGAAAAAAAGCGGGAAAAAGAGCGCGAGCTGCATTACGACCTGTGGACGATACGCGCCGCGATCGACCGCTACAAGGACGCGGCCGACCGGGGCGCATTTCGCACCAAGGTGGACTCGATGAACTATCCGCCGGACCTCAAAACGCTGGTCGAAGGGGTGGATGTGCAGGGCAAAAAGGTCAAGTTCCTGCGAAAGATCCCCATCGACCCGATGACGAACAAGGACGAATGGGGCGAGCGCTCGATGCAGGACGATGCCGACTCGACCTCGTTCGGCGGCCAAAATCTGTTTGACGTTTACACCAGGAGCGAGGGTACGGCCCTCGATGGGACCAAGTACTCGACATGGTAAAGATCAAGCACAGACGCATACACCCCGAGACCGGCTTTACCCTGGTCGAGCTGATGATTGTCATGCTCATCATCGGCGTGCTCGCGGCCATCGCAATCCCGAGCTACCTGGGCTCGCTCAAGAACGCCCGGGAAGCGGTTCTGAAGGAAGATATCCATGTCATGCGGCAGGCGATCGACTCCTTCACCATGGACAAGGAAAAGGCTCCGCAGTCGCTGGAAGAGGTCGTGCAGGCAGGCTACCTGAAGGAAATTCCGCGTGACCCCATGACACAAAGCGACACCACCTGGGTCACGGACACCGACGACACACTCGAAAGCGTGGACCAGGCCTCGGGGGGCATTTCGAATGTGCACTCCGGTTCCGGGCAGGCGTCCACCGATGGGCGGCCGTACAGCGAGTGGTAAGCGC
>CAXSBW010000096.1:0-8344 GCA_964235795.1 uncultured Acidobacteriaceae bacterium | reverse complement strand
TCAGCGATTCACTGTCGCCATGGCTGCCTCCGCGTAGCGAGTACCCGCCGCGGCGTGGGCCGGTGCAATTTCGTCGATCTCCCCCAACTCTTCCGGCGTCAACACGACCACTGAAGCCGCCGCGTTTTCCTGGAGGTACCTGACGCGCTTGGTGCCCGGGATCGGCACGATGTCCTCGCCCTGCGCGAGCACCCAGGCCAGCGCCAGCTGCGACGCCGTCACACCTTTGCGCCGGGCCAGCTGCCCGATCCTGTCCACGAGCTCCAGATTTTTCTTGAAGTTTTCGCCCTGGAAGCGCGGACTGCCGAGCCGCCAGTCACCCGGCTCAAAGTCGTGTTCGCTCTTGATCTGCCCGGTCAAAAAGCCGCGGCCCAGCGGCGAGTACGCGACAAACCCGATCCCGAGTTCGCGCGTGAGCGCGAGCAGTTCATCCTCGGGGTCGCGCGACCACAAGGAGTATTCGGTTTGCAGGGCGCTGATGGGGTGCGTGCGATGAGCACGGCGTATCGTTTCCGGCGCGGCCTCCGACAGGCCCAGGTAGCGTACCTTTCCGGCTTCGACGAGCCCGGCCATCGCGCCCACGGTCTCCTCGATCGGCACCTCCGGGTCCACGCGGTGCTGGTAGTAAAGGTCAACATGGTCCGTGCCCAGCCGTCGCAGGCTTCCTTCGCAGGCCTGCCGCACGTACTCGGGCCGGCCGCTGACGCCGCGAACGGAAGGATCGTCCGGATCGCGCAGAATACCGAACTTGGTCGCGATCGCGATCTCGCTGCGACGGCCCTTGAAAACGCGCCCGATCAGCTCCTCATTCGTGTGGGGGCCGTACATGTCGGCAGTGTCCAGAAACGTGATGCCCAGCTCGACAGCTCGTTCCAGCGTCGCGATCGACTCGGCTTCGTCGCGGCCGCCGTAAAAGTCCGACATGCCCATGCAGCCGAGTCCCTGCTCCGGCACCTGCAGTCCCTGCGTTCCAAGCCTTCTTTGCCCTTGCGCCATGAGTGTTCTCCCTCCCGGGTTGGAGTCCGAGAGACGGCCGCACGGTGCAAGGGCATGGTGCACGGGCACAAAATTCACCTGCCATTTGCATGGGCGCGTCCGGGCGGGAGTAGGCTAAGGCCAGCCGCACGGCGCGGGGAAAGGCACACACCGTTTGAGCACGTCTGTTTTCGTTCTGGAAGATGATACCGATATTGCCCGGCTGGTCGAGCATCACCTGCAGGCCTCCGGCTACGTGCCGCGACTCTTTCCCACGCCTTTGCACCTGGTCGGGGAAGCGGAACGTGCCGCCCCGGCGTTGTTTCTGCTGGACATCATGGTGCCGGGCGGCGATGGCCTGGATGTATGTCGCAAGCTGCGCGCCAACGCCCAGCTTTCCACCATCCCGATTATTTTCATGACGGCCAAGGCATCGGAAAACGACCGGGTGCTGGGCCTGGAACTCGGGGCCGACGATTACATCACCAAACCGTTTGCGCCGCGCGAACTGGTGGCGCGCGTCAAGGCCGTATTGCGTCGCTTTGAGCGACCGACCGGCCCCATGACGATCCAATTCGAGGATGTCGTGATCGATGCCGGTGCCATGCAGCTGAAGGTGCGGGGCGAGCTGACCACCACGACGGCGACCGAGTTCCGATTGCTCGACTACCTGGCCCGGCACCCGGGGCGGGTGTTTTCGCGCGACCACCTGCTGGACGCGGTGTGGGGCGACGCCCGTTTTGTCACGCCCCGATCGGTGGATGTGTATGTGCGGCGCATTCGGGAAAAGATTGAGGTCGATGCTGAAAATCCACGTTACCTGAAGACCGTTCGAGGGGCAGGCTACCGGTTTGAGATACCGAAGGCTACACAGGGCTGAGCGGGTAGGGAATCAGGCCGTGGTCCATCGAGCGGGCTCGTGCGGCTCGAGCCTCTGTGTCCGAAGAACAGGCAGCGTGTGCGGCGGCAGATGGGCCCCGGCGCGATGACGGGCCGAGTTTTCACCAAGCTGCTTTTTTCGTTCCTGCTGCTGCTTTCGCTCGGCACCGCGATTCTTGATTTTTCGGTGCGTCGCATTGTGCGCCGCTCCCTGAGCGCGCAGGCCGGCACCTACGTCAACCTGCAGGCACGGGGCATGGCGGCCCAGCTGGCTGGAACCGCGCCGGAGGCGCTGCCCGCGGTGGTGGCCGCCCAGGCGCTCGCGGCGCGCGCGGAGATCACGGTGCTGGGTGCCGACAGGCGAGTGCTGGCGCGAGCGCAGGGTGCCGGCAGCGGCGAATCGCTGAGCGTCACCCTGCCGGCCGGCGCGAACAGCGTCCACTTTGCCTTCTCCATCGATACAGTGCAGTCCACGCTCGCGCTGTTGCGGCGCGACCTGCTGCTGGCCTCGCTGCTGGCACTGGGCCTGGCGACGGCGATGGCGGTTTTCATGGCGGACCGGGTGGCCCGGCGACTCGGGCGCATCGTTCGCTTCGCCAACCGGGTCGCGGCAGGGGAGCTGTCGGCGCGGGTTGAGGAGGGGCGACTCGACGAGATCTCCGAGGTGGCTCATGCGCTGGACGCGACTGCCGTGCAGCTGGAGTCGAGCTTTCGCGCGCTGGACGGCTCGCGGCGGGAGCTCGCGGTGCTGCTCGACAGCATGCAGGAGGCCGTGGTCGGCATCTCGCCGCAGTCGCAGATCACCTGGTCCAACTCGAAGATGAAGAGCATAGCCCCGGCTGCCGTGCGCGAAGGCCGGCCGCTGGTGGAGTGCATCCGCGACCCCGATGTGTTGCGGGCGGTGGAGATCGCGATGAAGGAAGGCTCGCTCGGCCGATGCCGGGCGACCGGGTTTGTGCCGGGACGTATTTTTGCCGTGAGCGCCGCGCCCATGCCGGGCGGCGGCGCCGTGGCCGTGCTGCACGACGTGACGGAGATCGAGCGCGCCGAGCGGATGCGTCGCGACTTTGTCGCCAACGTGTCGCACGAGCTTCGTACCCCGCTGACCTCGATCATCGGCTACGTGGAAACCGTGATCGACGACGAGCACCTGCTGTCGGACCAGGGGCGCGAGTTCCTGGGCATTGTGCTGCGCAATGCGACCCGGATGAACCGGCTGACCGTGGACCTGCTGGCGCTGGCCAACGTGGAAGCCGGCGATTACCGTATCGACCCGCAGCCGGTCGCAGCCGATACGCTGATCGAGGACGCGATCGAGTCCCTGGCCGGCATGGCGATGGACTCAGAGATCGATCTGGAGCGGGCACCGGCTCCGCGAACGCCCGTGCTGGCCGACCTCGATGCGCTGAACCAGGTCTTCGGCAACCTGATCGAGAACGCCATGAAGTATGCCCCGTCAGGGAAGAGGGTGCGTGTCGGGGCGCAGGACCGGGAAGGCACGGTGGAGTTTTTCGTGCAGGATTTCGGTCCCGGCATTGCATCCGAGCATCTCCGGCGCATCTTTGAGCGGTTCTACCGGGTGGACAAGGCACGCTCGCGCGACTCGGGGGGCACCGGGCTGGGCCTCGCGATCGCAAAGCACATTGTGCTGGCCCATGGCGGGACCATTCGCGCCGAAAGCGAGCTGGGCGCGGGCGCAACCTTTGTTTTCACGCTGCCGCAGGCTGCAGATCGCGCGGCCGCGCGGCTCGAAACAGAACAGCCGGGCCGGCTTTCGAGTCAGGTGTAAACCTGTTGTAACAAGCAACATGGAGAATGCAGGGAGAAGAAAGAGAGGCAAGTGTGCAGAAAACAACAATCCTGATGGCGGCCCTGGTGCTTTCAACCGCAACGTCAGCCATCGCGCAAAAGCTGAACGGGGCAGGCGCGACGTTTCCCAACCCGATTTACTCCAAGTGGTTTTCCGAGTACAGCGCGCAACATCCCGGGGTGGAGATCAACTACCAGCCCATCGGTTCAGGCGGCGGCATTCGGCAGGTCACCGCCGGCACGGTCGATTTCGGTGCGACCGATGGCCCCATGACCAATGAGCAGCTTGCCGGCTCCAAGGTCAAGGTGCAGCATATTCCCACGGTGATGGGCGCGGTGGTGCCGATCTACAACCTGCCCGGGGTGAGCCAGGAGCTGCGGTTCTCGCCCGATGTGCTGGCCGACATCTATCTGGGCAAGATCGCCAACTGGAGCGACGCGCGCATCGCCAAGGACAACCCCGGGGCGAAGCTGCCGAATACGGAGATCATCGTCGTGCACCGGTCCGACGGTTCGGGCACGAGTTTTATCTTCACCGATTTCCTGTCAAAAGTGAGCCCGGAGTGGAAGGGCAGCGTGGGCGCGGGCACCGCGGTGTCGTGGCCCAAGGGACTGGGCGGCAAGGGCAATGAGGCCATTGCAGGCCTGGTACGCCAGATGCCGGGCTCGATCGGCTACGTGGAGCTGATCTACGCCTTGCAGAACAAGATTCCGTACGGGTCGGTGCGCAATGCATCGGGGCAGTTCGTCAAGGCCAGCATTGAGGGCGTGGCGGCTGCGGCGGCGGCGGTCAAGGCCATGCCGGCGGATTACCGGGTGTCGATCACCAACGAGGCAGGGCCGACAGTCTACCCGATTTCGAGCTTCACCTGGCTGCTGATTCCCACGCAGGGGCAGGACCCGGCAAAGGCAAAGGTGCTCAAGGACTTCCTGGGCTGGATGCTGGAGCATGGCGAAGCGGAAGCCGCGTCGCTCTATTACGCGCCGTTGCCGGCACCGGTCATCGCCAGGGTTCGCGCGACCGTCGGTCAGATGAAATAGGCGCTGCGGGGGAGGGGACGCCTGTTACTCTCTCCCTGTTGCCCGGATATGTTCGGATGGGGCTCGGCTCTGTGCCGGCTTCGGATCGCTTGAACACGGGCTGTTAATCTCCTGTTCAAGAAACTTCGATAGGCTGTGTGCCGGTGGACAGTAAACTACAGCAGGTTCCGATTCCCAGATTGTCGGAGCCTGCAGCCCGCGTACCCGCGACCGTGCCCGAGCCCGGCAAAGCCGGCCCCTCGCCGGCCCGTCAGTTCCTGATGCGGCGGGGCAGCTCCGCATGGAGCGACCGGGTTTTTCGCGCCCTGATGATCGTTTGCGCGATCTCTATCTTCGGCATCGTGGCGCTCATCGTGTCGGAGCTGGTGCTGCGATCGAGGCTCACGATCGCAAAGTTCGGTTTCGGCTTTTTCATCCACTCCGCCTGGGACCCGGTGGCGGGTAACTACGGTGCGTTTCCATTCATTTACGGAACCCTGGTTTCCTCGTTCGTGGCGCTCGCCATTGCGATTCCGCTGGCCGTGGGCCTGGCAGTATTCTTGACAGAGATGTCGCCGCGCTGGCTGCGTGCCCCGCTCGCGTTTTTGACGGAGCTGCTGGCCGCGATTCCCAGCGTGGTCTATGGGCTGTGGGCGGTGTTTGTGCTGGTGCCCCTGCTGCGCGAGCACGTCAACCCGGTGCTGGGCAAAGCCCTGGGCTGGACCACCCTGTTTACCGGCCCCAACTACGGCATCGGCATGCTGGCGGCAGGTGTGATTCTTGCGATCATGATTCTGCCCATCATCTCGTCGCTCACGCGCGAAGTCATGCTCGCGGTGCCGTATTCGCAGCGCGAAGCCGTGCTGGCCCTGGGCGCAACTCGCTGGGAGATGATCCGCATGGGGGTGCTGCGCAATGCGCGCATCGGCATTGTCGGCGCAGTGATCCTCGGCCTGGGCCGTGCGCTCGGCGAAACGATGGCGGTCACCATGGTGATCGGTAACCGGCCCGAGATTACAAAGTCGCTCTTCGCTCCGGGCTACTCCATGGCTTCGGTGATTGCGAATGAATTTTCCGAGGCCTCCGACGACCTTTACCTGAGCGCCCTGATTGAGATCGGCCTTGCGCTGTTTCTGGTCACCATCGTGGTGAATGCCCTGGCCCGTGTGCTGGTGTGGGCCGTAACGCGCGGCGCGCCCGCGCGGGCCGCGTAAGGGGGCGCCATGGAAAACCGGCTTGCCATCCGCAAGGGCAATCGCGCTGCCCGCAACCTCACCAACCACCTGGCGACTACGCTGGCCGTGCTCAGCACAATCCTGGTGGTCGCGCCGCTGGTGGCGATCTTTGTGTACCTGATCTACAAGGGCGCCAGTTCGCTCAACCTTGCGTTTTTCACGCAGATTCCCAAGCCGGTCGGCGAGGTCGGCGGGGGCATGGCGAATGCCATCCTGGGTTCGGCCGTCATCCTCGGGCTTTCGAGCCTGATGGGCATACCGGTCGGGATCGCCGCCGGTATTTTCCTGGCTGAGTTCGGCCGCGGCTCGCGCTTTGCCAATGTTGTACGGTTCACGGCCGATGTGCTCAACGGTGTGCCCTCGATTGTGATGGGCATCGCAGTGTACTCGCTGATCGTGCTGCCGCAAAAACACTTTTCCGCTTTTTCGGGCGGCGTCGCGCTCGGCATCATGATGATTCCCACAGTGACGCGCACGACCGAAGAGATGCTGCTGATGGTGCCGAACTCGGTACGGGAAGCCGCGCTCGGCCTGGGTGTGCCCACCTGGCGCTCCGTACTGTCGATCACGCTCAAGACCGCATCGCCCGGCATCATTACCGGCTGCATGCTGGCCTTTGCACGGGTGGCCGGTGAAACCGCTCCGTTGCTGTTCACTGCTTTCGGCAATAATTTCTGGAGCAGCAACCTGAACCAGCCGATCGCCGCCTTGCCGCTGCAAATCTACATCTACGCCATCTCGCCGTACGACGACTGGCACCGGCTGGCCTGGGCCGGTTCGCTGGTGCTGATCCTGCTGATCGTGGTTTCGGTTGCGCTGGTGCGCTACGTCGCGGGTCGCGGCATTTTGAAAGGGACAAGTTAAGTGGGCGTCGCCATAGAAGTGGGTGAGCTGGATGCGTGGTACGGTACGCACCAGACGCTTTTCAGGATCAATCTCAACATCCCGGCCAACCAGGCGACGGCGCTGATCGGGCCGTCGGGCTGCGGCAAGTCGACCTTTGTGCGTTGCCTCAACCGCATGCACGAGACCACTGCCGGCGGCCGTGTGGCGGGGATCGTTCGCATCGGCGACGTCGATATCTACAAGGATGCCGCGCCGGTCGAGATTCGCCGTCGTGTCGGCATGGTCTTCCAGCGTCCCAATCCTTTTCCGACCATGTCGATTTACGACAATGTGGCGTCCGGGCTCAGGCTGAACGGCTTCCGCAACCGGCGCATTCTCGACGAGATTGTTGAGCGGTCGCTCAAGCACGCTGCCTTGTGGGACGAAGTGAAAGACGATCTGCGAAAGAAGTCGGGCGCGAGCCTTTCCGGCGGTCAGCAGCAGCGTTTGTGCATTGCCCGCGCGCTGGCGGTCGACCCGGAGGTGTTGCTGATGGACGAGCCTGCGTCGGCGCTCGATCCGGTTTCGACAGCAAAGATTGAAGACCTGATCTTTGAGTTGAAAAGCCAGTACACGATCGTGATCGTGACGCACAACATGCAGCAGGCCGCGCGTGTGGCCGAGCGAACCGGATTTTTTCTTTCGGGCAAACTCGTCGAGTTCGCGGCCACGCACAAGATCTTCACCAACCCCGGTGACAAGCGCACCGAGGACTACATCACCGGCAGGTTTGGCTGATATGCGCGTGCGATTTCATCAGAGTCTCGGCGACCTGAAAGAGAAAATCCTGGTCATGGCCGGCATGGCCGAGCAGTCCATTGAGCGCGCCGTCGAGGCGTATCGCACGCGCGATCTCGCCCTGATCGACCAGGTGGAAAAGTCCGAGCAGCTGATCAACCGCTATGAGCGCGAGATCGACCAGATGGCGCTCGACCTGCTGGCGATGGAGCAGCCCATGGCCATCGACCTGCGCTTTATCCTGGCGGTGATCAAAATCAATGCCGATGTGGAGCGGGTGGGCGACTCTGCCGTGAATATCGTCGAGCGCGTGCGGGAGATGCAGGCGCTGCATGCGGCCGACTTGCCGGTGGACATTCCGCGCATGGCCGAGCTTGCCACCGACATGGTGCGCCGTGCGCTGCAGTCGTTTGTGGAGGGTGACGCCGATGCGGCACAGGGGGTGCTGGCCATGGATGACGCGGTCGATCACCTGAATGGGGCAGCGTACCACGCGTTGCTGAACGTGATGCGCGAGCAGCCCCACCTGGCCCCGCAGGCGCTGAATGCGCTTGTCATCTCGCGCTCGCTGGAGCGCGTGGCCGACCACGCGACCAATATCGCCGAGGACGTAATTTTCTGGATTCGCGGCGCGGATGTGCGCCACTATGTGCCGCCGTCGCTGGTCGAGGGCGCCACGAACGGAGCCGCGAACGGGGCCGAATCGCAGCCCGGCGACAGTCAGCCGGTTCGCTGATCCTTGGCTCTCATCCTTGCTCTCATCCTTGGCTCTCATCCTGGCTCTCATCCTTGGCTCTCATCCT
>CAXSBW010000095.1:6278-8429 GCA_964235795.1 uncultured Acidobacteriaceae bacterium | reverse complement strand
CGCCTCAGCTCACCGTTCGCGTTTCCAGATCCACCGACACGCTATCGAACGGCGTCCCCGCGCCGCCGGCCTGGTGATATTCAATGCGCAGGGTGACCGGGTCGACGGTGACGCGGAGAAAGCCGTAGTGGGTGTCGTCGTAGTTTTCAAGCGTCAGCGTGTCGTCGACCACCAGCGGCACGCGAATCGCGACACCGTTGACCTTGCGCACCTTGTCGAGCCCGTGACCGCCGTTGCCCGCGACCATGTACGCGATGTTTGTCGCGCCGGCAGTGCCGGGGGCGAGTGTGCGGGTAAACCGCTGGTAGTTATGCGCGTGGCCTGAAAACACGGCGTGCGGCCAGAAGCCGGCCTCCGTGCAGCATGCGTCCAGGTCCCCGAGCATGCGCGGCGAGCCGCCGTGCGTCGTGCCCGCCGTATAAGGCGGATGATGCACGACGATCACCACGGCACCGGCATACTTTTCGGTTTTGCATCGCGTGAGCGCCGCCGTCAGAAACGCGAGCTGCGAGTCGTCAAGCGCGGGCCGTGTGCCTCCCTCGGTCGAGATAACCCCGGGGTCTTCGAGCACATTGCTGTAGACCGCGAGGATGCGCACGAACGGAGCGTCAAAGGTGTAAAAGACCCCCGGCTGGATCATCGCGGTGCGGGTCAGCTCGGCGGCTTCCGGCGTCACCGCCGGCGCTGCGGCACACAGGTTCCTGAGCCAGGCGTCGAGCGTGGGCGCGGGGTCGCCCTTGTAGATCACGCCGTCGTGATTGCCGGCCACGCCGAGAATCGGCCCCTGGTAGGCGCGCCACGGCGCGTAGAACTGGTCATAGTAGTACTTTGCCTCGCCGAAGCTGTACACCCAGTCGCCAAAGTGGAAGAAAAAGGCAGGCACGGCGTTGGCGGGCGAGCTCGCCAGGTCGGCCTGCGCGGCGTCGGCCACCAGCGATTCCGTCTCCGGACCCTTGACGCTGCCGGTATCGCCGACGCCGTGAAAGACGATCTGCCCGGCTTTCTCAAGGGCCGCGACCTTGCCCGGTCCAAGCGCGGGCCCCCAAACCTCGGCCAGGGTCAGTAGGGGCTCTGTACCGCCGCGCGGGGCGGGGAACGGCTCCACCAGTTTTGAATCGACAAGGCCGTACAACGTGTTGTCGGACGGGTGCGGCACCTTGAATCCGGTGGGGTCGGGACCGGGCAAAGGCTGCCCGAAAACAGGCAGTCCAGATGGAGCGGCGGGCTTCGGCTTGCTGGGCATTGGGGAAAGGCCTCGCTGCGCAGCCTACACCGGATGACTCCGGCCACGTGTGAATAGCTCGCAAACAAACGCCGTGACTGCCAATCATTTCCGCCCGTTGTGACCTCGGTGCTTGCGAACCGGATTTTCCCGTGCGATGTTTCTGGAATCGAAGAGCCGGAAGGCCGATAAACAGGACGGATGTAGAGGAGGAATCTTTCACGATGATCTCGCCCACCCACCCCTTGCGCCGTATCTTTCATGAGCTGGTGCGCGACTGCTTCCGCGATGTGCTGCCCCGTGACCGCGATGGGCACGAGCACGAGATCGCGGCGTATGTCGCCGACATGCTGACCGAGTTTTCTTCCACTGACAAGCTATACCCGGTCACCGACGAGCAGGGCCGGCCGGTGCGCGAGCTCGATCGGCTCCTGCGCGCCGCCGACCCGGTGCATGGCACGGCCGAGTCGTTCGACGTCGAGCGCCGCCTGCGCAAGCACATCGGCGACTACCTTTTGTTTTCAGCCGGCATGGCCCCCGGCAACGCCGCGACGCCCGAGCGACTGCAATCGATGGTGCGCGCCGGGCAGGAAAGCTACTGGGTGGTGTCGCAGTTCAACCTGTTTGAGTACGAGCGGGAAGCGCCGCTGTTTGCGCGGCTCAGCCGGTCGTTTGAGCCCTGCGTGCACGGGTTGCGCGAGGTGTACGCGCGGCTGCAGCGCAACGGGCCGCGATTGCTGATGTAGAGCAGGTAGCGCTCGATACTGTCATTCCCCGATACTGTCATTCCCCGGGCATGCGGTCCGGCTGGATTCTCCTGCTTGTCGTCCGAGGGCTTTTCATGCCCGCAGCAGCCGCCTCGTCTCGGGTCGATTCGCATCTGAAAGCAGAGACGGGCCGGCGGCAGCTCGGGTGCCGCTCGCATCCCG
>CAXSBW010000095.1:0-6178 GCA_964235795.1 uncultured Acidobacteriaceae bacterium | reverse complement strand
AGCAGAGACGGGCCGGCGGCAGCTCGGGTGCCGCTCGCATCCCGTCGCCGGCTTTTGCCGCGAAAGGGAGAAAACATGGCAGACGAGCCGCAAAAAACATCGGACGGCAGCAAGGATTGGGGTCGTAGGGTTCTCGGCAACGCGCACCTTCGCGTTGAGGTCCTGCCGGAACTCGGCGGCAAGCTGTCCTCCATTTCACTGGCAGGCAGCGGCGGCGAGCTGCTGCAATCGCCGCTCAAGCCCTACGCGCCGCGAACCGCCACGGAGCCGTTTGACGAAGCCGACGGCAGCGGATGGGATGAGTGCCTGCCCTCGATCGGCCCCTGCCGGGTGTCGTATGGCGAAGGGCAGACGGCGGCCATTGAGGATCACGGGGATTTCTGGCGTCTCCCGTTCACGGTGGATGAGGCTACCGAGACGACCCTGCGCATGCATGCCCGCGGAACCTCGCTGCCGCTTGAGTTTGAGCGGACGCTGCGCCTTGAGGACGGAAACCTCCACCTCGATTACGCGGTGACCAACACGGGCGATGCGCGCGTGCCGTACGGCTGGTCCACGCATCCCCTGTTTGCGATTTTTCCTTACGACCGCATCGTGCTGCCCCCTTCCGTGACGCAGGTGACGGCGCAGGATTCGGCCAATGGGCGGCTGGGCGCGGCGGGCAGCCGCCACCCCTGGCCGCTGACGACCCATGCGCTCGACGGCGAGCCGCTCGATATCTCGCTCGTGCTCGATCCGGAAGCCCGAGTGGGCGACAAACTGGTCATGCCTGCGCCGGCCGAGGGCTGGGCGGCGATTGAACGCAAAACACTGCGGACGCGCCTGACCCTGCACTTTGACCCGCGGGAGGCACCGCTGCTGGGGCTGTGGATCTGCTATGGCGGCTGGCCCCATGACCCGGCCGCGAAGAAGGGTTACACCGTTGCACTCGAACCTTGTAATCTGCCGGTGGACTCACTCGCGGATTCGCTGGCTCACGGCGGCGGCTCCTACCTTGATGCAGGCGAAACCAGGCACTGGCGTCTCCGGCTTGAGGTCGCGGGAGCCGAGGAAAGGTAAGGGCATTGGATACACAGGCAGCGGCAAGGGATCTGAGGGGAACGCACCGTCGCATCTTCAGCGAGGAGGCTGCGGGGGTGTTTTCGGCGCCGGGCCGCGTGAACCTGATCGGCGAGCATACCGACTACGCCGGCGGTTTCGTCATGCCGGCAGCGATCGATTTCGCGACCGTGGCGGCGATCGCGCCGCGCGCGGACGGAACGGTATCGATCTATTCCGTCAACTTCGATGAGCGTGTCGATCACTCGCTCGATGCGCTGCCGGAGCATGGCTCGCATCACTGGAGCGACTACCCGCTGGGCGTGCTGCACGGGCTTCGTGAAAAAGGAATCACGGTGCCGGGCTTTGCGCTTTCCATCGACGGCGACGTGCCGATCGGCGCGGGGCTCAGCTCGTCCGCCTCGATCGAGGTGGCGACGCTGCTGGCCCTGCTGTCGCTGAGCGGAACCGAGCTGCCGAAGCCCGAGATGGCAAAGCTGGCGCAGGCGGCGGAGAACGGCTATGTCGGCGCGAACACCGGCATCATGGACCAGTTTGTCGCCTGCTGCGGCGAGCGCGACCACGCGCTGCTGCTGGACTGCCGCTCGCTCGCCTTCAAGCTCGCGCCCATTCCCGCGAGTTTGAACCTCGTCATTTGCAACACGATGGTCAAGCACTCCCACGCCGGCGGCGAGTACAACACGCGCCGCGCGGAGGTGGAGCAGGCCACCGCGACCCTGCGCGCGCATCGGCCGGAGATCGCCCTGCTGCGCGATGCCACGCCCGATGACCTCCGGCAGTGGGGCCACGAGATGCCGCTCAACGTCCTGAAGCGCGCGCGCCATATCATCACCGACAGCCTGCGCGCGGAAGCGGCCGCGGCCGCGCTCGAGCGGGGCGACCTGCAGGCACTGGGCAGGCTGATGGCGGAGGCGCATGCGAGTTATCGCGATGATTTCGAGGCCAGCTGCCCGGAGGCCGACCTGCTGGTGGAGCTTGCGAATCGCCAACCCGGGCTGGTGGGAGCGCGGCTGACGGGCGGCGGCTTCGGCGGCTGCACGGTCAACCTGGTGGAGGAGCAGCAGGCGACCGCATTCATCGAAGCTGTCGGCAGCGCTTATCGGGAACAGACCGGCATCCAGCCCGATATCTTTCGCTGCCGTGCCGCGGACGGTGCGCGCGCGGTGGTGTGATGGGCGCTGGCTCGCGGGCAGCTTTTCGCGTGTGAGTCGCCTTGGTTTTGCCGGATCACTTGCGGCTTACTTCATCTTCCCCAGCACGGTCAGCATGCGCGCAAACCCGTCGGTGCGCGCTTTTTTGTTTTCCGGCGTGGCGTCCGGCGCTTCGCCCGCGCGCATGAAACCATGTCCCGCGCCGGCGTACACCACCGGCTCAAAGGTCTTGCCCGCGGCTTTCATGACCTGGGTGGTTGCGGGTACGGTGGCCGTGATGCGCGCATCCTTTTCGGCGTAAAAGCCGTAAACCGGCGCATGAATCCCGGGGATCGCCGCATCCGGCGGCGGCGGCCCGTAGAAGACCAGCGCGGCTTTCAGCTCCGCACGCTGCGTGCTGAAGGCGAAACTCTTGCCGCCGCCCCAGCAAAAACCGGCCACGGCCAGTTTGCCGCTGGAAGCGGGCAGCTTTTCGCCGTAGTCGGCTGCGGCATTCAGGTCGGCCAGCACCTGCGCGGGATCCAGGGTCGAGACGGCACTGACCGCAGCCTCCTGCCCCGCGAAGCTCGAGGAGCCGCCGCCGCCAGGGCCCATGCCGCTCAGCAGATCGGGCTCCACCACGATGTAGCCCTCGGCCGCGAGCTCGTCGGCCATGTTCTTGGCCCAATCCGTCAGCCCGAAGATCTCGTGGATCATCAACACCACGGGCGCTTTCCCTTTGGTTTCGGGGTAGTCCACAAACACCTGCACCGTGCGCGCGCCGTTTTTGACCGCGACATACTCATGGTGGCGCGGCGAGCTGTCGAGCCTGGCTTTAGCCCAGTCCTGGGCCTGGCTGACGGGGATGGTCAGGCCCGCGAAAACACTGCAAACGACGGCGATCCGGGCAAAAGAAAGGGGCATGCGCCCGAGTGTACCCCGCCCGATCGGGTTGGGGAAAACAAAGAAACCATGGCCTGCTCTCATCGGAGAGCCAAAAGCCGAGAAGAAGAGTTCTCCATCGGTTTGCAGCCCTTGCTAGACTTGAAAGAACGAAGCTGCTTCCAGGACCCGATGACCTTAAAACCGAGCGCCCCGACGTATCCGCACGCCACCAACACCAGCCGCACCCCTGTCGCTTACTTCTCGATGGAGATCGCGATAGAGCCGGAGATGAACACCTACTCCGGCGGCCTGGGGGTGCTGGCCGGCGACACCCTGCGCGCCGCGGCCGACCTTGGTGTCCCGCTGGTGGCGGTCACCCTGGCGCACCGGCGCGGGTATTTTCGCCAGCTGCTGAGCCCGGAAGGGGTGCAGACCGAGGTTGAGCAGCCCTGGCCGGTCGCGCAGTACACCGTGGAAGAAGCCCCGCGCGTGGTGGTGGAGATTGAAGGCCGGCCCGTGCAGGTTCGCGCGTTGCGCCACGATATCTGCGGCGTGACCGGACACACCGTGCCCGTGTACCTGCTCGATACGGACCTCGAGGAAAACACGGCCGCGGACCGCACGCTGACCGATCGGCTCTATGGCGGCGACAACGAGTACCGACTGCGGCAGGAAGCGGTGCTGGGCCTGGGCGGCGCGCGCATGTTGCTGGCGCTTGGCCTGGAGCCTGCGGTGTTTCACATGAATGAAGGTCATGCCGCGCTGCTGACGGTTGCGCTCGTGGGTCGCGCACTGGCCGGGCGCAACCTGCCGCAGGCCGGCGAGCCGGAGTGGGCTCGCGTGCGCGAGCAGTGCGTCTTTACCACGCACACGCCGGTGCCCGCCGGCCACGATCGCTTTTCGCTCGAGCAGGCACGGCGCATCCTGGGCGAGGACACCGCCGGCATGTTGGAGCGCGCCGGCGGCGTGCACGAAGGACTGCTGAACATGACCTACGTCGCGCTGCGTTTTTCCCGGTTTGTCAACGGCGTGGCCATGCAGCACGGCATCGTTTCGCGCGAAATGTTTCCCGAGTACGCGATCGACGCCATCACCAACGGCGTTCACGCGGGCACCTGGGCATCCGCGCCGTTTCTTGAGGTGTTTGACCGGCATCTGCCCCGTTGGCGACGCGACAATGTCACCCTGCGTTACGCGATCGACATCCCCGAGGCGGAGATCGAGAGGGCGCATCGCGGAGCAAAGCAGCTGCTGATGCAGGCCGTCGAGGATCGCACCGGCGACGTGCTTTCGCCCGATGTCTTCACCATCGGCTTCGCACGGCGCGCCGCTACTTACAAGCGCATGGAGCTGCTGTTTACCGAGCCCGAGCGCCTGGTCGCGATGGCCAAACAGTTCGGCGGCTTGCAGGTGCTGTTCGCGGGCAAGGCGCACCCGGCCGATGAGCCCGGCAAGAGCAAGATCAAGCGCGTCATCGAGCTCGCGCATGAGCTGTCAAACGGCCTGCTGCGCATCGTGTACCTCGAAAACTACGAGTGGAAGCTTGGCGGACTGCTGACCGCCGGTGTGGACCTGTGGCTCAACACGCCCAAGCGCCCGTATGAGGCTTCCGGCACCAGCGGCATGAAGGCCGCTCTAAACGGCGTGCCATCGCTGTCGATCCTGGACGGCTGGTGGATCGAGGGCTGGATTGAAGGCGTAACCGGCTGGGCCATTGAGGACCGCGAAGAAGAGGCCGAGGAGGCCGGGTCGCTTTACAGCCAGCTGGAACAGGTGATCCTGCCGCTGTTCCACGGGCAGCCGGAGGGCTGGCGCCGGGTGATGCGTTCGGCGATCGCGCTCAACGGATCGTTCTTCAACACGCAGCGGATGGTCGAGCAGTACGCGCTGAACGCCTACTTTCCGCAGGTCGCGGCTACGCCGCCCGAGCAGCTGATCGCTGTCGATTGAGCTGCCGATGGAGCGACCATAACCGGGGCAGGCGTTATTTGAGTGCGCTGATTGCACGGATGAGGCGCAGAAAGCGCGAGCACTCCTGCCATGCCCCTTCAGATTGAGACGGAGTTCGTCGAAGCCAACGGTCTGCGGTTTGAAGTGCTGACCTGTGGCAAAGGCGAGCGTCTCGCCTTGTGTCTCCACGGTTTCCCTGAGCCGTCGGAAAGCTGGCGCGACCAGATGCCCGGACTGGCCGCCATGTGCTACCGTGTGTGGGCACCCAATCAGCGCGGCTACGGCCGGTCGAGCCGGCCGGCCGGGGTTGCGGCTTACAGCATTGAGAACCTGATGGACGATGTGGCCGGGCTGATCGATGCTTCGGGCGCGAATGAGGTCGCGCTGCTTGGGCACGATTGGGGCGGTATCGTCGCCTGGTGTTTCGCCACCCGCAGGCTGCGACCGCTGCGGCGGCTGATCATCCTCAACGTGCCTCATCCAGTATGTTTCCTACGCAGCCTACGTCACCCGGAGCAGATGCTGCGGTCGTGGTATGTGCTCTTCTTTCAGCTTCCTTCCCTGCCGGAGTGGCTGGGCAGCCGCGGGCATGCCTGGCTTGTCGGGCGCGCGGTACGGGGCACATCGTGTCGCCCGGATCACTTTCCCGCAGCTCTGCTTGAAGCCATTCGCGACCACGCTGCCGAACCCGGTGCCTTGCGAGCGATGATCCACTGGTATCGCGCTTTTGTGCGCGATAGCGGCTTTGAGCGGCAGCTGCGGCAGGGCTTCCCGGTGATTCAAACGCCGACCATGGTGCTATGGGGCGTCGAGGATGCGGCGCTTTCGTTGCGCACACTTAAAGGGACGGAAGAGTTTGTAGCAAATCTGACGATAGAACGTCTTGCTGGTGTCTCGCACTGGGTACAGCAGGACGCACCGGAGCGTTGCGGAGAGCTTCTGCGTGACTTTCTTTCCGGTTGAGCAGGCGCATGCGGATTCAACGAGAGACGGCGGCTTCAAGTGCATCGCAGGCATTGGGGAGCCCGTTTTCGGAAGCCATGCGTCTGGCAGCCTTCGCCGCCTGCGTCGCGAAACGGGTTTCTTCCAGCAAACCCGCAAGTGCCCTTGCTGCGCGATTTGCCGTGTAGCGCTCGCGCCCCAGCACCCGCGCC
>CAXSBW010000094.1:0-8450 GCA_964235795.1 uncultured Acidobacteriaceae bacterium | reverse complement strand
CAGTTCCGTCAGGAATTCACGGCGAACATCGCCCAGGTTCGCAACGAGGCTCAGCAACTGCGAGCTGAAACAACAGTTCAATTCGTTCAGGTTCGCGAGGAAATCTCCGGCGTTCGGGATGAAATTTCCGGCGTTCGCGGGGAAATCTCCGGCGTTCGGGATGAAATCTCCGGCGTTCGCCAGGAAGTTGGCTCGCTGCGAGGCGACATCACCTCCTTGAAGGACGAAGTGAACTCGTTGAAAAACGACATGGGCACCCTTCGCTTCGCCATGGAACGCGGCTTCTCGGAAATCGGTGCCAAGCTCGACATACAGGCCGATCTGCAGAGGCTGAAAGAACAGGTTGCCTCGTTACAGGCCGGACACCAGACCAAAGCACTCGAAGCACACTGAGATTGTGTTGTTGCCGTGGATCACCGTCCTGGTTGCGCCACTCGCTGGTTGCTTCAACGAAAGGGATAGCTGTGACAGTATCGAACCTGCAAACGCTTGGCCAACCAGTCGATCGAATCGTTGAAATCAAAGCGATGCGTTGCGTATACATGCTTCTCTCTGACGAAAGCGTGTCTCAGGTGCAACTGGATTTCGCTCCATCCTTCCGAGCAAGATTTTGCTAGATCACCTCAGCACCCTTGAACGCACCGACACCTGCGGCGCCCTGCGCGCCGCGGACGCCGACCGCCAGGTCACCCTGCTCGGCTGGGTCAACCGCCGGCGCGACCACGGCAATCTTATCTTCCTGGACCTGCGCGATCGCTACGGCATCACCCAGATCGTGCTGGACCGCGACCTTGCACCCGATGGCCATGCGAAGGCTGAGCACATCCGGCCTGAGTACGTCGTGGCCGCCATCGGCACCGTGCGCCCTCGAGACGAAAATGCCCGCAACCCCGGCATGCCGACCGGCGAAGTCGAGGTCGTGGCGCGCGAGCTCCGCGTGCTCAACGACGCGAAACTCGCTCCATTTTCGCCGGCCGAGGACGCCATCGCAAACGAGGAGCTGCGCCTGCAGTACCGCTACCTTGACCTGCGCCGCCCCGAAATGCAGCGCAACTTCCTGGTCCGGCACAAGGTCGCGATCGCGGTCCGGCAGCACCTGTCGTCGCTCGGTTTTCTCGAGGTTGAAACCCCGATGATGACGCGCTCGACGCCCGAAGGCGCGCGCGACTACCTGGTCCCCAGCCGCGTCCACGCAGGCGAGTTCTATGCCCTGCCGCAGTCGCCGCAGCTGTTCAAGCAGATCCTCATGATCTCCGGCTTCGATCGCTACTTCCAGATCGCGCGCTGCTTTCGCGACGAGGACCTGCGCGCCGATCGCCAGCCCGAGTTCACCCAGATCGACCTTGAGATGACCTTTCCGCAGCAGGATACGATCTTCGCGGTCGTCGAAGGCTTCATGGCTTCCGCCTTTGCCGCGGTCGGCATCCACCTGCCCACGCCCTTCCCGCAGATCACCTACGACGAGTCCATGCGTCGCTTCGGCATCGACAAGCCCGATCTGCGCCTGCCTGGCCTGACCGATGTTTGCGATACTTTTTCCCCCGAAGACCTTGCCACCCTGGGCATCGACCCCGCTCTGCCGGTCGTCGCCGTTCGGATTCCCAGGGTCGGCGAGCTGTCCCGCAAGGAGCGCGACGATAACCGCCCACTGTTCGACCCGCGCAAGGGGGCAAAGCTGATCGACGACCTCAAGCGTCTCGAAAAAAGCTTTCCGTCCGCTGTCGCCACCCTTCGCGAGCGGGCCGAAGCGGCTCCCGACGACCTGCTGCTTCTGGTCGCCGGCGACGCGACCGCTGCTGTCAAGCTGTCGGACACCAAAGCTCCCGGACGGCTCTCCGAACGGGAGATCGCCGTGCTCGCCGCCGCCGGCAACCTGCGTGTCGAGCTCGCCCGCAAGTACGCGGACCGCCACGGCGCTTTCGCCGCAACGGAGCAGGTCGTGGCCCAGGCCGCCGGCGCGCTGACGCAAAGCCTTGGCGGCGGCTACCACGCCGGCCAGGGCGACGCCTCCGAACTCGCAAAACCTCAGTCGATCGACGGTTCCGTCGCTTTTCGGCCGATGTGGGTCACAGACTTTCCCATGTTCGAGCAGGACGCGGAAACCGGCCGCTGGCTGCCCTCACACCACCCGTTTACCTCGCCGCACGAGGCGGATATGGACCGGCTTTCGTCCGACCCGGCGTCGGTTCGCGCTCGCTACTACGATCTCGCGATGAACGGGCTGGAACTCGGTTCCGGCTCCATCCGCATTCATCGCAAGGACGTGCAGGCACGCATTTTCGAGGCGCTGGGCATGGACGAAGCGGAAGCCAAGGCACGCTTTGGATTTTTCCTCGACGCGCTCGAGTACGGCACTCCGCCCCACGGCGGTATCGCGCTCGGCCTCGACCGGATCGTGATGATCCTGGCCGGCGCGGGCTCGCTCCGCGAGGTCATCGCTTTCCCTAAAACCGCTAAAGCCATCGACCTGATGGTCGACGCGCCGACCCCGGTCAGCGAGCAGCAGCTGCGCGAGCTGCACATTCGTACTGTGCTGAAAAGCTAGCCCAGCATCCGCAGGAGCTGGAGCACGGTCTTCCAGTTCCTGACTGTCGGCTCGCCCGGCACTCCGGGAGCCGTGCAGCCCAGCGCCAGCTTCGACCGCCCAAAGCCATCAGGGAGCCTGAGAAACAGCTCGCGACCGAGGGCGGCAAACTGCTCCTCGCCCGCACACTTGCTTTGCAGCCTTCCAAGAACCGCAGCCGACAGCGAGGCAGTGAGAAAGACTACGTGCAACTGTTCCGCAGGCGCCGCGGCAAACGGGTTCGCCGCAACCGTGTCGCGCAGCTCTGCCCGACCGCGCATGGCGACCGGGACGGCAAACCCGAAATGCACTCCAATCGCGGCCGCGACCTGCTCCGGGCGCAGCTCCGGCGGTCCGGTGCACATGAGATTTCCGCTTTGGATATAGGTCGAAACGTCGGTACAGCCAAGTTCGCGCTCGAAAAGCTCGCGCAGCGCGGGCATGGCAATCCGATGCCGGCCGCCGACGTTGACGCCTCGCAGCAGCACCAGCCATCGTGTCTGGTCGGCCAAGGACCTACTTGCCCCGCCGCCCGATCTTGTACACGATGCCGACCGCCCCGAAAAACTCGTTTTGCCCGATCCCCGAGTAGCGCGTCGGCTGGTAGTCGGCGGTGAACCGCACTGCGAACCGCGGATCCACTTTGTAGTCGGCCCACCCGCCGATCGCGTAGGCGGTCGCCAGCTGGGTGTTGTACACGCCGATCTGGGCCGGCTGGATTCCCGAACCCGAGTACCCTTTATCGAACGTTCCATAGGTTCCGCCGACCAGCACATGCGCCCCGGCTGTGTACTTTTCCGTTTGCAGCAGTCGCAACGACGGCCCGAACAGGAACAGGTACTCCGACATGGGCGAGGTGGCCGGCAGGTTGGTGGGCGCGCTGCTGTAAGGGTTGGCCGGGAGCGTGTACGTGCCATAAACCCCACGTACCGTCGCTTCCACGCCGAAGGTATGACTGAACCAGCCCGTCGCCGAACCCTCCCAGCCAAGCAGGTTGAGCGCTCTTACCTGGTGCGCATAGCCGGGGTTGAAGTGCGAATAGGCCGCCCCGCCCACGATGTCAAAACGCTGGTTTTCCGCCGTTCCCGCGACCGCGGGTGCTGTTGCCGTGACCTGCGCCTGCGATGATGCGGTAGCACTCGCGGCTATAAGAGCCCCAAGCAGAAGGTATTTCCCGGATTTCAAATCAGATCTCCCTGTAATCGCGCGAACGGCGCACCGGCTGCCAAACCGGGCGGCAGCGTCGTTCCCCCCTAAGAATACCGTGAGTGGGAGTGCGCCCGCATCGCTGCGACCTGGATTCCATCGCCGACCCTGCAGCGAATCAGCGCCCCCGCTCCAACGGCCACTCCAACGGCCACTCCAGCAGCCGCTCCAGGTGAGCCTCCACCGTCGGCCACTCCGCGGGCAGCACACTGTACACGCAGGTATCCCGCAGGGTGCCGTTCTTCGCGATCGCATGGTTGCGCAGAATACCGTCCAGCTTCGCGCCGAGCCGCTCCACCGCACGGCGGCTATCCCGGTTCAGGGCATGTACGCGAATCTCGACCGCAATGCATTGCAGCTGCTCAAACGCATACCGCAGCAGCAGCAGTTTCGCTTCCGTGTTCAGCCCGGTTCGCTGCACCCGCCGTGCATACCAGGTCGTGCCGATCTCGACACGGCGGCTGCCCGCGTTGATGTTCATATAACCGGTCGTGCCGACGACCTCGCCGGACTGTACCTGGACCACGGCAAACGGCAGCATCTGCCCGGCCGCCCAAAGCTCCAACCGGCGGTCGATCTCAGCCGCCATTTCTTCCGGAGCCGGCACACTGGTGTACCAGATTTTCCAGAGCTCTCCGTCGAGGACAGCCGCTTCCAGCGCCTCGGTGTGCTCTCGCTGGAGCGGTACCAGCCGGACGTGCTGCCCGCTCAGCGTCACGGGCTCAAGCGGTTGCGATAAAGCCCCGGGCATGGCCGCTAGTTCATCCAGCTACGGTCGTTCGGGTCGCGCTTGCCCTTGGCAGGGCTCCGGTGAGCATCCGGGTCCACGTACCGCCCTTCACTGTCAAAGCTCACATCGCGATTCTGCTTGCGCATGTAGACTTCAAACTTTTTCGCGGCGTTACGTCGTTTCCAGCGGTAGTAATCGTTGCGCAGGTCCAGGTAGCGCTGGCCGGTCGCCGCGGTGAACCCTCGCCGGGGTGCGCCCTTGATGTACAGGTACCCGGCCAGCGCCCCGCCAAGCTGCGCCAGGGCATACACGCGGTTCTCGCCGAAAAGCTGTGCCAGCGCGAACAGCATATAAATCCCGACCAGGTACTTGGCCTTCATCTGCATGGGCAGCGGAAACAGGGTGAACTGAAGATCGCCGTACAGGACAGCGAACGCGATCAGCAGGCCGAAGATGCCGCCGAACGAGCCCACCAGCCCCGCCGTGAACAAGCCGCCCGACGCAGCCGTGGCGTACGCGAGCGCAACCGCCGACAGCCCGGCCCCGACCACCGCGATAAAGTAAAGCTCGGCGACCCACCGGCTGCCGTGGTTGGCCTCAAGAAAAGCGCCCAGGAACCAGAGCGAGAGCAGCTCCAGCGCCGTGCCCAGCAGGCCCCCGTGCAGAAAACAGTAGGTGACAAGCTGCCACACTTGCCCGTGCGTCACCAGTGCCGGCGTGAGCGAGAACAGCATCAGCAGCCGCGCGGCCGCCTCCGGCACGGCGAGGTGCAGCAGCAGAAACGCGAAGTAGATGCCTACGTTCCACACGACCAGCGTGCGCGTAAAACCGCGAAAGTCAGGAAAAGCAAGCATTCCGGCGGAGCGGGGAGGCATACGCGTTATTGTCGCAGGTTGCGTCGGCTTCGCGCCTCAGAAACTCTGGACTTTTACTCCGGCATTCCCGTTTCAGGAATGCGCGACCCAGTTTTCCGTCGCTTTCAGGGCTTCCACCTGCAAAAAAGCCTTGTCGTTGGTGACCAGCACAGCACCGGCAGCGACCGCGTGCGCCGCTATCAGCAAATCAAGGTTGCCCAGGGTCTTCCCGGTCGCCTCCTGCGTTGCCCGCAGCAGCCCGTAAATCCGGGCCTCCTCGCGCCGCCAGGGCAGCACCTCGATCTTGGCCAGAAACAGGTCGACCGCCCTGGCCAGCTCCACCATGCCGGGCCGCTTCGCGATTTCATAGCGCAGCTCCGCCTCCGTAATCGACGACAGGCACGCGCTTTCGCCGTGTTTCAGCCCGGCCAGCCGCTCACGCGCCGGCAGCGACCGGCCCCGCAGCACATAGCTGACGGTGTTCGTATCCAGCATGTACCGACGGTTCACAGCTCGTCACGCACCTGCGCCGCTCCTTGCGCCCGATCCCCTTCCGCCAGAAAATCCTCCGGGAACTCCACCGCGTCCAGCGCGGCATAGATGTTTTGCCAGCTGCCCGGCCCTTCCGACAGGATCAGGTCGCCCGTCGCGGGATCCCGGCGCACCCGCACCTCTTCCGAGGTAAAACGGAACTCCGCCGGAATGCGCACGGCCTGGCTGCGGCCATTCATAAACACTCTGCTCGTTGCTCTCATATCCACAATCTATACCAAGGCATAGACCACGGCAAGCTTTTATTTCACCGGGGACGGCACCACTGCGACGCTCGCGTGTCCCGCTCCGTCCAGGGCGCGCACCCCAAATACAACGTTGTCTTTCGAAACCGGCAGGGTCGCCGTCCCCTCCGCGCCGTACTTCGCAGCATCCGCCTCGTACCGCCAGTCCGCGTCCGCCAGCTCGCGCCACACGATGCTGTAGCGCGTTCCGGCCGGAGCACCCGGGCCTCCCTGCCACTTGAGGGTGGTGTTGTTATCCAGGTTGCTGGTCACGATCTTCACCTCCACCGGCGGCGGCGGTGCCAGGGCCAGGGTCGCCAGCGTCGCCGCGTTCAGACGCGCTACCTGTGCGACGTATCCCATGTCCACATACTGGATCAGGTCGCCGAACTGCACCCCGCCCTCCACCCGCACGTTCTGGTGCTGGTGATTGAAGTCCTCCCGCCATTCCGTAAACCGCACTGCCGCGAAGCCTTCGCCATTGAACGAGGTGTGATCGCCGCCGCGCAGAAACCGGTCCCGCCGCATCTCCAGCACGGGGTGAAAGGGTTGCGCTCCCTGGCCGAAGTAGGTCGCGCTTACCCCGCTCACCGCCCGCGCCACCTCGCGGGAAGGAGAGTCGCTTTCATAGCCCAGCAGCTCGATCGCCTTGATCTGCTCCGGGGTGGCGGTCGCCGGGATTCCCTCGGAAAAAACACGCACCGCCCGCTTGTCCTGCCCCGGCTCACCCGGCGTTGTGTTTCCGCCCACGATGTCGTTGTTCAGCACCGTTTCCAGCGCGATATTTTCCGCCTTGAGCGTCTTCGCCAAGTGGCGGCTGCCGTTCAGCCCCTGCTCTTCGCCCGCCACCGCGGCAAAAATGATCGTTCCCGGAAACTTCATCTTTGACAGCGCGCGCGCGCACTCGAGCGATACCGCCACGCCCGAAGCATCGTCGTTCGCGCCCGGCGCCGGGTCCGTCGTGTTCTCGTTGGTGGTGTTGCGCGAGTCGTAGTGGCCCGTCACCAGCACCGTCCGGCTGCCCTGCGCCGGGTCGGTCCCCTTCAGCACCGCATACACGTTGGTCAGGGTCGTCGGCACCGGAATCCGGCTCATCGGTTGCTCGGTAAAGGTGTCGCGCTTCACCTCCAGGCAGCCGCCGCACCCCTGGCTGATGGCCGTGTAC
The DNA here is from genome assembly GCA_964235795.1 of uncultured Acidobacteriaceae bacterium. Taxonomy (GTDB): domain Bacteria; phylum Acidobacteriota; class Terriglobia; order Terriglobales; family Acidobacteriaceae; genus EB88. Next base: position 1,156 of record CAXSBW010000094.1, on the reverse strand, counting down.
TGCCCAAACAGCCAGTCCGCTGCTGCCGTCACGCCCGTGTGCGGCGGCAGGTTCGGCGTCATGCTTGAAAGCGTCGAGCGGTTCCCGAAGCTCACCAGCGCGGCGATATCCTGCCGAATCGCGTCCGGCGAAATCGTCCGCAGGGCAGCCTCGATCCGCGGGTCCGCCGGCTCCGATGCCATGCGGCCTCCCACTGTTTCCAGGTCATGCGGCGCAGACTGCGCCCATGCCTGCCCGCTCACCATGGCTGCCAGCCCTGCCGCCAGCCCGATCAGCCGGCGACCCGTACCCCAACTTTTCTGCGACACTCTGCCGTCTCCCTGTCCCGTTTCCGCATCTCTAGCCTCAGGCCGGGTCGCTCCCGTCGTCGCAAGCCCGGGGAACCCGCCCAACTGAAACAGAGGACCCGCGCCCCTGTTGCTCCCCACCTTACACCCCAATTTGGATTCCGGAGGAACTTCCATGCTTTGCCCTGAATGTGAGAGCCCACTCGATATCGACACCGACGACATAGAAGAAGGCGATGCGGTCACCTGCGATGAGTGCGGCACCGAGTTCGAAATTGTCGCCACCGACCCGCTGGAACTCGCTCGCACCGATGAAGAAATCGACGAGGACGAGCCCGAGGTTGCCGGCCACGACGAGGATTGAAAGCAACCCCTAAAGCAGTCCAATGGAAAGGTATGCATCTCCGTTCACTTCGTGAGCCCCGCTTGAGGTGGGGCTCATCCGAAGTACATCCAGGGCATCACCGGCGCTTGCGGGTGGATGAGATCGCTTGAGCGGTGCCCTACTCTTTCCAAGGAGAAACACACACCATGCATGCAAACCCCGGCACCCTTCGCCTGCGAGTCACCTTCGCCTCCCTTCTGCTCGGCGTACCCGCTGTGTTCGCTATCGTCGGGGCTCCGGCTGCGCAGGCGCAGAACGCGGCCAAGACGATCGAAGGCAAGGTCATGAACGCGAGCGCGGCCCCGCTTCCCGGGAGCATCGTCTACCTGCAGGACCAGAAAACCAACATCATCAAAACCTTTATCGCCGACCCCAACGGCTCCTACCGCTTCGGCCAGCTGCCCGCCGCCACCGACTACCGCATCTGGGCCGAGTACAAGGGTGAAAAGTCCAAGGAAAAACTCATCTCCTCCTTCGACAGCAA
>CAXSBW010000093.1:0-9016 GCA_964235795.1 uncultured Acidobacteriaceae bacterium | reverse complement strand
GAAGTCTGCATCTGTAGTCTGCGTTCGTGAGAGGTTTGTGCCGGTTCTCACTCCAGTGATGAAAAAGGGTATAGGCGACCCCTTTTGTCCACGGCACAGGCCGTGAGTCCGATCAATCCCCGGCGATGCTCGAGGCAAACTCCTGGAAGTGTTTGACCAGTTCCTCCGGCGCTTCTTCAGGGATGAAGTGTCCGCAATCGGCAAAGACGCCGCCCGTGACGTCTTCGGCTACCATTTCCACCATCTGCTTCACATGGCTGCCGAGCGACTTGTCACCCCCAAAGGCTGCGACAGGCACGCGGGCCTTGTTCTTGGTCAGCGGCTCGGTCAGCGCGATGGTTTCAAACGCGGTCCGGTACACACCCAACGCTCCCAGCACCCCTTCCACGCCGGAAAAAGTACGCAGATACTCATGGACGGTTTCGGGTGCGATCGCGCTCGGGTCGGCTGTGGCGCCCTCGTAGAACCAGGTCAGAAAAGCCCGTTCATTGCCCACGATCAAGCGCTCCGGCACGTCCTTGGCCAAAGGCAGGATCCACCACCACATGGAACCATTCTTCATGGCCTCCGGCGTATACGCGATGACTTTCGACAAGACGCCGGAAAGCATGACCGGAGCCTCGAGGTACATGAGCCCGGCGATCTCATCGGGGTGGTGCGCCGCCCACAACAGCGCGGGCGGGGCGCCCATATCGTGCGCGATCACCAGTAACGGGCGGCCGCCGCCGAAACCGATTTCCCGGGTCAGCAGGCGAAAGTCATCGGCCACGGTCTTGCCGTCGTAGCCTGCCGAGCCGGCCGGTTTCGACGAGTCGCCATACCCCCGCATATCCGGGGCCAGGACAAAGTACCCGGCTTTGGCAAGCAACGGCATCACCCGGTGCCAGGCATAGCTGGTACCGAGAAAGCCATGCCACAGCAGCACGGGGGTTCCTGTCGGATCGCCACCGATCCAGTACTGCAGGGTTTGGCCGTTCACCTGGGCCACCCTGGTTTCAAAGCCCGGTATCTTCGCGCGAATCTGTTCCGGCATGCTCAACTCCTTCGTTGCAGTCAGCTCGTTTCGTTCCAGCCCCAGGTTGCAGGCAAAGCGGCTGCTTTCTCGCAACTGATTCCTGGTTGGAAAGTGGTAGTGGGATGAGCCTATACCGGACGCTGCTTGCATTCGTTGCAAACCAGGATCGCTTTCCAGGCAGCAGCAAGCGCATTGGCCGCGCCATGTCATGGCACGGCGAATCATCCTTCGCGCTCGCCTGCACGGATCATCCCGATCGATGCGTGGTTGTTTTCCGAATTAATCCGTACTGCACGGGAGAGCAACGGCTGCTGCCTTCGGCGCACGATGGGCTGACGGCGAAGCTCCCAATGCAGGCAGGAGCAGGTAGGAGCAGGCAGGCTTCAAGGTCTTTCAGATCGGCGGTGATTCCGGGTCGGCACGCGCCACGGCCTGCCCGACATCGATCCGGTGCAGTTCGGCGAGGTTTCGCAAACCGTGCGGCAGGTGCTCAAGGCCTCGCACCTGCCGGTGATGGTGAACTGCGACGATTGCCATGGAGACGTCAAGAATGGAGCCTGCGTGCGCAGTGATGAGGGTATGGGCTTTCCACGGTGCTCTATCCGATCAGCCTCCTCTTTTAGCTGACCCGCGGTCGACGGCTATCCCCGGGAATGGGTGTATGTCGTACCGGGCAAGGGAGCGACCGTTCCGTTTCCGCGACAGGGAGACTTCAAACCCGGCATACGCGCGCTGAAACACCTCCGGGACCCGCGCAATCCATCACGAGGGATTGGCGAGCATCATGCCGAAGTGAACGTCGACGCGCTGGATGCGCCAGCCGTCCGGGGTGCGCAGGTAAACGATGTCTTCGCTCATGAAGACCTCGTTCGGTGGCCCGCTGTTGCGGCGGCTCGCGATCCAGAAAAGCCAGTTTCCCATGGCGCGATCTCCCTGGAGCTCGATGATGGGATTGGTGTAGCTGTGCATGGAAAAGTCGGTGTGCTCGGTCTGCTCTTTCAGAGCCTTCATGATCGCGTCCAGGCCCTCCGCCGTCACTTTCATGGCTTTGCTTTCCCAGCGCGCGTCCTGCGTGAAGATGCCGGGCATCGCGTCGACGTGAACCGCTTTGCCGTTCCAGCCCTTGTTGATCGCGAAAGCGTACTTCGACGTCAGGGTCTGAATGGCCTCGATGTCTTCCAGGCGTTGCATGCGTTCTTCCAGTGATGCGGTGCTCATGCTGTCCCTCCAGGCTGTGCTGCCGACGCTTCGGTTCCAAACTGTTTCAGAGAGCAGGCGGTGCTCGCAAGGGCGCGGCTGAGCAGGCTGCCGGGATCCGCCGGAAGCTCCACCGAGCGCCAGGCCACGAAGCCATCCGGCCGGATGAGCGAGGCGCCCCCGGGTCCAAGACCGTAAGCCGCTGCGAAATCGGCCGGCTTTGCCGGGCACACATCGCGGCCGAAGCAGACGAACTCGATGGCGATGCCGGTCGCCTCGCTCGCCTGGTGAGCCGCCCTTTCCCACTGCACGTCTTCGGCGAACAGCACCCACGAGCGCTGCAAAAGGTCGAGCGTAGAGATACGCTCCTGCCTCCGGGTCACCCAGAGATGAGGCGCGCGCGTTCCCGGCTGTCCGGCCCACAGGTCGGGCCGTTGCGCGATCGGCAGATCTGCCGGCGCGTCGAGCACCGCGGCCGACCGGTAGATCTGGCCCAGCTCCATCGCCACATCGTCGATGACCGGATCGATGACGACGAGGCCCTTTGCCTCGCCCTGGTAGTCCGGCCTGGCAAAGATCTGCTGGTGACGCAACCAGGCAACGGGCCGGCGCTCCACGTCATACGTGTTCAGCAGCAGCGGGGAAGACTCCCGGGCGAGCACGGCGGCCAGCTTCCAGGCAAGATTGTGCGCGTCGTGGATCCCGGTGTTGGCGCCGTAGCCCCCGCGGGTCGGGGGCAGCGCGTGCGCGGCATCCCCGGCCAGAAAAATGCGGCCTGAGGCAAAGCTGTCCGTCACGATCGCCCCAAGATCCCACGAGCCGGTGGTGATGATCTCGATCGGCAGGTCGGCCCGCCCGATGGCCTGCACGATGGCCGCTCGCAAGGCCTCCTCGTCCCGCTCCCGATCGTCGTCAAACATCAGGACCCAGCGGCCGTCGTTGTACGTGGTGAGAAAGGCTTTGAAGTCCGGCTGCTCGATCTCGAACTGCATCGCGCCCGTGGCCAGGTACTCCTCCAGCGGCGCTTTGAACAGGACACTTCGCACGGTGCGCATATGGCCGCGACCGTGTCGAGTGATGCCGAGCTGCTCCCGGATCGGGCTGTTGCCGCCGTCCGCCGCGATCAGGTATTGCGCGCGAATGGTGTATTCGCTCCCATCCTCCCGCCGTCGCAGCCGGGCCGTCACGCCGTCGGCATCCTGTTCCAGCCGGAGAAACTGGGTGCTCGCGCGGATGTCGGCCCCGAGTTCCACGGCGCGCGCGCGCAGCATCGGCTCGATGCGATCCTGCGCGATGGCCGCGCCTCGCACCGGCGAGTATTCCATCGCGTCCTGCGAGGATTTCGGGGGCGGCCTTTCAGACTTTCCCTGCGGCGTCCACGACGAGTCCGCCAGCCACTCCCCGGCCAGGCTGACGACGTGTTTGCGGACCAGCCGGAAGCCTGCCGGTGCCTGTGGAATCTGCTCGCCCAGTCCCACGGCCCGTAACAGCTCCATGGTGCGCTCGGTGTACCCGATGGCCCGCGGGTGAGGCGAGCTTCCGGCATGGCGCTCCACCAGGACGACCGGCACCCCCCTCCAGGCTAGAAACAGGGCGGCCGAAAGCCCCACCAGGCTTCCACCCACGATCAGAACGGCTGTTGATGCGTCTTGCTGCTCCACGGTTTTACCTCTGTCACGTAATATACACCGTATCGATCAATACGCTGTATAATTCGTCACATGGACGAGAGCGCTACGAAACAGCTTGAGCCCCGGCCGCTCCAGCTGATCTGGGAAAAACCGGAACCACCCCGCCGGGCCGCGCCCACGGCGCTGAACCGGAACCTGATCGTCGAGGCAGCGATCGCCCTGGCGGATCGCGAGGGCCTCCCGGGATTGTCCCTGCGAAACGTCGGTACGGCCCTCAACGCCGGTCCCATGCGCCTGTATGCGTATATCTCGTCCAAGGGCGAGCTGCTGGACCTGATGGTGGATGCCGTCTACGAGGAGATGCTGGCGGAAGGCCCGTTTGCGACGGAGTGGCAGGAAGCCATGCGCGTCCACGCCGGCCGCCTGCGCCGCGCCGCGCAACGGCACGCCTGGTTCGGTGCCATGCTGGGCGGCAGGCCGCACCAGGGACCCAAGGCCCTTGCCTGCCTGGAGATGTCGCTCGCCGTTCTCGACCGCTCCGGATGTTTCGCGAGCATCGACGACACGCTCCAGGCGCTGCGTACGCTGCAGGCTTACATCACGGGCGCCATCCAGAGCGAAACACGCGAACGCCGCGCGGAACAGGAGAGCGGTTTGACGAAAGAGCAGTGGCAGCTTGCAACGGGAGCCCACCTGCAAAGGTTGATCGACACAGGGCGGTTTCCGTCGATCGCAAAGGTAGTGGACGATGCTTCGCATCCGGACGCGGACCGGGTCTTCAAGGACGGACTGGAGTGTGTGCTCGACGGCATTGCTCTTCGCGCCGGCCGGACAGTTCTTCAGGCGCAGACATCATGAACAAAACACCCAACATCGCAGTTGTCGGCGGCGGCCCGGGAGGCTTGACGCTCGCTCGCATTCTTTACAGGCACGGCGTGCCCTGCACCGTCTTTGAGCGGGACGAGCATGCGCTGGCGCGTTCCCAGGGCGGCAGCCTCGACATCCATCCCGATGCCGGGCAGACGGCGATACGAATGTGCGGCCTGGAAAAGGAGTTCGCCGCGGTGGCGCGGCCTGAGGACCAGGGCAACAGGCTTTACGACTGCAACGGTGATCTCCGGTTTGAAGAAACGCAGGCCGAGCGCAAGAACCGTCCCGAGGTCGATCGTTCCGCCTTGCGCGCGATCCTGCTCGCGTCCCTGCCGGCCGGCACTGTGCGCTGGGGCAAGCGGGTAGCCTCCCTGCAACCCCAACAGGCCGGCGGGTACGAGATTGTGTGCGAGAACGGGGAAGCGGCTATTTTCGATCTCATCGTGGGGGCGGACGGTGCCTTTTCGCGCATTCGGCCGCTCGTTTCCCCGGCCCTGGCCGCGTACTCCGGCGTCACGTTCATGGACATGAGCATCGACGACGTGGACCGCCGCTTTCCGGAGCTCGGCAGCCTTGTGGGCCGCGGCAAGATGATGGTGCTGGACGGCGAACGAGCCATGATGGCGCAGCGCAACGCGGACGGGCATGTAAGGGTCTACGCGATGCTTCGCCTGTCGCCCGGCTGGGCCGCGGGCAACGGGGTCGATGTCGGCTCACCCGCCGCTCTGCGCGCTTTTGTCTCCGCGCGGTACGCGGCCTGGTCGCCCACCTTGCGCGCGCTTATCGATGCCGCGTCCGACAGGATTGTGCCGTGGCCGATCCACGAGTTACCCGTAGGCCATCGCTGGCCGAACCGTCCCGGCGTGACGCTTCTGGGCGACGCCGCGCACCTGATGTCGCCCTTCGGCGGCAACGGGGTGAACTTCGCCATGCTCGATGCGGCCCGGCTCGCGGAGGCCCTGCTGGGTGAAGGGGACTGGGTTGCCGCGGTCGCCCGCTATGAGGCTGCCATGTGCGCCCGCGTGGTGCCGGCGGCCGAGGCCGCGGCAAGCGCGGTCAGAAAAGTGGTGTCCTCCGAGGGCCCTCATCACGCGGGCCGCCACATGGAGACGACCTACGGTGCCCATGCAAAAAAGGAGGCAAGCCAGGGTTGATGGCGACTGCCCCGGCCCCGCCTGCCTGAAAAGCGCGGGGTCAGCGCTCTGCGGAGAGGGACGGGGCCGATCTGCAAAGTTTGATGAATATCGGGTGAGGCCCGTCCGATCTTAAGGGTGTCTTGAGAAAGCGTTCTTAGGCTGGTGAGGTGCAGATGGCTGTCGGCCACTGACAGTTCGGGCAGATCGCGACGCAGCTGAATCCCGGTACCGCCGGCAGGGCCACCCAGCGTGTCGAGTTCAGCTTCGCGCCACGTTCCAAGGCCCTCACATCCAGGAGAACCCGCCATGCCCCCGTTCAACCGACGTTTGTTTCTGAAGCTGGCCGCCGCCGCTGTCGCCGCCCCGCATCGTTTTCTGCACGCGATTGAGCCCACGCGCATCCTGCTGCCGGTCAATGTTTGCGGCAGCTTCGGCTACATCGACAGCAAAGGCAGGCTCGCGGTGCCGGCGCGCTACGAGGCCGCGCTGCCGTTCGCGACGGACTGGGCGGCTGTGCGCCGGGACGGGAAGTGGGGGTACATCGACCGCACCGGGCGCGAAACGCTGCCGCCGATGTACGACGAAGCGCGCAACTTCCGTTCCAACTGCTCCCCCGTTCGCATGGGAAACGAGTGGCACTTTATCCGCCCCGACGGTTCAGAGGCATTTCCGCAGCACTTTGAACTCACGCGGAGTTTTCAGGACGAACGAGCGCGTGTTCGGGTCGGCGGCAAGTGGGGCTTTATCGATCCGACGGGCAAGCTGGTCATCCCCGCGATCTACCAGACCGTGCACGGCTACAGCGATGAGATTGCCCCCGTGCAGCTGCATGACAAGTGGGGCTTTATCGACAAGGCAGGTGCGACGGTACTGCCCTTCCACTACGACACGGTGACGAGCTTCAACGCGGGGGTGTGCGCGGTGCTGATGGACGGTCAGTGGGGTTTTATCCGGCGGGACGGCTCGGTCGCGCTCCCCGCGATGTGGGAAAAGACCGGAGAGTTCAGCGAAGAGCTGTGCCCCGTGCAGAAGAACGGCAAGTGGGGCCTGATCAATCTGTCGGGCAAGATAGTGCTGGAGCCGCGCTATGACGAGATGGGATCTTTTGACGCCGGCCACTTACTGGTAACCTCCGGCAGACAGCTGATGTACCTCGATCACAAACTCGAACCAATCTGGAGTGAGGCTATGAATTGCCCGGCGGGAGTCAATCCCGGTATGTATAAGGCACCTGCCTGATCGATTCAAAGCCGGCCGGTATCCATCCCGTGAATGCGCGAGTTACGGACCACTTATCCACCCTCTTCATGCGCGGGGCCTTCTTTTGACGCATGGTGCCATTGCTTCCTATGCCATAATCGCGAGGAGATAGAAGGGCTCGCTGGCATGCATGGGGGAGTTCGGACGTGAGTGAGTACGGCCGCGACGACGTGCTGCGCATCTTCGGCATCCGGGAGCGTCAGCTTCGCTTGTGGGAGCGCAATGGGCTGGTAGCCTGCACGGACCGTTACAGCTTTCCGGACCTGGGCCGTTTGCATAAACTGCGTGAGCTGCATGCACTGCGTATTCCATCCGTTTGTATCCGCGACGCCGTTTCAGCCATGCGCGCTGTGTCCGGCCTGTCGGAGCCGCTGGTGGAGGCCGGGCTCGAGATCAGGGTGGACGCGTGCGGAAAAGGCGCGCGGCGGCTCCTGTTCCGGCACTCCGGTGCCGTGGTGGAGCCGGTGGCCGGGCAGTACCTGCTGGACTTCAGCGGAAGCGACAAGCGATCGATCGAACCCATTACGCGCTGTGTTCTTTCGCCCCGGCGGCGCGACCGGGAGGCCTTGTCGCTGTTTGCCGAAGCTGTCGGGCACGAGGAAGCCGGCCGGACCGATGAGGCGACGCATGCTTATGAAGCTGTGCTGACGCTGCTGCCCGGCCATCCGGCTTCAGCCATCAACCTGGGCACCATCTTTTACGGGCGCCGCGACTACGGGCGCGCTGAACAGTTTTACCGCCTGGCGACGGAAAGCGACCCCGGCTATGCGCTGGCTTTCTTTGACCTGGGCAACGTGCTGGACGAGTTGAAACGCATGCCGGAGGCCATGGCGGCGTATCGTCGCGCGATCGCCCTGCAGCCCCGGTATGCCGACGCGCACTACAACCTGGCCCTGTCGCTCGAGCGGCACGGTCAGCGCCGGTCGGCGCTTGCGCACTGGACCGCTTACCTGCGTTTGGAAGAAAGCGGGCCGTGGGCGGCGCATGCGCGCGCGCAACGTCGCAAAACGCTGGCCCTGATCGGCATGGAGCTGGTGCATGGCGCGGCGCGACCACGCGCGGCCGAAGCCGCTCCGGTGCCCCCTGTGTTGCGAGTGGTCTAACCCGGCTGCGCCACGGCGGTTGATGACAGAGCCAATGGCGTGGTTTGCTTCGGGTGTGCCATCCCGAATCAGACCGGCCTTCCGACACGAAATTGAAAAAGCACACCGACGAAGCTGGAGAAATGTCGGGGATGGCCGATAAAGGTTCTGAGCGTAACGCTCGGAGAGAACTCACCGTGACCGACCTGAACCCCGTGGCTCCCCGTCCCGCTTCCAGCCCTGCCTGCAGGCCCGGCGCTCTGCCGGGGAGTCCCGGTCCTGACCCCGGCTCCGGCTTCATGCGGCTCTCGTTTGAGGCTCGACTGGCCCGTCCCCGCCCGGAGCCGGAGCCGGGGCTGTCGGCCTCGCCTGACCAGCCGGCCCGGCGCGCGCACCGGTCCCTGGTGAGCGCCGCCTGCTACCTTGCCACACGATGCACCGGCGACAAGGTCGCCGTGGCCGAAGCTGTAGCGCTGCTGAAACGGCTTTCGAACGAGATGGCGGCCGGGATGCTGGATAGCGAAGACGATCCTGGACACGCAGCACTGTGGACGCTGCAGGTGACGCGCTGGGAGCGGCAAAGCCTGGTCGAGGGGGCGATCCGCTTTGCCAGGGCGTCGAGTGAGGCTCGCAAGGTCGCGATTGTGCCGCCGCGCCGCTCGCGATGGGAACGCTGGTGGAACAGCTGGCAAGGCGCGCCGGGCATGCAAAGCTTTTAGCCTGGACGCCCGGGTTCCTGTCGATGAAATCGGACGGACAAAACCCGGCCGACGGCGCCCGGGCCTTGCGAACCCGGCACATGCAGGATCAAGTCGTCGAGTTCCA
>CAXSBW010000092.1:0-9091 GCA_964235795.1 uncultured Acidobacteriaceae bacterium | reverse complement strand
GTGACAGGCGACTTCAACAACGACGGCCTGCCGGATTTTGCCCTGGCGGACGGGGGCTGTCGGCGCTGGGCAAGGCCGTGCACTTCAACTCGGGCAGCTTTAGTCAGTCAGGCGCGGTGACACTCTCAGCCGATGGCGAAACGGCCTGCGGCGCAGCCTGCACGGGAGCCTTGCACGGGGATGGGGCCGCGTCGCTGGTGGCCTCGCTGGTGCTGTCCGGGGCGAATGGTGCGGGGCAAGCCGCGGAAAACATCAACGGGCAGCTGGGCAGCTCAAACGCTGTGCAGGTGCAGATGACCGCGCCGGACAGCAACGGCCGGTTCACCTTTACGTTGAACACCGGCGGCCAGCCGCTCGATCAGCCGACTCACTACGCCGGCTATGTGATCAGCGACACACAGGCGCTTGTGGTGTCGACAGATCCGCACTCGGTTTACCTGCTGCTGAGCGGTACGTTGAACCACAATTAAGGGCCGCTGCCGAGGTTCTGAAAGCCGGGGATGCGAGGTCGCTGACTCCGCGTCCCGACTTTACCGGAGCCTGGGCAGTGATCGCTGGACGAGCCGCCCTGGTCAGCCGACAGGTTCGGCGCTTTGGTCCCAGGCGGCGTAGATGAGGTCGCGAAGCATGCTGGCGCCGGCTGCCAGGCGCTGCTCGGCGAACAGCTTGCCTGCGGGGGTGCCGGTGCCGGTAAAGGCACCGGTTTTGTCGAGCGCGTAGGTTTGCTCGGTCAGGGCGGCGGAGCGGCGCAGGTAGGTGAGGTAGTCGGCCCACTCGTCGTGGATGGGACCGACGGGAGTCAGAAAAGGTTTGACGTCCGCAGCCTTGATGTTGGCGCCGACAAACGCGGTCTCAAACACGGAGTGGATGTGATGCTCGGTGGTATAGCCGTGCGGGTTCGCCGGCTCCACCCAGCCGTTGTAGTCGCGGGAAACGTGAAGGGGCTGCGAGCCGTCGCCGACGTAGTGGCCGAGCCAGCCGGCATAGAACAGCACGGCGGCCTCCTCGGGCCGGGTGTCTTCGTGTTTGGCAAGGGCTTCGCGGTAGTCGCGGAAGCCGGCCTTGAGCCGCTGCCAGACCTCCTCGGTCTGCCAGGGCTGCAGGCCGACTTTCTCGGGTGTTTCGTTGGCGGCCTGGTCCGGGTGGGCTTTTCGGTATTGGCTGAGCAGTTCAATGAACTCATAACGTTTGCGCGGCAGGGGGCCGACAACATCGGCGTATTCGAGGTCGATGAAGTGGTCAGGGGCCTGGGTGGCGCTGAGTTCGGGCTCGGCCGGCGAGCGCCAGCGGTCGGGCTCGGGGCCCAGATACTCGAGCTCGGCGAGGGCGGCCGGGGTTGTGAAAAAGGCGGGCATATCGGCGGGCAGGGACTGCACGGCGAGCCGGTTGATGATGCGGTGGCCATCGGAGCCCCAGCCGAAGGCGGCGGCGGCGGTGGCGAAGGGCAGCAGGGCAAGGGCGGCGGCGCGGAGCAGTCGAGGGCGGCAGATCGTCATCACGGGGATGAGTATAACGGCTGGAGTTTTCGTGCCGGTCAATGCTGTGGCTCAACTTTGCCGACGACTTCTTCGTCTAACAGGGGCGATGCGCTTTTACCCGTCCTTTCTCTCTTCCTTGCTGATTTCCTCGACCCTGTGGTCGCAAACGGCTGCGCCCGCGGCTCCGGCGAGCGGTTCGCAGACGGCTTCGCAGACCACGCTCTCAGTCAACGCCCGGCTGGTGACGCTGCCGGTGGTGGTGCGGGATAAAAAAGGCAGGATCGTGCCGGGGCTGACCAGGGACGATTTCACGCTGACCGAAGACGGGCGGGTGGAAACGATCAAATATTTTTCGCTCGATACAAACCTGCCGTTGACCCTGGCGCTGAATGTGGACACGAGCGGGAGCATGCGGGACGCGCTTGATGCAGAGCGAACGGCGAGCCAGAGCTTTCTGGACGACATGCTGCAAAAGCCCGGGGACAAGGCCGCCGTGCTGCACTTCGACCATGAGGTGGAACTGCTTGAAGACCTGACGGCTTCGAAGCCGAAGCTGCGGGAAGCGCTGAACGAGCTGGGACCGACGCCCGAGCCGAACTCGAGCGCGGACGGAAGCGGGGACGGGGGCCGCAGGCGCGGCGGCGGGACGCAGCTTTACGACTCGGTGTACCTGTCGGCGCACGACCTGCTGCAAAAGCAGGCGGGGCGCAAGGCTATTGTGGTGCTGAGCGACGGGGAGGACCGCGGCAGCAAGGAAACGCTGGCCGGGGCGGTGGAAGCGGCGCAAAAAGCCGAGGCCGAGGTGTACACGATCTACTTCAAGGGGGAGGAACAGCGGCCGGGCTTTGCGGGCGGCGGCCCGGGGCAGGCGGGCGGGCGGCGCGGCGGCGGCATGGGATACCCCGGTGGCGGGGGAATGGGCTACCCGGGTGGAGGAGGCGGCGGCGGAGGCATGGGCTACCCGGGCGGCGGGCGGCGCGGGGGCGGTGGTGGGCAGCCGGGCGGCGAAGCGCCGCATGTCGACGGGAAAAAGATCATGCAGCAGATCGCGGATGAAACCGGCGGGCGCTTTTTCGAGGCCAAAAAGAAGGAGAACTTCGACGCGATCTACAAGGAGATCGCCGACGAGCTGCGGCAGCAGTACATGCTGGGGTACACGCCGGACGCGGCAAGCCGGGGCGAGGGCTTCCACCGGATCCTGCTGGTGACTAAAAAGAAAGACCTGTTTGTACAAACGCGTGAAGGGTATTACGGCGCGAGCGCGTCAGCGGCCGATGCAGCCGGGAAGTAGGTGTGCCTGCACCGGCGGGACCGCTCGATCAGTTTCCCTGCCGCGGGCGCGGCTGGACGGCGAGACCACTTGCAGGCGAAATGCCGCCCTGGGCTTGCGAGCCCGACGGTGCCGGGCGTGTGGGGTGAGTCCGTTGTTTTAGCTCTCCTTTCACAAAGAACGGCCGCGCAGTCGCGATAAAATAAGGGCAACATGCCTACGAAAAAAGAACTCCTGACCACTCCCATTCAGCACTTCGACATCAAGCAGCACGATGTGGTCGGGCTGGTCGACGCCATGCAGCACATGGCCTACAGCTCCCGTGACCTGGCCCGGGCCGCTTCGATCTACGAGCGCATGCTGCGCGACAAGGAGTGCGGAGTGATCCTGTGCCTGGCCGGGTCGCTCATCTCGGCCGGCCTGAAGCAGATCTTCATCGACCTGATCCGGAACAAGATGGTGGACGCGATCGTTTCAACGGGCGCGAATATCGTCGATCAGGATTTTTTCGAGGCGCTCGGCTTCAAGCACTGGATCGCGGACGAGCTCTACAAGCAGGGCACCGAAGACGCAACCCTGCGCGAGCTGATGATCGACCGTATCTACGACACGCTGATCGACGAGGAAGAGCTGCGCATCTGCGACGATACGACCGAGAAGATTTTCAACGGGATGGAAACGCGCCCGCACAGCTCCCGTGAGTTTGTACGCGCGATGGGTGCGTATCTCGAGGAAAACGGTCGCACACCGGAGAAGGGCGCGGGCGACTCGATCGTGTATGCGGCGTACCAGATGGATGTGCCGATCTTTATCCCGGCATTCGCGGACTGCTCGGCGGGCTTCGGGCTGGTCGCGCACCGGCATGCGCGGGAGGGCAAGCCGGTGGTTTCGCACGACTCCGGCAAGGATTTTTATGAGCTCACGCAAATCAAAATCGCGAACCCCACGACGGGCCTGCTGATGATCGGCGGCGGTGTGCCGAAGAACTTCGCGCAGGATATCGTGGTCGCGGCGGACATTCTTGGAGCCGAGGCGCCGATGCACAAATATGCAGTCCAGGTGACGGTAGCGGACGTGCGCGATGGCGCGCTGTCGTCGTCGACGCTCAAGGAAGCGAGCTCCTGGGGCAAGGTGGACACGGCATATGAGCAGATGGTGTTTTCAGAGGCGACGCTGGCCGTGCCGCTGATCGCAGGCTATGCCTACGGCAAAAAGGCGCATGCGGGGCGCGAAGGCAAGCGGTTCGCACGGGTGCTGGATCCGGTGACCGTTTAGTCGCGGTCTCGCTGAAAGGTTGTAAACAAAGGTCTCCCACGAAAGTGGTAGGCCTTTGTTTTTGTAGCCAGGTAACGTGACGCAAGAAAAATCCACTAGCCAACTGTGCTGATTTCGGGCTATGTTCTGTTTCTGTTCAAGTGATTCGACTGTCGCTCCTGAGGGGCCCGGCCGGATGGCTGGAAACGAAGAGGCAAGGGAGCACACGAAGTGTCCTTTTTTTTACAGGTATACGGTGGTTGTGGCGTGGCCACCCTGATCGGCTTCCTGGCGTTGTGCCACAACTCTGCTTCGCGAGCGCGGCATGGACAGCCGCACCGGACGGCGCAGATGCCTGGAGAGCAGCACCTTTCCCGTTAGAACCCTGAGACCCCCGGCATGCCGATGAGCATGCACTGTGAGAGCCGCCCGCGAGGCGGCTTTCTTTTTTGGGCCGCAGCTGCCGGAGCTAGAAGACGTGGTGTTCCTCTTTCTGCGCGGGAGCGCCGACGGGCACGGCCTGTGTGGAGGGCTGCGCCGCCGTTGCGCTACGCACCTCGGCGACCGTTTGCCAGCTGTCTCCGCGGGGGCGGTCAAAAACAAAGGCCGGCAGCGGCATTTGCAGGTGCCGCGAAAGGGTTTCAACATAGGGCTCGTACAAGGCGCGCAGGCTGTTGAGCCGTTCGATCGAGCCTGCGTCGCGGGCGACGCGGGTGCCGGCCTGGCCGAGCAGTTCATGAAGAAGGGGGAGGGCACCGGCGGGCAGGCGATCTTCGCGCGGCGCCCTGGGCGCAAGATCAAAGACCCGCGACAGGTCCGCAACGGTGCGCCGAGCCATGGCGAAGGTGAGCTGGGCCTGTCGCGCGGGGTGGTCCTGCGCGGACGCGATCAGCAGCGCGCAGGTGTCGAGCACGGCGCAAAGCGCGCTCAGCCAGCTCTGGTTGGTGTGCTGGGAGCGAAAAAAACACAGCAGCGGGTAGGAGATGTGACTTTCAAGCAGTTCGGCGGACCAGCGCTCCCACTCTTCCAGCAAGAGCACCAGGGCTTCAGCACCGCCGGCAAAGCCATGGCGGCGCATGAGCTCGGCGGCTGAAGGCGGGGAGCCGGCGCGCGCGTCCAGCAGCGAAATGTTGACCTCGCGCCTGGAAAAGGCACCGTACAAAACGGGAAAGTAGCCGATGACCACGGCAACGAAACCGAGGCCCAGGCCGGCCTCAAGGACCAGGAGCTCGCGCACCAGGCGGGCTTTGGGCACGACATCGCCCAGGCCGAGCGTGAACAGGGTCGTACCGCTCACGTAGATGTCGGAACGGAGGCCGGGATGGGTAAACAATGGGTCGGCCAGTGGGGAGCCGTCGGCGTAGTAGCACAGGCCAAACCCGAGAATCAGAAACAGCGCCCAGCAGGCGGTCAGCAGCACGAGCGAGAACGGCCCGAAGATGGACAGAATGGTCTCGCGGCGGCGGGGGTGGCGAAAGAGCCCGGCGAGGCTGTACCAGGGCTTCCAGGTGGCCCGGTAAAAGAGCCGGGTGAAGCGCAGACGACCGCTGGGCCGGCGCGGCAGGATCACGGTCTGAAACGCGTCCAGCAATGCCAGCAGAATCAGAAACAACCCGGGGATGGCGGCAAGCCTGTGCATGCCTTAAAGGGAGCAGGGGCGGCGGTAGGCGTCAAGTGGGCACATTATCCTGGAGAGAATGAGTGAACTGGGGCGATGGCTGTTGGGGCTGGGGTGCTGCCTGGCGGTCGTGGGCGGTTTGGTGCTGATAGCCGGCAGGCTCCATCTGCCGCTGGGGAGTTTGCCCGGGGACCTGCACTGGAAGGGGCGGCGGACGGAGGTTTGGGTGCCGCTCGGGACCTCCCTGCTGGTGAGTGTGCTGCTTTCGCTCGGGCTGGCGCTGCTGCGTCATTTCCGGAGGTAAACTCACGGCATGCGGACCCGCGATCCAGATGAAAGCATGCGCCCTTCCCTCCAAGCGCAGCTTGGATTTTTCTTTGAAGAGCCAGTCGTTGAAGTGACCGTTGCGAGAACGGTGAAACCTGCGCGGCCGGAACCGGCCGTTTCAGCCCAGACCGGCGAGAGCAGGGGGGGGAGCCGGGACGGAAGTGTGCGCCCGAAACGGCGCATTGCGGAAGGAAGTACGCTGCCTGCCTGGGCGCGCGCGTCGATGCCGCCGGAAGCGAACAGGGCGGAGCCGCAGGAAGAGGATGCGGAGCGCCGGGTATGGCGGGTGGCAGAGCTGGTGAGCGATGTTCGGAGGCACACGGAGGACGCTTACAGCGACCTGCGGGTGCGCGGGGAGATCTCGAACCTGCGCGCCGCGCCGTCGGGCCATGTGTATTTCACGCTGAAGGATGGCGAAGCGGCGCTGCCGGCGGTGATGTTTCGCAAGGAAGCACTGAAGCTGCGGTTTCGTCCGGAGGACGGGCTGGAGGTGCTGCTGTGCGGGCGCGCCTCAGTATATGAGCAGCGCGGGCAGCTGCAGCTGGTGGCGGAATCGCTGGAGCCGGTGGGCGCGGGCTCATTGCAGGTGGCATTCGAGCAGCTCAAGAAGAAGCTGGAACTGGAAGGCTTGTTTGCGATGGATCGCAAGCGACCGCTGCCGTTGTATCCGCGCTGCGTGGGCATCATCACCTCGCCGACCGGTGCGGTGATTCGGGATTTTCTCAATGTCGCCGGGCGGCGGCATGCGGCGCTCGATGTGCTGCTGTACCCGGCGATGGTGCAGGGCGAAGCAGCGGCCCGCGAGATCGCCGCGGGGCTCGCGTACTTCAACCATGCCCGCAACGTGGACGTGATTGTGGTGGCGCGTGGTGGCGGGTCGCTTGAAGACCTGCAGCCGTTCAACAGCGAGCTGGTCGCGCGGGCGATCGCGGACTCGGGGCTGCCGGTGGTGTCGGCGGTAGGGCACGAGACGGATTTTACGATCGCGGACTTCGTGGCCGACCTGCGCGCGCCGACGCCTTCAGCCGCGGCAGAGCTGATCACGGCGGCGCAGCACCGGGTGGAAGAGCATATTGGGGAGCTGCGGGCCCGGCTGAACCGGGCTGCGCGGCTGCTGGTGGCGATGGCGCGGCAGCGGTTTGCGGAACTCGGTGCCGACGCGAGCTTCGCGCGTTTGCGCGGCGGCTTGCAACGGCGGGAGCAGCGTGTGGATGAGCTGCGCTTTCGCCTGGAGCGGGCCGGGGTGTCGCGAGTCAGGCTGGCGCGGGAGCGCGTGGAGCGGGTATCGGCGACACTGCTGCGGCAGGACGCGACCCACCGAGTGGGTTTGATGCGGGAGCGGTTTGAGGCCTTGCAACTGCGGCTGGAGCAGGCCGGGGGGCAGCGGTTGATTGCGGCGAGCAAACGGCACGAGGTTGCGGCCGGAGCCCTGGGGCGCTACGACGGAACGCAGTGCCTGCGGCGCATGAACAGCCAGGTTGGAGAGCTGCGCGGGCGATTGGAGCGGGCGGGGGCGGCTCGTCTGCGCGGCGCGTGGCATCGCCGGGACGCGGCCGCGCGGGGGCTCGAAACCTTGTCGCCGCTGGCCGTGCTGCGGCGCGGGTATGCGGTGGTATTTGCCGAGGACGGCTCGGTGGTGACGCGGGCCGGGGACGCCGGCGAAGCGATCCGGGTGCGCCTGGGCGAGGGCGAGCTGGCCGCGCAAGTCACGGGCAAGACGATAGAGGGTGCATGAGAAAGCTGTTTGGGACGGACGGGATTCGCGCAGTCGCTGGGGAAGTGCCGCTGGACCGAGCGACGATCTTTGCAGTGGGGCAGGCGCTGGCACACACCCTGAAAGCGAAGCACCCGGTACCGCGCGTGTTGCTGGGTATGGATACGCGCGAAAGTGGGCCGTGGATTGCGCGCGCCCTGCATGCCGGCCTTATCTCGGGCGGGGCGGTGCTGGCGAATGCGGGCGTGGTGACGACGCCGGCGGTGGCGTACCTGGCGCGCAAGTTCGGCTTCGGCGCGGGCGTGGTGATCTCGGCTTCGCACAATCCGTGGGTGGATAACGGGATCAAGATTTTCGGCGGCGACGGTTACAAGCTGCCGGACGCGGACGAGCTTGCGATGGAAGCGGAGATCTTTTCGCGGCTGGCGGCGGGCAGTGCCTCGAGCGAGAGGGACTTGCCGGAAGCAGACCCCGTGTACCGACATGACTACGAGAGCTTTCTGCGGGCGGCGGTGCCGGGGCTCGCGCTCAAAGGTATGCACCTTGTGCTGGACTGCGCGAACGGCGCGGCCTCGGCGATTGCGCCGGAGCTTTTTGCCGCCCTGGGCGGCCGGGTCGAGCTCGCCCATGCCGAGCCTGACGGCCGCAACATCAATGAGGATTGCGGCGCGCTTCATCCTGGAGTCGTGGCGCGCGAGGTGCGGGAGCGCGGGGCCGACCTGGGCGTGACGCTGGACGGCGATGCGGACCGCGCGCTGTTTGCCGACGGGCAGGGACGCGTGGTGAACGGCGACGCGGTGCTGCTGCTGGCCGGGCGCTTCCTGAAGCAGCAGGGGCGGCTCGCGGGCGACACAGTCGTGGCGACAACGATGTCGAACATGGGGCTCGAAGCGGCGCTTGGGCGCGACGGCATCCGCATGCTGCGGGCACCGGTGGGCGACAAATATGTGCTCGAAATGATGCAGGCGCACGGGGCCTCGCTGGGCGGTGAGCAGTCGGGGCACATCCTGTTCCCTCACCTGCATACGACCGGCGACGGGCTGCTGACGGCCCTGGTGGTGCTCGATATTGTGCGGCGCAGCGGGCGGCGGATCGAAGAGTTGCTGGCGGATCTGAAGACCTATCCGCAGGTGATCGTGAATGTGCGGGTGCGCGAAAAAAAGCCGCTGGGCCAAATTGCTGAGGTAGCTGCGGCGATTGAAGAAGCAGAGCAGGCGCTGGCCGGAACAGGGCGGGTGGTGGTGCGCTACTCGGGGACGGAAGCGCTGGCGCGGGTGATGATCGAGGCGGAGTCGGAGGAATTGATGCGGGCACATGCGGAGCGGATTGCGGAAGCGATCCGGGCGGAGCTGGGTGCATAGTCTGGAACAATCACGTCACCAAGCGGCTGCCTCAGCTCGAAACCCGAGCCTGGGCCGCGCAGGCGGTTT
>CAXSBW010000091.1:0-9382 GCA_964235795.1 uncultured Acidobacteriaceae bacterium | reverse complement strand
TCCCCTCGCACCTTCCTCATGGTTTCGAGATAAAACGCAAGATTGTGGATCGAATTCAGCGTTCCGCCGAGCGCTTCGCCGGAGGCAGTCAGGTGCCGCAGGTAGGCGCGGCTGTAGCGGGCGCAGACCGGGCAGCGGCACTCGGGGTCGATCGGGCCCTCGTCCTCGGCGAAGCGCCGGTTCTTGATATTGAGCCGGCCTTCGGAGCTGAACAGCAGCCCGTGGCGGCCGGCGCGTGTCGGGATGGTGCAATCCATCATGTCGACGCCCATCCGCGCATAGGCGCGGATCTCCTCCGGGTAGCCGACGCCCATCACGTAGCGCGGCTTGTCGGCCGGCAGGTACGGCAGGGTTTCGGCGATGATCTCCAGGGTGCGCTCGCGCGGCTCCCCCACTGCGAGGCCGCCGATCGCATAGCCGGGCAGATCCATCGCGACCATGCGCTCCGCGGCTTCGCGGCGCAGCGCGGGGAACATGCCGCCCTGCACAATCCCGAACAGGCTGGGCCGGGCATCGGGCGCGACCGATGGGGCAGCCCGGCGCTCGACCGGCCCGGTATTCTCCTGCGGCCACCACGGCACTTCATGCTTGTGCTGCTCCCAGTAAGCGAGCGAGCGGGCGGCCCAGCGCATGGTGAGCTCGAGCGAGGCACGCGCGCGCGTCTCGTCCGCCGGATACTCCAAACATTCATCGAATGCCATGGCGATATCGGAGCCGAGCGCCAGCTGCACGGCCATGGAGTGTTCGGGGGTAAACAGGTGCTTCGAGCCGTCGAGATGCGACGAAAAACGCACTCCGTCCTCGGTGATTTTTCGCAGGTTCGCGAGCGAAAACACCTGGTAACCGCCGGAGTCGGTCAGGATGGGCCGGTCCCAGCTCATAAAGCGGTGCAGGCCGCCCATGCGCCGGATCGCCTCGTGCCCGGGCCGCAGGTACAGGTGATAGGTGTTGCCGAGAATGATGCGCGCGCCAGGCTGCTCGCCGGCTTCGGCGGCCTCAGACGCACCCAATGTTTCGAGCACATCCTGCGGGACAGCCTTGACGGTCGCGGCCGTGCCGACCGGCATAAAGGCCGGGGTTTCAACGGTGCCATGCGGCAGGTGCATGCGCCCCAAACGGCCGCCCGGGGAGCCGGTCGCGAGGACTTCAAACTGCAGACTCATGCGGTCAGTCTATCGGGCGGGCATGCGGCGGCTGTTCCGTCAGGTTTGCAGTCGAAAGCCGGCTCTCCAAGACAATGCCGGCCGAGAGCAGCCGGCCCCGCACCTACCGTTTGCGGTCCCAGCGCTCCTCGTGGCGGTCGTCGCGCAGCAACGCGTCGCGGATCGAGCCGGTCGCGGGGTCTCGCTCAAAGACGACGCGCGTGGTGCTGCCGCTGGGAAAGAAAAATGTATTCGCGCTTTCGGGCAGCAGCTCCGCGACCTCGCCGTAGCGGTTGCGCTGAAACAACTGGTCGCCGGTACGGTACACGGTGATTTGCGTCACGCCCTGATCCTGGTAGTCGCCGACCAGCGCGTCGTAGCCCGCCGGGTTGACTTTGGCGGGCACGGGATGCACAGGCACCAGGATTCGTTCCGCCGCGGGCGCGAGCACTGCGTCCGACGAGAGCGAGTGCGCCAGCAGCCATCGCGGCAGGTCGGGATTGTTGTAGGCCTTGTCCCATACATTGTGTTTGACCCCGGTGTACTCCCAAAAGCGCACGACGCCGTCATCGGCCTTGAGCGCGTCGAACATGAGCGCGCTCTGGCGCGGGGTCACGATGGGGTCATCGGCACCGTGAAACATCCATACCGGCACGCGGTGCAAAGCGCGCGCGTATTCCTCCGGCAGGGTGGTTTGTTCACTCCAGCGTGAAGGCTGGTACGACCAGAAGACCCCGCCGCAGACCGGCGCGATGGCCGCAAACACGCGGGGATTGTCTCGCGCGATCTCCCACACGCCGTAGCCGCCGAGCGACAGCCCGGTCAGGTACGTACGGTCCGGGTCGCCGTGGAACTCGCGCCCCTCGGCGCGCAGGGCAGCCATGGCGGTTTCCATCATGTCGGGGTCGGTCCAGTGGTGGTGGCTGAAGGGCACCTGCGGCATCACGACGATAAACGGCCAGCGCTCCGGATGAAGGCGAATCGCGGCCGGCAGCCCGATCTGCGTTTCATCGAGCCCTTCCGATCCGCGCTCGCCCGAACCGTGCAGGAAAAGCAGAATCGGCCACTTGGCGTCCTTGTTCCAGGTGGACGGCAGGTACACCACGTAGCGACGCACCGTGCCGCGCACCGCGATCGTTCGGTTCAGAAAGCCGGTGTCCTGCTCGTGCCTGCCGGCAGCCTGCAGCGTGGGCGCGCCCGGCAGCATACAAACCAGCAAGCAGAGCATGCGCCGGAGATGCGGGAAGAAACGCATAGCAGCGAGGATAGCAAGAAGCACCGGCGTGCGAGCGGGATTCTGCCGGTGCGCTAGCTTGACAACTCTTCCTGCAGGCCCGCCAGGGTGCGGCTCAGGTCCTTGTCGGAGCGCAGCTGCTCCTCGATCTTCGCGATGGAGTGCATCACGGTGGTGTGGTGCTTGTTGCCGAACTGGCGGCCGATCTCCGGCAGGCTGGCTTCGGTCATCTGCTTGGCCAGAAACATCGCGATCTGCCGCGGCACCACCACCTTGCGCGAGTTGTTTTTCTCCTTCAGCTCGGTCACGCCGCGCATGGCAAAATGCGTGGCGACGGCCCGCTGAATCGCTTCGATCGTGATCTTGCGTACCTGCGTGTCGATGAACTGCTTGAGGCACAGCTGCGCGGTCGTGAGCGACATTTCCACTTCGTGGAGCCTGCACCAGGCGAACAGGCGCACCAGCGCTCCTTCCAGCTCGCGCACGTTGGTGCGGATGTTGGAGGCGACAAACAGGGCGACATCGTTGGGCAGCTCGCGCGTCTCGGACTCGGCCTTCTTTTGCAGGATCGCGACCCGGGTTTCCAGGTCCGGCGGCTGAATATCGGCGATCAGTCCCCACTCGAAGCGCGAGCGCAGGCGGTCCTCGATCTCCGGCAGCTCTTTCGGCGGCCGGTCGCTCGCAATCACAATCTGCTTGCCGGTTTCGTGCAGCGCATTGAAGGTGTGGAAAAACTCTTCCTGCGTCCTCTCTTTTTGCGCCAGGAACTGGATGTCGTCGATCAGCAGGAGGTCGACGGAGCGGTACTTGTCGCGAAAGCTGGTCATCTTGTCGTAGCGCAGCGAGTTGATCATCTCGTTGGTGAACTTTTCGCTCGACACATAGCAGATGGCCGCGGTCGGCTGACGACGCTTCATCTCGTGACCGATGGCCTGCATCAGGTGAGTTTTGCCCATGCCCACGCCGCCGTATAAAAACAGCGGGTTGTACGCCTTGGCCGGCGACTCGGCGACAGCGGCAGCGGCGGCACGGGCGAACTGGTTGCCGGCACCGCCGACAAAGCCGTCAAAGGTGTAGCGCGGGTTGAGCTGCGCGGCCGAGTTCCAGTCGAAGCGGCCCTGTTGCGGCCCGTTCGGCTGGGCCGCGCCGGCCGCGCCGGGCATTTGAGCTGCGATCTGGGCTGCGACCTGCGCCGAGCCCTGTGCCGAGCCCTGCGCCGAGCCCTGTGCCGCGGCCTGCAGCGAAACCGCCACGGCCTGCGGCTCCCCGGAGCCCGGGGCGTGTTCGCGGTCGGCCGTTGAGGTTCCACGCGGGGCGCGGCCGCTGTACGAAGACGCGGGAGGGAAGCGCCCGTCGTCGCCGGCGCGCTCATTCTCCGGCGGCACCACAAAGTCCACCCGCTCATACGGCAGCCGGAGCGTATCGAGTGCCTCGCCGATCAGATCGGCATAGCGATCGCCGATGGTTTGGAACCTGGCCGTCGGCACGCGCACCACAAGGATGTTGCCGTCGGTGTGACTGAACAAGGTGGGCTTGAACCAGGTTTCATAAGCCTGCCGGTTGATCTTGCCCTGAAGCGCGCCGAGGATGCGAACCCAGGGGTTCAGCGGTGCGGCCGGTACAGCGGGGTAAAAGCTCATTCGGGGAAATCCTTACGTGCAAAAACGGCGGTGTGTTTGTTCATCGCTCGCCAATGCAAACCCCACGTCCCGCTGCCGCGGACTGAAGCCGAGGCCCGGAACAAGGAAGCAGATTCCCACGCCCCCGTGCGATGAAAGAGGCGAGCGATCCGCAGATTGAGGGTGAAACGAAAAAGCGTGATGACGCGACTAAAAGGCCGCGCCTGTGGACCTGCAGCAACTGTCATCGATCGAAGCAGACCGTCCGAAGCGAGGCTCAGACTAGCACAGACAGGGGACGCTTTCCCGCTTGTTTTCGCGACAGTTCTGTGCTGGTCCGGCGAATGCACAAGCCGTGGTGAAAGCGCGGTCTGCGGCGCGGTTGCCGAAGCCGATCCGCGAACTCGGCCGGGGCTCCCCGGATGGGTTGGGAATAGGTTGGGAGCGCGCCGGCTGTCGGCAAATGGCCGCCGACGGCCGGGCGCTGTTCCCCGAAACCGCTCCTGCGCTACAATGAGGGTTCGTCCCCTAGTCTCGCTTTGGCTCAGCCGAGTGCCTGCTTTGTGTGGACAGCCGCGACCGAAGGAGTGCCAAGATGCCGAAACGTACTTTCCAGCCCAATCGCCGCCACCGGTCCAAGACCCACGGCTTTCGCACCCGCATGAAGACCAAGAGCGGTGCCGCCGTTCTGAACCGCCGCCGCGCCAAGGGCCGTCACAAGATCGCCGTGTCCGCCGGTTTCCGCGACTAACCTCCCTGCCTTTCAAGTGCGGCCTTGCCGGAGCAGGTCCGAATGACTCCTTTTCGAGCAGTGCGGCTTCGCAGGCACGCCGACTATGGCCTGGTGTACGCGGCCAGCCGCAAACATTCCGGACCGTCGCTCGGGTTTTTTTACCGGATGCAAATTCCGGAAGCGGCCTCGCAGGGCGCGCGCTTCGGCATCACCGTACCGCGCGCCCTGGGCAATGCCGTGCTGCGCAACCGGATCAAACGCAGGGTTCGCGTCGCGGCTCTGGCTGCCCTGCCTGCCTTGCCGACCGGCGTCGATGTTGTGCTTCATCCCCGTGCCTTTGTTGCGGACATGCCATTTCAAGCCTTGCAGCTCGAAATGGCATCCGTGTTCGCGACCGTAGCCCGGCGCGTCGCTTCCGGCGCCGTCAACACGCCGCTGCCGCGCTCGCGCGGCGGCAAGGGCAGCCGCCGGTGACCACCGGGGAACCTGCAGAGCACCCTGTGATCGATGCCATCTTCGCGGCCTACAAGCGAGTGCTTTCCCCGCTGCTCCACGCGCTTTCGCCCGGCGGGGGCGGCTGCCTGTACCAGCCCAGCTGCTCGGAGTATGCCGCACTGGCCTGTGCCCGGCACGGATTCGCGCGGGGCATGACCCTCGCCGGATGGCGGCTGCTGCGCTGCAACCCGTTTTCGCGCGGCGGCTGGGACCCGGTGCCTGTACCGCGTCGCGCCACACGGTAGCGATTTCACCGGAAAACACCCGCGCGCAGGTACCATAGAGGTGCACGGGCGCGCGCGCCCGCACAGACCCGTACGACTAGGAAGAACCACCCTTGGCAGAATTCAAGAACCCGAACCAGCAAAGCACGGGCGGCCCCGCAGGAGCCCCCGGCGGCTCCTCCTCGCTCCTGATGTATTTTTCGTTGTTCATCCTGGTCTTTTTCGGGCTGCAATACTTCAAGCAGAAACCGGCTCCCGCTGCCTCGAAGCAGACCACCGCTCTGTCCGGCACGCCTGCTCCCGCGACACCCCCTGCGGTGCCGAGTGCCTCGGCGCCCGACGCCGGTGCCGTGCAGGCCACCGCGGTCACTCCGATCACGGTTGAAAACGCGCTTTACAGAATCACGTTTTCCAATCGCGGCGGTGCCGTTACATCGTGGATTTTGAAGAACTACAAGGACGATACGGGGCAGCATCCGCTGGATCTCGTAAACCAACGTGCCGCGCCCCGGTACGGCTTTCCGCTGTCGCTCTACACGTACGAGCCCGCGTTGACCGGACAACTCGCGACCGCGCTTTATGTCTCTTCGAGCACCGCGTCCACCCTTGCTGTTCCCGGCTCTCTGACGTATACCTACTCCGCGGGCGGGCTCAACGTCACCAAGACGTTCACATTCGATAACACGTATGTGATCCACACGCATGTGTCGGCCACACGCAATGGAGCCCCGATCGCAGCCGCCATTGCGTGGCCTTCCGGCTTCGGCGACCAGCAAACGCTGCCGCAGTATGCGGGCGGCACGTTCGACCTGAGCCAGGGCGGCAAGGCCGAGCAGGTGGAGTTCAAGAAAGTCTCGGGCGGCAATACCCTGCGCGGCAACTACGACTGGGCCGGCATCTCGGATCTTTATTTCGCCGCCGTGTTCCTGCCTGACCATCCGGCCGACAGCAGCTTCGTAACGCTGCACAACGCGGTCGATATCCCCCGAAACGCGAAAAAACCAGGCGACCATGAGACCACGCCGGCCCCGGTCCTGGGCGCTGCCCTGGCCGACACAACCGGCACTCTCGACGCGCGTTTATTCGTCGGCCCCAAGACACTGTCCGCCCTGTCCGCGGTCAAGGGCACCGACGGTGGTCCGAGCCTCGACAAGATCGTCAGCTTCGGCTGGTGGTCGGTGTTGGCGCAACCGCTGTTTCTTTTGCTGCGCTTTTTGCATAACCACATCGTCGCGAACTGGGGCTGGTCGATCCTGATTCTTACCGTGCTGCTTTCGCTCGTCACCTTGCCGTCGCGCGTGTTCATGATGCGCTCGTCGCTCAAGATGCAGCGCATTCAGCCGCAGATGGACGCGATCAAGCAGCGCTACGCCAAGTACAAGGCAACCGACCCGAAGCGGCAGGAGATGAACCAGGAGATTTTCAAGCTGCAAAAGGACAATGGCGTCAACATGTTCGGCTCGTGCCTGCCCATGCTGATCCAGTGGCCGCTGCTGTTTGCGTTTTATCGCATGCTGTCGAACGTGATCGAGCTGCGCCAGGCGCACTGGCTCTGGGTGCCGGACCTGTCGTCGCCGGACCCGTACCACCTGCTGCCGGTCCTGTTTGTCGGGTCCATGTTCCTGGTGCAGTGGCTCACGCCTTCGCCCGGCGTCGACCCGCAGCAGCAGCGCATGATGGCCATCACCATGCCGGCGGTTTTCGGCTTTATGACCTGGTCGATCGGCGCGGGCCTGGCACTGTACTGGGCGGCGTCCAACCTCATTGGGATCCTGGTCCAGATGGTGATGAACAAGACCGCCATGGGCCGGGAGATGCGCGAGATCGCTCTGCGGCGCGCAGCGAAAAAGAACGGAAAGACAATCAACGCCAGGATCGTGAATCCGAAAAAGGCGTAGGACTTCGACCGTTTCGCCCGGGTTGTAAACTGGCTGTGTGCCGATCCCCGACCACAAAGTCGCTGCCGAAACACTCGGCACGTTCCTCCACCTGCTGACCACCGCCGGCCGCCTGCAGCTGCGCTACCGGATCACAGCCGGGGCCGGCGCGGCCGACCCATACGGCTTTGAGGCTCGCGAGATTTATGTTGAGCTTTCCGGGCCCGACACGCCGCTGCTGCTGGAACGCAGTGGTGAATTATTGCGCGCGATGGAGCACGTAGGGGCGAAGCTGCTGCGCCTGGAGAGCGAGGAGCACGATCATGTGTCGTTCGACGCGGACAACTACAAAGCCCTGCGCGCGCAGGAACTGTTGCTCCGCGCACAAACCGCCGCCGACATGGTCACGCGGACTGGGCAGCCCTTTGCGTTCGCGCCCGGCAACTCGCGCGAGCGGCGCCTGCTGCATCTTGCGTTACGCCAGTTTCCCGCTGTTGAAGGCGAGTCTGTCGGCGAAGGCACACAACGCGTGCTGGTCGTGTTTCCGCCCGGCTACGATCGTGCCACGTATGTGCCGTCGTCGCTGCCGGCGCGCACTGAGCGTCGCGACGATCGAAGCATGGCCGGTCGACGCAGCAGCAACCCTCGACGCGACCGTCCTCGCTGAACGAGATGGAATCACTGCCCATCCGCGACACCATCGCGGCGATCGCCACTCCGCCCGGACGCGGCGGCATCGGCGTCCTGCGTCTGAGCGGGCCCGGGGCCCTGCCCATCGCGACCCCCCTGCTCGGACGCCTTTCCGGCCCATTGCAGCCGGGGCGCGCGCGTTTCTGCCATATTGTTGAACCCGCGACTGGCGAAACACTGGACGAAGCCCTGGCGACTTATTTCCAGGGCCCACGCTCCTATACGGGCGAAGACACGGTGGAGATCGCGGCCCACGGATCTCCCGTTCTTCTCGATCACCTGCTGCGTCTGACACTCGCCGGCGGCGCGCGCCTGGCGGCACCCGGCGAGTTCACCGAGCGCGCTTTTTTGAGCGGACGGCTCGACCTGACACAAGCCGAGGCCGTGCGCGACCTGATCGAGGCCGAAACGATTGAGGGCGCGCAGCTTGCCGCACGGCAGCTTGGCGGTGCCTTGTCGCGCGTCGTTTCTCCGCTCAAAGCAGAGCTCGTTGCGCTGATCGCCGCGCTTGAGGCCGGCATCGATTTCGCGGAGGACGACACCCCGGTCCTTCCCGACGCCGAGCTTCTTCATCGGTTGACGGCGCTGCACGAGCCGCTGCTTCGGCTTGCGTCTTCCTTTGAGCGTGGCCGGCTGCTGCGCACGGGCGTACGCCTGGCAATCGTGGGTCGCCCAAACGTCGGCAAAAGCTCCCTGTTCAATCGCCTGCTTGCTCGCGAGCGTGCCATTGTCACCGCCGAGCCCGGCACAACGCGCGACACCGTGCAGGAATGCTTGTCGCTCGGCGGTGTACCGGTCGAGTTGATCGATACCGCAGGGCTGCGCGACGCCGCCAATGAGGCCGAGCGCATCGGCATCGCTCGATCGAGAGAAGCGCTGGCCGATGCCGGGCTGGTGCTGGTTGTTCTGGACGGCACCGCGCCGTTGAACGAAGAAGAGCAGGCGCTGCTCGAAACTACATCGGGACGGCCGCTTTTCGTTGTTCTGAGTAAATCCGATCTCGTATCCGCTCAGGCGAATGTGATCGCGCGGGTTCGCGAACTCGCTCCGCAAGCGTCCGCCGTCGTCAACACCTCAGCCGTGACCGGAGCCGGCATCGCGGAGTTGCGAGCCGCCATGGAGTCGCTGCTGACGCGCGGCACAGCCGGTGAACCCGCAACGCTGACCAGCCTTCGCCAGCAGACAACGGTGCTCGCAGCGCAGGCCGCCATCGCCGATGCCATGCGCGCGGTGCAGCTCTGTTTGCCGCATGAACTCGTGCTGCTCGACCTTTACACGGCTCTTCGCTCGCTCGACGAGTTGACAGGAACCACCACGCCCGACGATGTGCTGCGACTGATCTTCTCCACCTTCTGCATCGGCAAATAA